>JAJZTN010000093.1 GCA_021848885.1 Actinomycetes bacterium
CGAGACCGTCGCGGTCGGTGCGCCGATCATCTCGGTCGCCCCCGACGGGGTGGGTGTCGGCGCGGCGGGTCCGGCGGAGATCGGCGTGCCGGGCGAGGACGAGGCGGTCGAGCCTGGCCTCATCGGTGGCCCGGCCCCGGGCGGGCGTACCTCGGTGCTGGTCGGCTACGGGCCGCGCTCGACCGAGGCACGACGCCGGCCCCGCCGTGGCGAGACCGCGCCGGCTGCTGCAGCGGCGGCGCCGGCGTCCGCAGCGCCGGCGCCGGCGGCTCGTGCGCAGGGCGTGGTCGCGCCGGCGCCGGCGCCACGCGCTGCTTCGCCGGGCGAGGGGCAGGACGGCGTACTCGCCAAGCCCCCGGTCCGCAAGCTTGCCAAGGACCTGGGCGTCGAGCTGGCCCGCGTCACCCCCAGTGGCCCGGGCGGGGTCCTCACCCGCGCCGATGTCGAGCGGGCGGCGCAGGGCGGCGGGCTGGGTCCCGACACGGGGCTGGCGTCGTACGGCGGGCTGGTGCCGGCCGGCGGGCTGGTGCCGGCCGGCGGGCTGGTGCCGGCCGGGCGGGCCTGGGCCACGCGGGCCGGCGGCGAGCGCGAGGTACGCATCCCGATCAAGTCGGTCCGCAAGGCCACCGCCGAGGCGATGGTCCGCAGCGCCTTCACCGCACCGCATGTCACCGAGTGGGTCAGCGTCGACGTCACCCGGACGATGCGGCTGATCGAGCGGCTGCGGGCCCGGCGGGAGTTCGAGGGGGCGCGCATCGGCCCGCTGGCCGTCGTGGCCCGAGCGCTCATCCTCGCGGTCGGACGCCACCCGGAGATCAACGCCACCTGGGACGAGGCGGCCCAGCAGATCGTGGTGAAGCACTACGTCAACCTCGGCATCGCGGCGGCAACCCCGCGCGGGCTGGTCGTGCCGAACATCAAGGACGCCGAGCAGCTGAGCCTGGCCGAGCTGGCCGTCGCGATCGGCGAGCTGGCGCGCACCGCGCGGGAGGGCCGCACCCCGCCGACCGACATGCTCGGCGGGACGATCTCGATCACCAACGTGGGCGTCTTCGGCGTGGACTCCGGCACCCCGATCCTGCCGCCCGGGGAGGCTGCGATCCTGGCCTTCGGGCAGGTCCGGGAGGCCGCGTGGGTGCACAAGGGCAAGGTTCGCCCGCGCCAGGTGACCCAGCTCGCGCTGTCCTTCGACCACCGGCTGGTCGACGGGGAGCTCGGCTCGCTCGTGCTCGCCGACGTCGCGGCGATCCTGGAGGACCCGGCGCTGGCCCTGGCGATGTGAGGCCGGGCGGGGCCTGAGGGACCCACCAGGCCGTGCCCTAAGATGTATCTATCATGAATCCCGACGTACTCATCGGTGCCTCCGCGACCACGCGCGCCTATGAGCACGTCAAGCGCGGGATCCTGCAGCGCCGCTACCCGGGTGGGTCCCTGCTCACCGAGGGTGGGTTGAGCGCGGCCATCGGCGTGTCCCGCACCCCCGTGCGTGAGGCGTTGCTGCGGCTGGAGAGCGAGGGCCTCGTCCGGCTCTACCCGAAGAAGGGCGCCCTGGTCCTGCCCGTGTCGGTCGATGAGGTCAGCGACGTCATCGAGGCGCGGCTGCTGGTGGAGGTGCACGCGGTCGAGCGGGCCCTGGCCCGGCCCGCGCCGCTGGCCGATCGGCTCGCCGAGCTGCTCGAGGAGATGCGCTCCTTCGCTCGCCGCGGTGAGGTCACGGCGTTCATCAGCGCCGACCGCTGTTTCCACCGAGCCATCGTGGAGGCTGCCGGCAACGACATCCTCAACCGGCTCTACGACCTGCTGCGCGATCGCCAGCTTCGGATGGGGGTCGCACTGGTCAGCGACGACCCGACCCGGCTCGACGTTGCCGTAGCCGAGCACGCCGCGATCCTGGCCGCCGTCAGGTCGGCCGACCAGGAGGCGGTCACTGACGCGGTACGACGCCACGTGCACACCTTCGCGGCCATGGCCGGAGCCGCGGGGTGAGCGCTGTGGTGGCCGGAGCCGCGGGGTGAGCGCCGTGGTGGCCGGAGCCGCGGGGTGAGCCGACCCGTCGACCGACCGAACCTGTTGCGCGACCCGGCCCGACGCCCCTGGCTGGTGTGGGGGATCGGGGTCAGCGTCTACTTCCTCGCGATCTTCCACCGCAGCAGCCTGGGGGTTGCCGGCGTACTCGCTGTGCAGCGTTTCGGGATCGGCAGCGTCGCATTGGCGACGTTCACGGTGCTGCAGCTGTTCGTCTACGCCAGCATGCAGGTGCCCGTCGGGCTGGCGGTGGACCGCTGGGGGCCGCGCCGGTTGCTGACCACAGGACTGATCGTCATGGCGGTCGGCCAGACGGCGTTCGCCCTGACCCAGACCTACCCGGTGGCGTTGCTGGCCCGCGCGGTGGTCGGGGGCGGGGACGCGATGGTCTTCGTCAGCATGCTGCGCCTGATCGCCATATGGTTCCCGCCGCGGCGCAACCCTCTCGTCGTACAGCTGACCGCCTTCGTCGGGCAGGCCGGCAACGTCGTGGCCGCGCTGCCGCTGGCCTACGCGCTGCACCACATCGGCTGGGCACCGACGTTCGGCGGCGCCGCCATGCTCACCCTGGCGTTGACCACGGTCGTGCTGGGGCTCATGCCGGATGTCCCCGGCACGGCCCCACCGCTGCGCCGGGCGGTGCTGGAGCGCAGCATGGTGCCGTTGAGGTGGGCGGTTGGGGAGCTCGAGGGGTCCGTCCAGCGCGAGCCGCTCGGCCAGCAGCTGCGCGCGGTCGCCGGGGTCCCGGCGGTGCGGCTGGGGCTGTGGGTGCACTTCACGACGGGCTTTTCCGGCGGGGTCTTCGTCCTGCTGTGGGGGTACCCCTACCTGGTCCAGGGGCTGGGGCTGTCGGTGGGCACCGCGGGGCTGCTGCTGGAGGTCTTCATCGCGGTCTCGATGATCGCCGGGCCGCTCGTCGGCCAGCTCATCGGGCGGCACCCTGGCGCGCGGGTGCCGCTGGTTCTCACCGTGGTGGCGGCGATCACCTCGGTCTGGGTGCTCGTGCTGGCCTGGCCGGGCGGGCGGCCGCCGCTTCCGGCCCTCGTGCTGCTCGTCGCGGTGCTGGGCACGGGTGGGCCGACCTCGTTGGTCTCCTTCGACATCGCCCGCGGGGCGGTGTCGGGGCAGCGGGTCGGCACCGCCACGGGGCTGGTCAACATCGGCGGGTTTGTCGCCTCGATCGTCACGTTGCTGGCCATCGGTGGGGTGCTGCAGCTGCTCAGCCCCGGTGGTGCGCTCACTTCGGCGCCGGTGGGGGCGTTCCGTTGGGCGTTCGCCGTGCAGCTGCCGGTGCTGGGACTGGGCGTCGCGCGGATCCTGTCGCATGCCCGGCGGGCGGGGTACCTCGGGGCGGGACGGGGCGGCGGCGCGGGGCGCGGGCGCGTGGGTGGGCGGGGGCGCGGGGGTGGGCGGGGGACGAGCGAGGAGCTGGCCTCGGCGCGTGGCTGAGCGGGGCGGAGCGGCGTACGGCGGGGGCGGGCGGCGGCGCGGCGGGGGCGGCGTACGGCGGGGACGGCGGCGCGGCGGGGGCGGCGTACGGCGCGAGTGGGCGGCGGGGGCGGCGTACGGCGCGAGTGGGCGGCGGCGCGGCGGGGGCGGCGTACGGCGCGAGTGGGCGGCGGCGCGGCGTACGGGTTATGCCACGACGTCACGCCGCGCCAATAGGAATGCCGCAGCGTGACACCGTGGCATTCGGGGCACCCCCGCGGCCCCGGCGGCCCCGGGGCGGCCCCGGCGCTGAGGGTTGGGGGCGCGAGGCGAAGTCTGCAGGCCAAGCCCGAGTGAGAGGCTACGAGCATGCGGATTGCTGGCATCCAGCTCGGCTACGGCGATGACGAGCCGCTGCGGACCCGGGTCGACCGCGTGTGCGGCCTGGTGCGCGAGCAGGCCGGCGCCGATCTCGTCGTACTCCCCGAGCTCTGGCCCCAGGGTGGGTTCGCCTACCGGAGCTGGGCTGAGCAGGCCGAGCCGCTGGACGGCCCGACTGTGACCGCGATGGGGCTGGTGGCGCAGGAGATCGGCGCGTGCCTGCACATGGGGTCGTTCATCGAGTACGACGGGGGGCGGCTGTTCAATACCTCCGTCCTGCTGGGTCCCGAGGGCAGGGTGGAGGCGACGTACCGCAAGATCCACTTGTTCGGCTTCGGAGAAGGCGAGCCGGTGCTGCTGTCGGCCGGGGACGAGCCGGTGGTTGTCGCCGACGTGGTCGGCACCCGGGTGGGGCTGGCTACCTGCTACGACCTGCGCTTCCCGGAGCTTTTCCGACGTCTGGTCGACGCCGGGGCCGAGCTCGTCCTGGTCCCAGCTGCCTGGCCGGCCAAGCGGGTCGCGCACTGGTCCTTGCTGACCCGGGCTCGCGCGGTGGAGAACCAGGTGCTGCTCGTCGCCGTCGGGACCGCGGGAGTGCATGCCGGGCACGAGATGGGCGGGCGCAGCGTCGTGGTCGACCCGTGGGGCGTCGTACTTGCCGAGGCGGGCACTGACGAGGAGGTGCTCACCGTGGAGGTCGACCCGGGTGTCGTGGCGCGTACGCGGGAGTCGTTCCCGGTGCTGCGCGACCGCCGGCTGTAGGCCGTGGTCGGGCCGCCGGTACCGGGGGCTGCTGGGCCGGCTGGAGTGGGCGGCGGAGGCTGCCGGCTGGAGTGGGCGGCGGGGGCGGGGGCTCTTGCGTGCGGCGTTGCGGCGTTCGCGGATTGCCACGGTGTGACGTTGTGCCAATAGGAATGCCACGGTGTGACGTTGCGGCATCCGCGCCCCGCCGCCGCCCCGCGCCCCGCGCCCCTCGCCCCGCGCCCCGCCGCGTCAGAGCGGCTCGAACCGGGCCGTGAAGAAGCGCAGCGTCGGGGGCTCGTACACCATCCGCAGGCCGCGGATGTCCTCCCGGTGCTGGTGGAGCCCGATGACCGACTCGGCGACCACGTCGAGGTGCCGGTCGGTGTAGACCCGCCGCGGGATGGTCAGCCGGACCAGCTCGAGGGCGGGCTTGCGGTTGGCCCCGGTGTGCGGGTCACGCCCGGCCGAGACGATGCCGCGCTCCATCGAGCGCACCCCCGAGTCGACGTAGAGGTGCCCGGCCAGCGCCTGCGCCGGGAACAGCTCCTGGTCCAGGTGCGCCAGGAAGCGGCGGGCGTCGAGGAAGACGGCATGCCCGCCGATCGGCTCCACGATCGGCACCCCGGCGTCCAGCAGCCTCTCGCCGAGGTAGCGGACCTGGTAGATGCGGTGGGCGATATAGTCGTCGTCGACCATCTCGCGCAGACCCTGCGCGATGGCGTCCATGTCCCGCCCGGCCAGACCGCCGTACGTCGGCATGCCCTCGTAGACCACGACGAGCTCGCGGGCCCGCTGCAGGATGGACTCGTCGCGCATCGCGAGGAAGCCCCCGATGTTGACCAGGGCGTCCTTCTTCGCCGACATCGTCACGCCGTCGACGTGGGACATCATCTCGCGCAGGATGGCCCGCACCGGGGTGTCGGCGTAGCCCTCCTCGCGCTGGCGGATGAAGTAGGCGTTCTCCACCGCGCGGGTGGCGTCGCACCACAGCAGGATGCCGTTGCGGTGGCACAGCTCGCTGGTGGCGCGCAGGTTGGCCATCGACACGGGCTGCCCGCCCGCCATGTTCACCGTGGTGGCGATGTTGACGTAGGCGATGTTGGCCGCCCCGACCTGCCCGATGAGCGCCTCGAGCTTGCCCAGGTCGACGTTGCCCTTGAACGGGTGCTGCGCTCGGGAGTCGTGGGCCTCGTCGATGATGATGTCGACGAAGGTGCCCCCGGCCAGCTCCTGGTGCACGCGGGTGGTGGTGAAGTACATGTTGCCCGGGACGTACTGACCCTCCTTGATGAGGATCTTGGAGATCAGGTGCTCGGCCCCGCGGCCCTGGTGGGTCGGCACCATGTGCTCGAAGCCATAGGTCTCGCGTACGGCGTCACGCATCCGGTAGAAGGAGCGTGCCCCGGCGTACGCCTCGTCGCCGAGCATGAGCGCGGACCACTGCCGGTCGCTCATGGCGTTGGTTCCGCTGTCGGTGAGCAGGTCGATGTAGACGTCGTCGGAGTCGAGCAGGAACGTGTTCCAGCCGGCCCGGTCGATGGCGGCCTCCCGCTCGGCGCGGGTGCTCATCCGCAGCGGCTCGACGCTCTTGATCCGGTAGGGCTCGGCGACGGTCATGGCGGGTCCCCTGGTGGGCTCGGCGGATGGGCTCGGCGGGTGGGCCCGGCGGGTGGGCCCGGCGGTGGCCCGGCGGATGGGCTCGGCGGGTGGGCTCGGCGGGTGGGTCCGGCGGGTGGGCTCGGCGGGTGGGTCCGGCGGTGGCCCGGCGGGTCGGCTCGTGGGCCGATCATCGAGGGGTACGACGTGGGCGCGCAATCCGTCCAGGCCAGGCCGGGCAGATTGACCAGAGTGTCTAGAGACGGCGGCACTCCGGTGAGCAGATTGCAGGCCCGACGTTCGATCCGCCGCCTATGCGGCAGGGCCGGCAATCCGCTGCGGCCACGGACCGGGCTCGGCCCGCGGAGGCGGCCGGCCCGCGGAGGCGGCCGGCCCGCGGAGGCGCCCGGCCCGCGGAGGCGATCACGTGAAGCAGGCGGACTGACGGCGTACCCGGCGTGTCGCGGCCTTGAAGCGTTAGGACGCCACGCGAAGGGTCGGCGCGGCGACCGGCCACCGGACCGGCCGCCACGGCGAGGGCAGCCCGCGCGGTCGCCACCCCGGGGGCACCCCAGCTCGCCGTACGCCGCGGAGGCCAGTTCGCCTGTGGGGCCGGTCGCCTCCTGGGGAGGCGGCCGGCAGAACTGGCCCCCCGAGCCACCGGGCCGCGCGAGCTGCGCGAGCCACCGAGCTGCGCGCGCCACCGAGCCACCGAGCTGCGCGCGCCCCCGAGCCACCGGGCCGCGCGAGCTGCGCGAGCCACCGGGCCGCGCGAGCTGCGCGAGCCACCGAGCTGCGCGCGCCACCGAGCCCCTCGGAGCCACCGGGCTGCGCGAGCCACCGAGCTGCGCGCGCCACCGAGCCACCGAGCTGCGCGCGCCGCCGGGCTGCGACCATTGGCCCCATGACCCGCGCCCGTATCCGCGCCCCCGAGCTGGTCGGCCGCGGTGGTTGGATCAACACCGGTGGGCGCAGCCTGTCGCTGGCCGAGCTGCGCGGCAAGGCGGTGCTGCTGGACTTCTGGACCTTCTGCTGCGTGAACTGCCTGCACGTGCTCGAGGAGCTGCGCCCGCTCGAGCACAGGTACGCCGACGTGCTGGTGACCGTGGGGGTGCACTCGCCGAAGTTCGCCCATGAGGCCGACCACGACGCCGTGCGAGCCGCGGTGGCCCGCTACGCGGTGCGCCACCCGGTGCTCGACGACCCCGACCTGACCACCTGGCAGGCCTACGCCGTACGCGCCTGGCCCACCCTGACCCTCATCGACCCGGAAGGTTTCATCGTCGCCCAGCTCTCCGGGGAGGGCCACGCGCACACCCTCGATGCGCTGCTGGCCGAGCTGGTGGCCGAGCACGGGGCACGCGGCACGCT
This sequence comes from Actinomycetes bacterium, assembly GCA_021848885.1. Classification (GTDB taxonomy): domain Bacteria; phylum Actinomycetota; class Actinomycetes; order JAJZTN01; family JAJZTN01; genus JAJZTN01. Next base: position 7,546 of record JAJZTN010000093.1, read on the forward strand.
GCGCCGCGGTGACTCGCCGTACGTCCCGGTGCCCCCGCGGCCGGGCACGCTGAGCTTCCCGGGCAAGGTGGTCCGGCTGCCCGACACAGGCACGCTGCTGGTCTCCGACACCGCCGGGCACGCCCTGGTCGAGCTGGGCGAGGACCTGCAGACCGTCGTACGCCGGATCGGCACCGGCGAGCGGGGCCTGGTCGACGGGCCGGGCGAGCGGGCGGAGTTCGCCGAGCCGCAGGGGCTGTGCCTGCTGCCGGAGGAGGTGGCCGAGCGGGTCGGCTACGACGTCGTGGTGGCCGACTCGGTCAACCACGCGCTGCGCGGGGTACGGCTGGCCGACGCCACGGTGCGCACCCTCGCCGGGACCGGGCGGGCCTGGACGCGCACCGATCCGCTGCCGACCCGGGCCGCCCCGGCGCCGGGGCGCTCGAGCGCGCTGTCCACGCCGTGGGACGTCGCGTGGTGGCCGGCGCTGGGGCAGGTGGTTGTGGCGATGGCCGGCATCCACCAGCTGTGGTGCTTCGACCCGCTGGGCGGCGGCAGCGTCGCGGTGCTGGCCGGCACGACGAACGAGGGGCTGCGCGACGGGCCCGCCGAGGCGGCCTGGTTCGCCCAGACCTCCGGGCTGTCCGCCTCCGCGGACGGGGCGACGCTGTGGCTGGCCGATGCGGAGACCTCGTCCCTGCGCGCGTTGCGCCTCGAGGGTGAGCGGGTCCGCGTGCGCACCCATGTCGGCACCGGGCTGTTCGACTTCGGGTTGCGCGACGGGCCCGCCGCCCACGCGCTGCTGCAGCACCCGCTCGGTGTCACCGCGCTGCCGGATGACTCCGTGGCGATCGCCGACACCTACAACGGAGCGGTACGCCGCTATGACCCGTCCACCGGGCAGGTCAGCACGCTGGCCACCGGGCTGGCCGAGCCCTCCGGGGCCGCCGTCGACGGGGAGCACCTCGTCGTGGTGGAGTCGGCCGCGCACCGGCTGAGCCGGATCCGGCTGGGTGCCGCGGCGATCCCGGCCGCCGAGTTCGCCCGGCGCACCCGGCGGCCGCCCACCGAGATCGCCGCGGGTGAGGTCGAGCTGGTCGTGCGCTTCACCCCGCCGCCTGGGGAGAAGCTCGACGAGCGCTACGGTCCGCCCACCCGGCTGCTGGTCAGCTCCACCCCGCCCGCGCTGCTGCGCGAGGGTGAGGGCCGCGGCAGCGAGCTGACCCGGCGGCTGGTCATCGACCCGGCCATCGGCGAGGGAGTGCTGCACGTGGCCGCGCAGGCCGCCTCGTGCGATCTGCCCGACCCCGACGGCGCGGAGAGCTTCCCGGCCTGCCATGTGCACCAGCAGGACTGGGGCGTGCCGGTGCGGGTCAGCCCGGCCGGCACCCGCCGGCTGGTGCTCATGCTGTCGGGCCCGCCCGAGGGCTGAGGACCGCGCGGCGGGAGGGGGCGACCCGCGGCGCCCCAGCCCCGCGGCTCAGCCCCGAGGCTCAGCCCCCGCGGCGCCCCAGCCCCGCGGCTCAGCCGACCCAGACGGTCTTGATGTTGCAGAACTCCCGGATCCCCTCGGCGGAGAGCTCGCGGCCGTAGCCGGAGACCCCGATCCCGCCGAAGGGCAGCTGCGGGTAGGAGGTCGTCATGCCGTTGATAAACACCGCACCGGCCTGCAGGTCCCGGGCGAAGGCGCGCTGCTCGTCGGGGTTGTTGGTCCAGGCGTTGGAGCCCAGGCCGAACGGGGTGGAGTTGGCGACCTCGATCGCCTCCGCATAGGAGCCGACCCGGTAGAGGCCGGCGACCGGGCCGAAGACTTCCTCGGCGTACATCCGCATGTCCGGGGTGAGGTCGGCGACCACGGTGGGCGGATAGAACCAGCCCGGCCCGCCGGGTGCCTTGCCGCCGCACAGCAGCGTGGCGCCCTTCTCGAGCGCGTCGGCGACCTGCGCCTCGACCTCGTCGCGGCCCTGCTCGGTGGCCAGCGGCCCGATGTCTGTGCCCGCCTCCATCGGGTCGCCCATGGTGAGTGCTGCCATCCGGGCGACGAACTTCTCGGCGAAGTCGTCGTAGACGTCGGTGTGCACGATGAAGCGCTTGGCGGCGATGCAGCTCTGCCCGTTGTTCTGGCAGCGCGCCGTGACCGCGACCTCGGCGGCGCGCTCGATGTCGGCCGAGGGCATCACGACGAAGGGGTCCGAGCCGCCCAGCTCCAGCACGGTCTTCTTCAGCTCGCGCCCGGCGATGGCGGCGACCGAGCGCCCGGCACCCTCGCTGCCGGTCAACGTCGCCGCCTTGACGCGCGGGTCGGCGATGACGCCCTCGATCGCGGCGGCGCCCACGAGCAGGGTGGCGAAGGCGCCCTCCGGGAAACCGGCCCGGGTGAACAGGGTGTCCAGCCATAGGGCGGTCTGTGGCACGTTGGAGGCGTGCTTGAGCAGGCCGGTGTTGCCGGCCATGAGCGCGGGGGCGGCGAAGCGGACGACCTGCCACAGCGGGAAGTTCCACGGCATGACGGCCAGCACGACCCCGATCGGCTGGTAGCTGACCCAGGCGGCCTTTGCCCCGACCGCACCGGCCTCGACGGGGTGGTCGGCCAGGTAGGACTCGGCGTGCTCGGCGTAGTAGCGCATCGCCCGGGCGCACTTGGCCGCCTCGGCCTTGGCCGAGGCGAGGGTCTTGCCCATCTCCAGCGTCATGATCGTGGCGACGGCGTCAAGCTCGGCGTCGATGATGTCCGCCGCGGCGCGCATCCACTGGCCACGCTGGGCGAAGGTTGTGGCGCGCAGACTCCGGTACGCCGCATCGGCCAGACCGATCCGCCGGTCGATCTCGGCCGCCTCGTGCGGGGTGAAGGTCCGGACCGTCTCGCCGGTGACGGGGTTGGTCGTCGCGATCGCCATGAGAGCTCCTTTGCTCGCACCGGGCGTGCGGGTCTGGCGTGGGGCGTGCGGGTCTGGCGTAGGGGTGCGCGTCTGGTGCCTAGCCTGGCACAGCGCCGCGGGCGCCGGAGGTCGGGCCGGGGGGTCAGCGGGGCCCGGGGTCGAGCCGGGGGTGGGGGCTGGGCGTCGGGGCTGGGCGTCGAGCCCCCGGCTCAGCGGATCAGGCCGGCACTAATGAGTGGTGGCGGGTTCGTCAGCGTGTCGTTGGGGATCATCGTGAGCATCCCGCCACCGTGCACGTCGAGACGACC
>JAJZTN010000094.1 GCA_021848885.1 Actinomycetes bacterium
CGCCCCGCGCCGCCGGCGGGCGCCCGCCCGAGCCCGGTTAGGCTAGCCCCGACCCTGGCACGGGCCCTGGGCCCGCGTACGGCGAGTGCTGTGCAGGAGGTGACCGTGGGCGTGCTCCAGCGTTTCGAACGCAGGGTGGAGCAACTGGTCAACGGTGCCTTCGCCCGGGCCTTCAAGTCCGAGGTGCAGCCCGTCGAGGTCGCCGCCGCCTTGCAGCGTGAGTGCGACGACAAGGTGGCCATCGTCGGGCGGGACCGGCGGATGGTGCCCAACGACTTCACCGTCGAGCTCGGCCCGCACGACTTCGAGCGCCTCGCGCAGTACGACGCGGAGCTGACCGCAGAGCTGGCCGACATGGTGCGCGAGCACGCCGCCGAGCAGGGCTACTCCCTCGTCGGGCCGGTCGGGGTGCACCTCTTCGAGGTGGCCGAGCTGGAGACCGGCCGGTTCAGGATCCGAAGCCGTGCCCTGCCCGGGGTCAGCACGACGCATCCGGACCGCCTCGACCAGCCGGTCGCCCGGGCCTGGCTGGAGGTCAACGGCAACGTCATCCCGGTGACCGGCCCGGTGACCGTGCTGGGCCGCGGCGACACCGTAGACGTCCGGATCGAGGACCCGGGCGTCTCCCGTCGGCACGCCGAGCTGAGGGTGCACGGCGAGCTCGCCGAGCTGGTCGACCTCGACTCCACCAACGGCCTTGTCGTCGAGGGCCAGCGCATCGACCACGTCGAGCTGACCGATGGCACCGCGGTGCTGCTGGGCAGCACGACCGTCGTCTTCCGCCAGAAGCCTCGCTGAGCTGGCCGGGAGCCGACCCAGGGATGCTGACCCGATGAGCGAGCTGACGCTTACCGCGATCCGGCTGGGCTTCCTGGCCCTGCTGTGGCTTTTCGTCCTCACCGCCGTGTCAGTCATGCGCTCGGACCTCTTCGGCACCAAGGTCACGACCCGGCCGCGCACCTCCACCCGGATGGGTCGCCCCGGCCGGTCGCGCCCGCCGAAGGCCGGCAAGCCCGGCCCGCCGAAGGCAGGTCGGCCTGGCCTGCCGGTGCGGCCCCGCCGTGGCGCGGCGAGGAACCTGGTCATCACCGAGGGCCCGCTGGCCGGCACCTCGGTGCGCCTCGGTGACGAGCCGGTCACCATCGGTCGGGCGCCGGACTGCACGCTGGTGCTGGCAGACGACTTCACCTCGGCCCGACATGCCCGGCTCTTCAGCCGGGACGGGTCCTGGTTCGTTGAGGACCTCGGCTCCACCAACGGCACCTACCTGGAGCGCACCAAGGTCATCGGCCAGGTGGCGGTGCCGGTCGGCACACCCATCCGGATCGGCAAGACCGTCGTCGAGCTGCGGAAGTAGCCCCGATGGCTCTCGCGCTGCGCTACGCCGCCCGCTCCGACGTCGGACTGGTCCGCTCGGACAACCAGGACTCCGGCTACGCCGGGCCGCGCCTGCTGCTGGTGGCCGACGGGATGGGCGGGCATGCCGCCGGCGACGTGGCCAGCTCGATCACGGTGGCCGCCTTCGCCGAGCTCGACGAGGACGCCCCGGGCCCTGACCTTCTCGACCAGCTGGCCGCCAAGGTCGAGGAGGCCAACGAGCGGCTGCGCGAGATCGTCGAGGAGGAGCCGGGGCTGGAGGGGATGGGCACCACCTTGACCGCGCTGCTGCGGGCCGGCAGCCGGCTGGGTCTGGTGCACGTCGGGGACTCCCGCGCCTACCTGCTGCGCGACGGTCAGCTCAGCCAGATCACCCGCGACGACACCCTCGTGCAGGAGCTCATCGACGAGGGCCGGATAACGCCGGAGGAGGCCTCGCACCACCCGCAGCGGTCCCTGATCACCCTGGCGCTGGACGGGCGCACCGACGTGGTGCCGCACCTGTCCGTTCGGGAGGCGGTGGTGGGGGACCGCTACATGCTGTGCAGCGACGGGCTGTCCGGGGTGGTCAGCGAGGAGACCATGGCCCAGACGCTGACGGGCACCGACCCGGCCTCGGCGGTCGACCGCCTCGTCGAGCTCGCGCTGCGCGGGGGCGGCCCGGACAACATCACCTGCATCGTCGCCGACATCGTCGAGGTGAGCGCGGCGAACCCCTCGACCGTGCCGCAGGTCGTCGGCGCGGCCAGCAGCTCGGTCGAGCAGGCCAACCGGGCGAGCCCGCAGTCACCGGCCGCCCGCGCCGCGGCACTGGCGCAGCGCCCCGTCCCCGACGCGGGGACCGGGCCAGGCTCGCACCGGCGAGCCCCCTCCGGGCGCTGGGTGCGCCGGCTCGCCCTGAGCATCGTGGTGCTGGCCGCCATCGGCGGTGCCGGCTGGGGCGGGTGGTCCTGGTCGCAGCGGCAGTACTACGTCGGGGACGCCGCGGGCCAGGTCGCCATCTTCCGTGGGCTGTCCCAGTCGCTGGGCGAGCTGAGGCTCTCGCGCGTATACGAGACCGAGGACATCCCGGTGGCCGGCCTGCCGGCGTACTCCCGCCAGCGGGTGCTCGCCTCGATCGACGCAAAGAACCTCGACGATGCTCGACGGATCGTGGCCGAGCTGCGGGTGCTGGCCGGGCAGTGCCCGGAGGGCCCGGCCCCCACCCGGGCTGCCTCCCCAACCCCCACGGGCACCGCCCCCACCGCCTCCACGGGCACCGCCCCCACCGCCTCGGCCGGCACTGCCTCCGCCGGCACCGCCTCCGCCGGCACCGGGACGGGCGGGGCCAGCCCGGTCCCCAGCGTCGCCCCGGACTCCGGCTGCGGGGGCAGCGGATGAGCGCCGCGACCGTGGCACCCGCCTCGACCCGCAGCCGGCGTGCCGCCGAGCTGGTCATGCTGCTGTTCGCCATCGCGCTGGCCATGGCCGCCTACGCCTCGGTGAGCCTTGCGCGACTGGGCCGGTTGCCTTCGGACATGCTCGGGTACGGCGTGGGGCTGGGTGCGCTCATGCTGCTCGCCCATGTCACGGTGCGTCGTACGGCGCGCTACGCCGACCCGGTGCTGCTGCCGGTGGTGACCCTGCTCAACGGGCTGGGGCTGGTCATGATCCACCGGCTGGACCTGGCCAGCAGCAACCGGGTGACCAGCCTCGCCGGCTGGGTGCTGCACGGTGACGCCCCGCTGCAGCTGGTGTGGACCGCGGTCGGGGTGCTCGCTTTCGTCGTCGTGCTCGTCGCGGTGCGCGACCACCGGGTGCTGCAGCGCTACACCTACACCTCGATGGTGGTGGGCCTCGGGCTGCTGCTGCTGCCACTGGTGCCCGGGCTGGGCCACGTCGTCAACAGTGCCAACATCTGGATCCGGCTGGGCCCGCTGTCCTTCCAGCCCGGCGAGGCGGCCAAGATCGTCCTCATCGTGTTCTTCGCCGGCTACCTCGTCGCCAAGCGCGACGTGCTGGCGCTGGCCGGACAGAGGTTCCTCGGCGTGGACCTGCCGCGCGGGCGCGACCTCGGGCCGATCCTGCTGGCCTGGCTGGCAAGCCTCGGCGTGCTGGTCTTCGAGCGAGATCTGGGCACCTCGCTGCTGTTCTTCGGCACCTTCGTCGTCGTGCTCTACGTCGCCACCGAGCGGCTGTCCTGGCTGCTGATCGGCCTGGTGCTCTTCCTCGGCGGGTCGTATGCGGCGTACCTGATCTTCGCCCACGTGCGCCAGCGGGTGGACATCTGGCTGCACCCCTTCGCGCACGTCAACGAGCCCGGCGGCAGCTACCAGCTCGTGCAGGGGCTGTTCGGGATGGCCAGCGGGGGGATCCTGGGCACCGGGCTGGGCCGCGGCCGACCCGACATCGTGCCGCTGGTGAAGAGCGACTTCATCGTGGCGGCCTTCGGCGAGGAGCTGGGGCTGACCGGCCTGATGGCCCTCATCGTGCTCTACGGCATCATCGTCGAGCGCGGCCTGCGCACCGCGATCGCGGCTCGCGACGCCTTCGGCAAGCTGCTGGCCGCGGGGCTGGCCGTGGGGCTGGGCATCCAGGTCTTCGTCATCGTCGGAGGGGTGACCCGGCTGGTGCCCCTGACCGGGCTGACCACCCCGTTCCTGTCCTACGGCGGCTCCTCGCTGCTGGCCAACTGGGTGCTGGTCGCGCTGCTGCTACGGGTGTCGGACTCCGCGCGCCGCCCCGCCGCGGCGCCGCAGGCCGCGAGCATCGAGGAGACGCAGGTGGTGCGACTGTGAACCGACCGCTGCGCCGCGTCTCGATCGCCGTTCTCGTGCTCTTCCTCGCCCTGCTGGCCAACCTCAACTACCTGCAGGTGGTCGCGGCCCCGGCCCTGCGCAACGCCACCGGCAACTACCGGCTGGTGCTCGAGCAGTACTCCCACGAGCGCGGGCCGATCCTCGTCGACGGTCGGCCGGTCGCCTACAGCACCGCCACCAACGACAAGCTCAAGTACCTGCGGGGCTACAGCAACGGCTCGCTCTACGCGCAGGTGACCGGCTACTACTCCATCGTCTACGGCTCGACCGGCATCGAGCACGCCGAGAACTCGGTGCTGTCCGGCTCCTCCGACGCGCTTTTCGTACGACGCCTCGTCGACATCCTCACCGGCCGGGCGCCGCAAGGCGGCAGCGTCACGCTGACGCTCAACCCGGCGGCGCAGAGGGCCGCAGCCGCCGCGCTGGGCAAACGGCCGGGGGCCGTGGTGGCCATCGACCCGTCAACGGGGGCCATCCTGGCGCTGGTCAGCAGCCCGACGTTCGACCCCAACAAGCTGTCCAGCCACGACCCGAGCGCCATCCGGGCCTACTACCAGACCCTGCTGGCCAACCCCCTGACCCCGCTGCTGGACCGGGCGATCAACCAGACCTACCCGCCCGGGTCGACCTTCAAGCTGGTGACCACCGCGGCGGCGCTGTCCTCGGGGCGCTACCAGCCCGACAGCAAGGTGCCCGGGCCGGCTGCTCTGCCGCTGCCGGGGACCACCATCACGCTGCCCAACTACGACAACCGCCCCTGCACGGCAGGCTCCCAGACGACCACCCTGCTCACCGCTTTCGAGCGCTCCTGCAACGCCACCTACGGCGCGGTCGGGATGGACCTCGGTGCGTCCGCGCTGGCCGCCCAGGCGGAGAAGTTCGGCTTCAACTCCAGCTTCTCCCTGCCGCTGTCGACCGCGACGAGCATCTTCCCCAGCGGCCTGAACGCCCCGCAGACCGCCCAGTCGGCGATCGGCCAGTTCGACGTCACCGCCACCCCGCTGCAGATGGCGATGGTGGCGGCGGCCATCGCCAACCGGGGGGTGCTGATGAAGCCCTACCTGGTCAGCGAGGTGCGCGGGCCGGACCTGACCCTGCTGTCGCGAACCCAGCCGAGCGTGCTGGACACCGCCGTGTCCCCGCAGGTGGCCGCGCAGATGACCACGATGCTCGTCGACGTGGTCACGCACGGCACCGGACCCAACGCCGCCATCCCCGGCGTCGAGGTGGCCGGCAAGACCGGGACGGCACAGGTCGGCAACGGCAAGAAGCCGCACGCCTGGTTCGTCTCCTTCGCCCCGGCGCAGGACCCCAAGGTCGCCGTTGCCGTGATCGTGGAGAACGGGGGAGGGGCCGCCGAGGTGAGCGGGAACCAGCTGGCCGCGCCGATCGCGCGCGCGGTCATGGAGGCGGTGATCGGCAAGTGAGGCGCGCCCTGACGGGGCCCGGCGGCCCCAGCGGCTACGGTGGTCGCCACGACTCGCGGGGGATGCACGGGCGCGCCGACGCGACCACCACGGGACCAGCCGACCGGGACGGACAGGGATGCCGATGAACGACACCCCCCGCCTGCTCGGCGGCCGCTACGAGATCGGTGAGCTGCTCGGGCGCGGTGGCATGGCCGAGGTCCACCGCGGCTACGACCACCGGCTCGGCCGGCCGGTCGCGATCAAGCTGCTGCGCACCGACCTGGCCCGCGACCCCTCGTTCCAGGTCAGGTTCCGCCGCGAGGCGCAGTCGGCGGCCTCGCTGAACCACCCCTCGATCGTGGCGGTCTACGACACCGGTGAGGACGCCGGGCTGGACGAGGACTCCCCGCTGCCCTACATCGTCATGGAGTACGTCGACGGGACGACGCTGCGCGAGCTGCTCGACGATGGTCGCCGGCTGCTGCCGCAGCGGGCCGTGGAGATCAGCGAGGGCGTGCTGGAGGCGCTCAGCTACAGCCACCGCCAAGGCATCATCCACCGCGACATCAAACCCGCCAACGTCATGCTGACCCGCACCGGCGAGGTCAAGGTGATGGACTTCGGCATCGCCCGCGCGATGGCCGACGCCGCCGCCACCATGACCCAGACCTCGGCGGTCATCGGCACCGCGCAGTACCTCTCGCCCGAGCAGGCCCGCGGCGAGCCGGTGGACCAGCGCAGCGACGTCTACTCCCTGGGCTGCCTGCTCTACGAGCTGCTCACCGGCCGGCCGCCCTTCGTCGGGGACTCCCCGGTGTCGGTGGCCTACCAGCACGTGCGCGAGCAGCCCCTGCCACCCTCCGCCCTGGACCCGGACATCACCGCCGACATCGACGCCGTCGTGCTCAAGTCCCTGGCCAAGGACCGGGCCGAGCGCTACCAGAGCGCGGCGGACATGCGCGCGGACCTGCAGCACGCCATCTCCGGTGAGCCCGTCGCGGCACCGCCCGCTCCTCCTGCGGCCACCCAGCGGCTGCCGCGGGTGGCCGTCGCCGCGCTCGGCAGCACGCTGCCCGAGCCGCGTGAGGACGACGAGCCGCGCAGCCGCGGGCGCATATGGGCCTACCTGCTGCTCGGCCTGGCGGTCGTGGCGGTCTTCTCACTGTCGGCCCTCTTCGGCTCGCGGCTGCTCAGCCCGAGCGCGCCCAAGACGGTCGTGGTGCCCAACGTCGTCGGCTTCACCGAAGCCAAGGCCCGGGCCGCCATCACCGGGGTCGGGCTGAGTGTGGGTCAGGTGACCCAGCAGGCCGATGCCCTGCCGGCCGGCACGGTGCTCAAGACCGTCCCGGTGGCCGGCACCGCGATCCAGCCCTCGGCCACGGCGGTGGCCCTGGTGGTCTCCTCGGGCCCGAACTCCACGACGGTGCCCACCCTGGTCGGGGTGCCGCTGAGCCAGGCGCAGCAGGCGCTCGTCACGGCCGGGCTCAAGCTGGGCACGGTGACCCAGCGAGACTCCGACCAGCCCGCCAACCAGGTTCTGCAGGCCTCCCAGTCCCCCGGGGCGCGGGTGCCCAACGGCACAGCGGTGGACCTCGTGGTCGCCAGCGGCAACAACGTCGTACCCAACGTCACCGGTGCCGACCTGGCCAGCGCCACCGCGACGCTCACCAGCGCCGGCTTCCAGGTCAACAGCATCAGCCAGTTCGACGCCGCCAACCGCCCCGGCACAGTGCTGGACCAGACCCCGGCAGCGGACACCTCCCGCCCGCTGGGCTCGTCGGTGACGCTGACGGTTGCCGCCGCGCCGCCGAGCCCGACACCGAGCAGCTCCTCCCCCGGCCCCACGGGCACGAGCACGGCGCCGGGGCCCGGTCCCACCAGCCCAGGACCGCCCGGCGGGTAGCCCCGCCCGTCAGACCTGGCGGGTAGCCGCGCCCGGCTCGGGGTGCATCAGCGGGACACCACAGGGGACAACCCGGCGCTGCGGGCGGGTGCCTCGGGGTCACCGCACTCGACCAGCCAGTTGGCCAGCATCCGGTGACCGTGCTCGGTCAGCACCGACTCGGGGTGGAACTGCACTCCCTCGATCCGGTGCCTGCGGTGGCGCAGCCCCATGACGATGCCGGACTCGCTGGTGGCGGTGACCTCCAGCTCGGCGGGCAGGTCCTGCGCCGGTGCCGCCAGCGAGTGGTATCGGGTGGCCCTCAGCGGGCTGGGCAGGCCGGCGAAGACCCCGACACCGGTGTGGCGCACCAGGCTGGTCTTGCCGTGCAGGAGCTCGGGGGCTCGGCTGACCTCGGCGCCGAAGGCCACGGCGATGGCCTGGTGGCCCAGGCAGACCCCCAGCAGCGGCAGGTCGATCTGGGCCGCGTGACCCACCATGTCCAGGCACACCCCGGCCCGCTGCGGGGTGCCCGGCCCTGGGGAGAGCAGCACCCCGTCGAAGCCGTCGGCGTCCTTAGCGCCCACCTCGTCGTTGCGCCGGACGCTGCATGTCGCGCCGAGCTGGGCGAGGTACTGCACGAGGTTGAAGACGAAGCTGTCGTAGTTGTCCACGACGAGGATGCGCAGCCCCACGCCGGCCACCTCAGCCGACCGGGACCGGCACCAGCCGGGCCATGCTCGCGGTGACGGTGACCTTGTTGAACGGCAGGAACGGGTCCAGCCACGGGAAGACCACGGTGAACAGTAGCGCCACGACCGCGACCAGCAGCAGCAGCGCGATCAGCACCCGCACCGGCACAGGGCCCGGCAGGTGCCGCCAGATCCAGGCGTACATGAGGTCCTCTCAACCGGCCAGGGACGGCGGCAGGGTGTCGCCGACCCGCGGGGTGGTCGACACCAGGTGCCCGAAGATGATCCAGCGCTGGTAGGAGGCCCAGCGAGGGTTGCACGAGGTGATGGTGATCAGGCTCGCCGTCGGGGTGGCGCCCGGCTTGCCCGGCACCGGGTCGAGCACCCACGTGTCGGTGGGCGCCACGATGAGATGGCGGTCCACGACGTAGGTGAACCACTCGGTGCGGGTCTCGACGACGACGAGGTCACCGTCCCGGATCTGGTCGATGTAGGCCAGTGGCTGACCGTGGGTGGCCCGGTGCCCGGCGACGGCGAAGTTGCCGACCTGTCCGGGCAGTGCGGTTGAGGGGTAGTGCCCGATGCCACGGGCCAGGTCGGACAGGGCCACGCCCTGCACGACCGGCTCGACCCAGTCCTTGCCCAGCCGCGGGATGTACATCAGGGCCATCGCGTCACCGCTGGGCACCGCGGCGCTGGCCGCCGGAGTGGGTGCCCCGGGCCGCGCCGGCACCGGTGGGCGGCTCCACTCCTGGCGCAGCTGCGTCGCGGTGGCGTTGGTGGCCTGGTCGGCGGTGACGTTGGTCCAGAACAGCTGGTAGACGACGTAGAGCAGGATGAGCGCGCCGAGGGTTATCAGCACCTCGCCCAGGCTGCGCACCGCGACCCGCAACCCGCTCATGACGGCTCGCTGGCGTAGCTGAGGTCCGGTACGCCGGTGAACCCCGGGACGGTGACCCTGGTGGAGACCTTGACGCGGTAGCCGAGCCCGATGAGGGGGACGTACTCCTTGTAGTTGGTCACCGCCGCCGAGGCGTCCAGGGCGGCCAGCAGCCGGGTGGGGTCACCGATCGCCGTGATCGTGTACGGCGGTGGGTAGGAGCGGCCCTGCAGCAGCAGCAGCAGGCCCACGCAACGCACTGCGCTGGTCGAGATGACCCGCTGGTCCATCAGCGCCATCGCCTCGGCCCCCCCGGCCCACAGGGCGTTGACGACGGCCTGCACGTCCTGCTGGTGCACCACGTAGCTGTCGGCGTTGAGCCCCGGCGGGTAGGGCTGCCCCGGTGGAGGCGTCGGGGCATCATCGAGGGTGACGGTGACGGCCGGGCCCGTGACGGCGGTCAGGCCGGCCGGGGCGGAAAGCGCCGCCACCTTCGCCCGCGCAGCGGCCAGCGCCGAGCTGGACGAGGACTGGGTGGCCGCCATCGCGTCGATCTCGGCGCGCAGCGTTCTGACCCGGGCGCTGAGCTCACCCAGCTGCTGCTGCGCGCGGGTGAGCACCCCGATCGTGGAGACCCGCTGGCTGGTGCGGGTGTCACTGCCCTGGGCGACCCGGGCGCTGGCCACGAAGAGCGTCCCGGCCAGAGCGAGGACCACCAGCACGCCGGCCCGCCAGACCATCCGCCCGCGCACGGGTGCCCCCACAGTCGTCATGCCCGGCCCGCTCCGATCTGCCGCACGGTCATGGGTGTCGGCCACCCGGCGACTGGTGACTACGCTAACCGACGGGTCTGCTGGCCCAGCCAACGATCGTGAGGAGAGCGTCGTGCCCAAGTCGCGCGTCCGGCGCAAGACCGACTTCACCCCGCCGCCGACCCGGTCACCCTCCAAGATCCCCAGCCCACGCTGGCTGGCCCCGGTCATGGTGGCGCTCTTCCTCGTCGGGCTGGCCTGGATCCTGGTCTACTACGTCAGCCAGGCCCGGTTCCCCGTCCCCGGGATCGCGCACTGGAACCTGGCCATCGGGTTCGCGCTCATCCTCGGCGGCTTCGGGATGTCCACCCGCTGGAAGTAGCCGGCCTCGCACCCGCCCTCACCCGGTGCGAGGGTACGACGCCACACCGGCCGAATGACACCGGTGTCATTCCTCCACATGGGTTGTCCACACTGGGGACAACCCGGCGGTGCTCGCCGCAGTCCACACGTGCCGTCCACAGGTTGTCCCCAGGGTGGGGACAACCTGTCGGATCCGGCCTCGGCGCTTCGCGCAGTCAGTCGAGCAGCTCGAGCACGGTGGCGTTGGCCTGACCGCCGCCCTCGCACATGGTCTGCAGGCCATAGCGCAGCCCGTGCTCGCGCATGTGGTGCAGCAGGGTGGTCATCAGCCTCGCCCCGGAGGCACCCAGCGGGTGACCCAGCGCGATCGCCCCGCCGCGCGGGTTGGTGCGGGCCTCCAGCTCCCCGCGCTCGAGGTCACCTGCCTTCTCCACCTCGGCCCACCACGCCCCGATGACCGAGGCGAAGGCCTCGTTGACCTCGAAGGCGCCGATGTCGCTCAGCCGCAGCCCGGCCCGCTCCAGCACCTTGGCGGTGGCCGGGATCGGCCCGGTCA
>JAJZTN010000002.1 GCA_021848885.1 Actinomycetes bacterium
GGAGTCGACCAGTCGGGACCGGTTCACCGCGATGGCGGGAGCCGGATCCGAGGACACCCCCTCATCCCGGAACAGCACGGTCGACGACGACGAGACGGCCATGGCTGCCTACAACGAGTACCTGGCCAGACTCAACCGCCCACAGGCCCCGCGTCGGCAGGGTCAGCCACCGGAGGGCTCCGACGAGAGGTAGGCCGCCTCGGCCCACCGCACGTCTCGCGTGGCCCAGCCTCGGCGCCTCGGCGCTGCGGCTCAGCCGGCCTCGGCTCCCTCGGGCGCCGGGCCATGGTAGATCCGCCGAGCCACGCGGTGGATCTTCCTGCGCTGCCAGCGGCTGCGCACGAGCGCGACGAAGACCAGCCCGATGAGCCCGCCGGCACCGACAGCGTTCGCCGGGGTGGTCCAGTCCGCAAGCGCACCGACGACGAAGAACGCGGCGGTGTTGGCCAGGCTGAAGCCCGCACCGGCCAGTCCGTTGACCAGGCCACGCTGTTCGGGTCGGCTGGCAAGCGTGACGGTCGTGATGAGAGGGACGATGAAGGCCTGGCACAGGCCGGAGCCGAACCAGAGCAGCCCCACCGGCCAGGGTGAACGGACCAGCGGGGTCGCGACCAGCAGCAGCCCCGAGGTGGTGGCCAGCCCGATCATGAGCTGCACCTGGCGCAGCGGCGGGACCCGGCCGAGAAGGTAGACACCGATGGCGAAACCGGCCGGCACGGTGGCCATGAGCAACGAGCCGCTGATGACCGGCAGCCCGAGCCGGCGGGCATAGGTGAGCGCCACGGCCTCGGGGGCGACGAGCACGAAGGCCGCCCCCCAGGCGAGCAGCACGAGCTGGCGGCGCACCGGATCGGCCGCGATGATGCGGGCACCGGAGACGAGGTCCCTCAGGTAGCCAGCCACCCCGGGTGACCCCCCGCTCAGCGGCGCAGGCCGCGGGCGCAGCCCGAGCCCGACGATGAGCAGCGAGGCGAGGAAGCTCACCGAGTCCAGCAGAAGGGCGGCCGTCGGGCTGAACGCGACCAGGACGAGGCCGCCGAAGGCCAGCCCGGCCACCTGGTTCACCTGGGTCAGCACGCGGACCAGCCCGTTGCCGGCCAGGTACACCGTCGAGTCGGTGAGCACGTCCGGGATGACCGACTGCTCGGCGGCCCGGAACGGCGCGGTGAACAGCTGGGCGGCGAAGAGCAGGCCGAGCATCGCCAGGATCTGCCCGCCCGAGGAGACCAGCAGCGCCAGCGCCGCGATGAGCACGGCCCGCACGAGGTCGCAGGTCATCATGACCCGCCGCCTCGGGAGCCGGTCAGCCAGGGAGCTCAGCAGCGCCGAGCCCACGACCACCGGCAGGAAGGTCATCGCGAAGGTGGCCGCGGCCAGCAGCGCGCTGTCGGTGCGGGCCAGGATGGTCGCGGCCAAGGCGATCCGGGCGATCCAGTCGCCGATGTCGGACATCTCCTGGGCGGCCACCAGGGCCCGGAACTCCCGGTTGGCCAACGGCACGCGGTAACCCACACGGCGGGACGGCACCGGCGCGCTGGTGGTCACCGATCCTCCGGGGCTTGGTAGAAGATCCGATCAACTACGGCCCGGGCCCGCCGCGTCGCGCGACGGTAGTCATCGACAATGCGCCCCGTGCCTTCGGGAGGGTAACCGACGGACAGCGCCACGGCACGACGGTCACGCAGGTCGGCCGGCAGCGCGTCGGCCGTACGCCCCCGGGACAACACCACAGCGTTGCGCAACCGGGTGGCCAGCCGCCACGCCTCGGTGAGCACCTCGGCGTCCTCGACGGTCACCAGACCGGCCGCTGCGGCGGCCCTCAGCGCCGGCAGGGTGCCGGTGCAGCGCAGCCCCGGAACCGTGGCGGCGTGGCGCAGCTGAAGCAGCTGCACGGTCCACTCCACGTCGGCGAGCCCGCCGGGGCCGAGCTTGAAGTGCATCGCCGGGTCGGCCCCGCGGGGCAGACGCTCGGCCTCGACCCGGGCCTTGATCCGGCGTACCTCGCGAAGCTCGGCCTGGTCCAGCCCGCCGGCCGGGTAGCGCAGCGGGTCGATGAGCTCGACGAACCGGTGCGCGAGCTCGGCGTCACCGGCCACCGGCTCGGCCCGCAGCAACGCCTGCCGCTCCCAGACCTCGCCCCAGCGGTGGTAGTAGGCCGCATAGGAGCCGAGGGTGCGCACGAGCGGTCCCTGGCGGCCCTCCGGGCGCAGGTCCGCATCGACCGGCAGCGGTGGCTCCGGGGAGGGCAGTGCCAGCAGCCGGCGCAGCTCGGTGGCCACTGCCAGAGCCGCATCGGCGGCATCCGCCTCCCCGACCCCCGGGTCCGGCTCGTGCACGAAGAGCACGTCGGCGTCGCTGCCGTAGCCGGTCTCGTGCCCGCCGAGCCGACCCATCCCGATGACCGCGATCCGGGTCGGCAACGACCCGCGCCGCTCGGCCCGCACCGCCCTCGCGGCCGCCTCCAGTGCTCCGCACAGCGTCGCGGAGGTCACCGCGGCCAGTGCCGGGCCGACCTCGTCACGGTCCAGCAGGCCAAGCAGGTCGGCGGCCGCCACCCGGAACAGCTCCCGACGCCGCATGGTGCGCACGAAACCGGCTGCCGCCACCGGGTCGTCGTTTCGGCGTACGGCGGTGAGCACCTCGGAGACCAGTGCGGCCTTCGGGCGCGGGGTCAGCTCCTCGTCCCCGGCCAGCATCTGCACCGCCTCGGGAGCGCGCAGCAGCAGGTCCGTGACGAACCGGCTGCTGGCCAGCAACCGGGCCATCCGCTCGGCGGTCTGCCCCTCGTCGCGCAGCAGCCGCAGGTACCACGGCGTGGCCCCCAGGGCCTCGCTGACCCGGCGGAAGGCCAGCAGGCCCTCGTCCGGGTCGGGTGCGTCGGCGAACCAGCCGAGCATCACCGGCAGGAGCGTGCGTTGGATCGCCGCGCGGCGGCTGACCCCCGCGGTGAGCGCCTCGATATGGCGAAGCGCACCGGCCGGGTCGAGATAGCCCAGCGCCTCCAGTCGGCTGCGGGCGGCCTGGGTGCTCAGCCGGACGTCGCCGGCGTCAAGCCGGGCCACGGCGTGCAGCAGCGGGCGGTAGAAGAGCTTCTCGTGCAGCCGACGCACCTCGCGGGCGTGCCGTTGCCAGGCGCCCTCGAGCTCGACCACAGGGTCATGGCGCATGCCGAGCGAGCGGCCCAGCCGGCGCAGCTCGACCGGGTCCTCGGGCAGAACGTGCGTACGACGCAACCGGTGCAGCTGCAACCGGTGCTCCAGGCTGCGCAGGAACCGGTAGGCCTCGGCGAGGGCGGCCGCGTCGGCCCGGCCGACGTAGCCGCCGGCGGCGAGGGCGGCCAACGCCACGAGCGTGGTCGGGCTGCGCAGCGCCGGGTCGGCGCGCCCGTGCACGAGCTGGAGCAGCTGCACGGCGAACTCCACGTCGCGAAGCCCGCCCGGACCCAGCTTGATCTGGCGCTGAGCCTGCCCGACAGGCACGTGCCCCTCGACCCGGCGGCGCATCGCATGCACGTCGGTGACGAAGTTCTCCCTGGCCGCGGCCTGCCACACCAGCGGCGCCACAGCCCGCGCATAGGCCTGCCCGAGTGCAAGGTCACCGGCCACCGGGCGGGCCTTGAGCAGCGCCTGGAACTCCCACGTCTTGGCCCAGCGCTGGTAGTAGGCCAGGTGGCTGGCCAGGGTACGCACCAGCGGCCCGGCCCGGCCCTCCGGCCGCAGCGCCGCGTCGACGGGCCACAGCGTCCCCTCGGGTGTGCTCGCCGAGCACACCCGGCTCAGCCCCGACGCCAGCCGGGTCGCGGTGGCCAACGAGGCCGCCTCCTCGACGCCCTCGGGTGCCTCGGCCACGAACACCACGTCGACATCGCTGACGTAGTTGAGCTCCCGCCCGCCGCACTTGCCCATCGCGACGACCGCCAGCCGACACGGTGCCGACCCGGTCGGCAGCTCGGCCCGAGCCACCGCGAGGCTGGCCTCCAGGGCGGCACCGGCCAGGTCGGCCAGCTCGGCAGCCACCTCGTCCAGCCCGGCTGCCCCGGTCAGGTCGCGCGCGGCCAGCCCCACCAGCCGGCGACGGTAGGCCACCCGCAGCGCGTCGGCTGGGTTCTCGGCGGTGGCCACGGGCTCGCCGAGACCGCGCTCGGCCCCGACCGCGCCCAGCAGGTCGGCTCGCAGCTGCTCGGCCGTCGGTGCCGGGCAGGGGGCCTGCGCCGCCACCCGCCAGTGCTGCGGGTGGCGCACCAGGTGGTCCCCGAGTGCGGCGCTGGCGCCCAGCACGGCCAGCAGCCCCTCGGTTGGCTCGTCGGGGTGGTGCAGCGAGGCGAGCAGCTCCCCGGGGTCATCCAGCGCCTCGACCAGCCGGGCAAGGGTCCTTAGGGCAAGGTCCGGGTCAGCGGTGCGGGCCAGCGCATCGAGCAGACCCGGCGCGCCGCCAGCCGCGTCGCCTGCCGCCGCGTGCGCGACCTCGTCGAGTGACCCTTGGGCCAGCAACCGGGCGGCGGCCTCCGGGTCGCCGAAACCCAACCGGGCCAGGCGGCCGGGGGCGCTCTGCCAGCGGTCCACCTCAGAGCACGGGCAGGTATCGGTCGATCTCGAAGGCAGTCACCTGCCGCCGGTAGTCCTGCCACTCGGCGCGCTTGTTGCGCAGGAAGAAGTCGAAGACGTGCTCGCCGAGCGTCTGGGCCACCAGCTCGCTGGACTCCATCGCGTGGATCGCCTCGGACAGGCTCGAGGGCAGTGGTGTTATGCCCAGTGCCCGCCGCTCGGAGTCGGTCAGCGCCCACACGTCGTCCTCGGCACCCTCGGGCAGCTCGTAGCCGTCCTCGATGCCCTTCAGGCCGGCGGCCAGCACCACCGCGAAGGCCAGGTAAGGGTTGCACGAGGAGTCCGGTGAGCGGAACTCGATGCGGGTGGACTGCCCTTTGGCCGGCTTGTACATGGGAACCCGCACCAGGGCGGAGCGGTTGTTGTGGCCCCAGCAGACGTACGCCGGCGCCTCGCCGCCGCCGGAGAGGCGCTTGTAGGAGTTCACCCACTGGTTGGTCACCGCGGTGATCTCCGCGGCGTGGCGCAGCAGGCCGGCGATGAAGGAGCGGGCCACCCGGGACAGCTGGTAGGGGGCTCCGGGCTCGAAGAAGGCGTTGCGGTCACCTTCGAAGAGCGACAGGTGGGTGTGCATGCCGGAGCCGGGGTGCTCGGCGAGCGGCTTGGGCATGAACGAGGCATGCACGCCCTGCTCGAGGGCGACCTCCTTGACCACCAGGCGGAAGGTCATGATGTTGTCCGCGGTGGACAACGCGTCGGCATAGCGCAGGTCGATCTCCTGCTGCCCCGGGGCCCCCTCGTGATGGCTGAACTCCACCGAGATGCCCATCGACTCCAGCATGGTGATGGCCGTCCGGCGGAAGTCGTGCCCCACGGCGTTGGGGGTGTGGTCGAAGTAGCCGCCGTTGTCGATGGGGACCGGCCGGCCGTCAGCACCGGCACCGCGCTCGAAGAGGAAGAACTCGATCTCCGGGTGGGTGTAGAAGGTGAACCCCATGTCCGCGGCCCGGGCCAGCGCCCGCTTGAGCACGTTGCGCGGGTCGGCGAAGGACGGCGTGCCGTCCGGGGTGAGGATGTCACAGAACATCCGGGCCGTCCCTGGGACGTCAGAGCGCCACGGGAGCACCTGGAAGGTCGCGGGGTCCGGTTTGGCCAGCATGTCCGACTCGTAGACCCGGGCGAAGCCCTCGATGGCAGAGCCGTCGAAACCGATGCCCTCCGCGAAGGCACCCTCGAGCTCGGCCGGGGCCACTGCGACCGACTTGAGGAAGCCGAGCACGTCGGTGAACCACAACCGCACGAAGCGGATCTCGCGCTCCTCCAGGGTGCGGAGGACGAACTCTTCCTGCTTGCCCATGGCCACAGTCTGCCCTCTTGCCTCGCGAACGTGCGGGAGGTCTCCTGCCAGCCTTTGCGCCGCATTCGGCGTCGATAGGCTCCTCGCGTGCCACAGCTGCGTCTGGCCCTCGCGCAGGTCAACTCCACCGTCGGTGACATCGACGGCAACGTCGAGCTGGTACGCCGCTGGACCCGCCATGCCAGCGAGCAGGGTGCCCACCTGGTGGCCTTCCCGGAGATGATGCTCACCGGCTACCCGGTGGAGGACCTGGCGCTGCGCGCATCCTTCGTCGCCGCGTCCCGGGACGCCCTGGGGCGGCTGGCCACCGAGCTGGCCGCCGACGGGCTGGGCGAGACCGCCGTGGTGGTCGGCTACCTGGATCGCTCCCCGGTCGCGCAGCCCCGCCTGGGCCGCCCTGCCGGGGCGCCGCACAACGCCGCGGCCCTGCTGCAGGGCGGCCGGGTCCTGGCCCGCTACGCCAAGCACCACCTGCCCAACTACGGGGTCTTCGACGAGTTCCGCTACTTCGTCCCCGGTGACCGGCTCGTGGTGGCCCGGGTGCACGGCGTCGACGTCGCTCTGGCGATATGCGAGGACCTGTGGCAGGACGGTGGCCCGGTCGCTGCGACCCGCGACGCCGGCGCTGGCCTGCTCGTGGTGATCAACGGGTCGCCGTACGAACGGGACAAGGACGACGTGCGCCTCGACCTGGTCCGCCGTCGGGCCAGCCAGGCCGAGGCGACGCTCGCCTACGTCAACCTGGTGGGCGGCCAGGACGAGCTGGTGTTCGACGGCGACTCGATCGTGGTCGACGCCAGCGGCAAGGTGCTGGCCCGCGCCCCGCAGTTCGAGCAGGGCTGTTTGGTCGTGGACCTGAACCTGCCGCCCGCCACGGTGGACCCGACCGAGCTGGTCCCCGGAGTGGACCGCGTCGTGGTCAGCGCCGCCGAGCTGCCGGCGTACCCGCCAATCGTGACCGGGCAGGCCCCTCGGCTGAGCGAGCCGGCCGAGGTCTATGCCGCGATCGTCACAGGGGTGCGCGACTACGTGACCAAGAACGGCTTCGCTTCGGTGATCCTCGGGCTCTCCGGCGGGATCGACTCGGCGCTGACCGCGGCGATCGCCTGCGACGCGCTCAGCCCGGCCCGGGTGCACGGGGTCTCGATGCCCTCGGACTACTCCTCCGAGCACTCCCGCACCGACGCGGCGGACCTGGCGGAGCGCACCGGGCTGAACTACCGGGTGGTGCCCATCGCCGAGCTGGTCAAGCCGTTCATGGCGGCTCTGGACCTGCACGGGCTGGCCGAGGAGAACCTGCAGTCCCGCGTCCGGGGTCTGGTGCTCATGGCGCTGTCCAACGCCGAGGGCCACCTGGTGCTGACCACCGGGAACAAGAGCGAGCTGTCGGTGGGCTACTCGACGCTCTACGGCGACTCGGCGGGCGGTTTCGCCCCGCTCAAGGACGTGCCCAAGACGCTGGTCTGGGAGCTGGCCCGGTGGCGCAACGAGGCGGCCGCGCGCAGCGGGGCCCGCCCGCCGATCCCACCCAGCAGCATCACCAAACCGCCCTCGGCCGAGCTGCGCCCGGGCCAGCTGGACACCGACTCGCTGCCGGACTACGCCGAGCTCGACCCCATCCTCGACCACTACGTCGAAGATGACCGCGGAGCATCCGAGATCGTCGCGGCGGGGCACGACCCCGCCCTGGTGGAACGGGTGCTGCGACTGACCGACGCCGCCGAGTACAAGCGCCGGCAGTACCCGCCCGGCCCGAAGATCTCACTCAAGGCCTTCGGTCGGGACCGGCGCCTGCCGGTCACCAACCGCTGGCGCGAGCACGGCTGAGCCTGCCCACGGGCAGGCGCGTGGGACGATGGCACAACACCTGGGGCGCCTGAGGGTGCCTCGAGATCGGAGGCCGGAGATGTCCACCCCCTCGGTGTCCCCGACTCCACCCACGAGCGGGCCGGACGAGCTTGGCGCAGCGGGTGCGCTTGGCGCGGCGGGCAGCTCGGCCGGCTCGGCCACCGGCAACCCGGCCACGCTCTACGGCGGGGTCGCGCACCGGCGTGTGACCATCCGTGACCTGCAGCTGGCCAAGCAACGTGGTGAGCGCTGGGCGATGCTGACCTCCTACGACCAGATGAGCGCGTCGATCTTCGACGAGGCGGGCATCCCGGTGCTGCTGGTCGGGGACTCCGCTGCGAACAACGCCCTGGGCTACACCGACACCGTGCAGGTCACCGTCGAGGAGCTGCTTCCGCTGGTCCGGGCCGTGGTGCGCTCCAGCCAGCGGGCCCTCGTGGTCGCCGACATGCCCTTCGGCTCCTACCAGCGCTCCCCCGACCAGGCCCTGTCCACCGCCATCCGGTTCATGAAAGAAGGCGGTGCCCAGGCGGTCAAGCTCGAGGGCGGCACGCGGGTCGCCGCGCACGTGCGGGCCATGGTCGAGGCGGGCATCCCGGTGATGGCGCACACCGGTTTCACCCCCCAGAGCGTGCACGCACTGGGGGGCTACCGGGTGCAGGGTCGCGGCGATGACGGCGAGCGGCTGGTCGCCGACGCGCACGCGCTGCAGGAGGCCGGTGCCTTCGCGGTGGTGCTCGAGCTGGTCCCCGCCGAGGTGGCCAAGCGGGTCACCGCCGAGCTGACCATCCCGACGATCGGCATCGGGGCGGGCGTGGACTGCGACGCGCAGGTGCTGGTGTGGACCGACATGGCCGGCCTGACCGGTGGGCGGACCCCCCGCTTCGTCAAGAAGTACGCCGACCTGCGGGGCGTGCTCTCGGCGGCCGCTCAGGCCTACCAGGCCGACGTGGTCGCTGGGACGTACCCCGACGGGGCGCACTCCTACCACTGACCCCAGCGACGCGAGCCGCACGATGAGGACCGGCCGACCCGAGGGCCGGGCACGCCGCACCGGGGTCGTCGCCGTCGTCATCCTTGCCCTTCTCGCCCTGCTCGTGGACCGAGCCTCGGTGGTGCTCGCGCAGCGCTGGTCGGCCCGCCAGATCGCCGCGGCCACCAGCGCCCGCGACGTCGTGGTGCACATCGACGGCTTCCCGTTCCTCACCCAGCTGGTAAGCCGCGCGTTCAGCGGGATGCTCGTCACGGCGTCGGAGGCCTCCGGTGACGGCCTCACCCTCACCGACATCACCCTGCACGCCAGCCGGGTGCAGCTGGTCTCCCTCACCTCGGTCACCGCCGGCCAGCTCGACGGTGGCGCCACGCTCAGCTACCCGGAGCTGGCCACCTTGCTGCGCCTGCCGGCAGGCAGCCTGAGCTACGCCGGTTCGGGACTGCTGCGAGTGAGCACCTCGATCGACGTGCTCGCCACTCGGGTCAGCGTCGTCGCGCTCGGCACCCTCACCGTGGCCGAGGGCTCGGCCACCTTCCGGCCCACCTCGGCGGTGCTCGGCGACGGCACCAGGCTCGACCCGGGGACGCTGAGGAGCCTGAGCATCACCGCCACGATGCCCGACCTGCTGCCAGGGTTGGCGGTGACCTCGGCCAGCCCCACAGCGGCGGGAGTGCGGGTGCTCATGGGAGGCAGCAACGTCACGATCCACCGTTGAGCCAGACTCGGCGGGCCTGGGCGGGTCAGGCCCGGCTCAGCTGCTCGGCGGGTCAGGCCCGGCTCAGCTGGTGAGGAAGGCGCGCACGGCCTTGGCGATCCCGGCGGCGATGGTCTGCTGACCCACCGTGCTGTCAGCCACCGAGCCTTCGAACGGGTCGGTGAGGAAGAGCGGCTCGACGAGCGCACCGGGCATCGTGCTCGGCTGCTCCACATGCCCGGCCTGCCTCGGGCCGAGAACCACCAGGTGCCCGTAGGAGGCACCCGCGGGCGAGACCGAGTTGCCGACGGTGTCGTCGGTGACCACGCCGATGTCGGGGACGTCCCAGTCCGGGTGGGCGTGCAGCGCCGAGACGATCGCGCTCTGCAGCAGGGTGGCAAGGCGCAGGTTCTGCTTGGCGAAGCTGCGCACCGCGTCGTACGTGGTCAACGCCCCGGCGTTGGAAGGGCTGGCCCCCACGTTGAAGTGCACCGAGACCAGCGCCGAGGCGTGGGCGAGGTTGGCGCAGATCGGTCGGGCCAGGGTGTCCTTGAGCGCGCCGGAGGCGGTCAACGCCCCGGCGGAGACATCAGCCGGGCCGAGCCTGGCGACCGGCCCGCCGGTGGTCCGGGACAGCACGACCCGGAAGCCGTCGGCACGTAGCAGGGCCGCGGCGTCCAGGACGACGGGCAGGGTCAGGTCGCGCTCCTGGATCGTCTTGCCGGTGAGGGTGACCCCGGTGCCCCCCACGTCGAGGCCGCCGTGCCCGGCATCGAGGAAGACCGTCAGGCCACGGTTGCCCTTGGTCGGCGGCAACGCCACGCACGAGCCCGGTGCGAACCGCGCAGGGTCCAACGGTGCTGGACTCGCCGCCGCGGCCGAGTAGCTGGGCTCAGCGACCGGCTTGACCTGAGCCACCTGCGCCGGCTCGCCCGGCCCCGACAGCCACCGGGTGATCACCACGACGAGCGTCACGGTGAGCACCACGGTGCGAAGCAGCCTTCGCCGACGCTGCGCGCTCATGCGCGTCATTGGGGCAGGCTAGCCTGCCGAGCCACTGAAACAACGGACCCGAGCACGGGACCCGGACGAGCTCAGCGGGCCAGGTCGGTGACCAAGAGGCCGGCGTGGACGCGGTAGCGCCGGTTGACCGCGATGAGGTTGGCCGTCAGCGCCTCCAGCGCGGCGGCGGTGCGCAGCCGCCCGGCGTAGATGCCGCGCATGCCCGGGATCCGCCCCGCAAGCGCCGCCACGGTGTCGGTGGCCGACCGGTCGTCACCGACCACCATGACGTCGCCGACCACCCGCTCGAGCGTCAGGTCGAGCAGCATCACCGCCGAGACGTGGTGGAAGGCAGCGACCACCCGGGTGTCTGGCAGCAGGGCGGCCGCCTGCTGAGCGGCACTTCCTTCCGGGACCGCAAGCGGATAGGCGCCGCGCTCGTCGAAGCCGAGCGGGTTGACGCAGTCGACGAGGATCTTGCCGGCCAGCGATCGGGCCAGTCCGGCGAGCAGCTGGGCATGCCCGGCGTAGGGCACCGCCGCGATCACCAGGTCCGCTGCGGCAGCCACCGCGTCGTTGGCCTCACCGACCACACCCGACCCCAGCTCGGCGGCGGCCGCTGCGGCCCGCCCGCCATCCCGAGAACCGATCAGCACCCGCTGCCCGGCGCGGGCCAGCCGCAGCCCCAGGCCGCGACCCTGCTCGCCGGTCCCGCCCAGGATCCCCACGACCAGCCCCGCCACATCGGGCAGCAGCCAAGGGTCCAGGCGAGCCGCGCCGGCAGCGCCCGAGCCTGCTGAGGAGCCTGGGGCGGGTTGCTCAGATCCGGTGACGCTCACGTGCTGATCCTTCCAGCGCCCCGGCCGGTGCGGCACCATGGGCCCGTGGACGCCTCCCGGGTCGCGATCTTGCGCCAGCTGCTGGCCGGCAGCGGCTGGGTGGAGCGGGCCGGTGAGTTCGCCTCGACGCTGCGCCGCTCAGCGCGCCCCGGCGGGCTCCTGCTGGTCGGCACACCGGAGGAAGAGCCCTGGCACCTGGCCGCCCACCTGTCCGACGAGTCGCGATATGCCGGGCTTCCCGAGCTCGAGCCGACCCTGGTGCGCTGGAACCCCCCACTCGGTGCGCCAGCGCACCTGTCGGTCGGGTTGGCCCGGCTGGAGGCCACCGAGCGGGGGGAGACGCTGTTCGTGGTGGCCCCGCAGGCCGCGCCGGTGCCGCTGCTGGAGCGCATCGACGACGCCCGCCGGATCGGGGCCACCATCCTGAGCCTGCACGCCGGTGACCGTGAGCTGGCGGGGTTGTCCCACGAGTTCCTCACCGTGCCCGGTGTGGGAGCGACCCGCCAGACCAGCTTCGGGCTGCACGTTCCCGCCGCGGCGCTGCAGGAGAGCATGCCCGAGCTCGACGGGGAGATCCTTTCGATGGAGGTCGTGCAGCACCTGGTGAGCTCGGCGGCCGCCGATGACCCGAGCGGCCCCCCCGGGAGGGCTCGAGGTGGGCTGCGCGAGCGTCTTGCCCGGCTGCTGGACCTGGTCAGCGGGCCCACGCCGTCGGACTACCGGTGAAGCCAACCGCCTGCCGGTGAAACCCACCGGCGCGCGGGGCGGCGCCGCTCAGCGCCCCTCGTCGTGCTTCTCGTCGCGCCCCTGGCCGCGCCGCTCGCTGTGCTTCTCGTCGCACCCCTCGTCCCACTCCCGGTCGGCGGCCTCCCACTCCTCGTTGCGCTGCTGCGCCCGCCGCAGCGCCGTGGCGGCCTGCTCCGGGCTGTCGTAGGGCCCGAGCCGCTCGGTGTTCGGGCAGCCGGCGTCGGGCTCGACCCGGCCGTGCCGCAAGCACCACCACCATCTCGGCTGCATCCGCCGGGCTCCCTCCGTGCCCCGCCCACGAGCGCCGGGTCGGCGGCGCTGGCAGACTGCGGGGCCATGGCTTCGCTGGTACCCGGCACCCTTTCACCGACTCGAGCCGTGCCGCAGCACATCCCCCGACCGTCGTACGTTGGAAGGGATCGCCCCGAGCCGTTCACCGGCTCGGAGGTCAAGGACGCCGAGACGATCGAGCGGATGCGGGAGGCGTGCCGGCTGGCGGCTCGGGCCCTGGTGGAGGTCGCCGGGCACATCGCCCCGGGGGTGAGCACGGACGAGCTCGACCGGGTGGGGCACGAGTTCCTCTGCGACCACGGTGCCTACCCCTCCACGCTGGGCTACCGCGGCTTCCCGAAGTCGCTGTGCACCTCGGTCAACGAGGTGATCTGCCACGGCATCCCGGACTCGACCGTGCTGCGGGACGGGGACATCGTCAACGTCGACATCACCGCCTACCTCGACGGGGTGCACGGGGACACGGATGCGACCTACCTGGTCGGGCAGGTCGATGAGGTCACACGCCTGCTGGTGGAGCGCACCCACGAGGCGATGATGCGCGGGATCCGTGCGGTGGCGCCGGGTCGGCAGATCAACGTCGTCGGCCGGGTTATCGAGGCCTACGCGCGACGCTTCGGCTACGGCGTGGTGCGCGAGTTCACCGGCCACGGGATCGGCACGTCGTTCCACTCCGGTCTCGTCGTGCCGCACTACGACGACCCGCACTACGACACGGTGATCGAGCCGGGGATGACCTTCACGGTCGAGCCGATGCTGACCCTGGGCGCGGCGGACTGGCAGATGTGGTCGGACGGCTGGACCGTGGTGACCCGGGACGGCTCTGCCAGCGCGCAGTTCGAGCACACCGTGCTGGTCACCGACTCGGGGGCGGAGATCCTCACGCTGCCGTGACGCACACCGACCGGACTGCCCCGTGCCGCGCCCCGTTGTGACGCGCCCGGCTAGCGCCACGCCACCGCGAGAACCCGGTCGGAGAAGGTCGGTGTCTCCCCGCCGAGCAGCATCAACCGGCTGCCCACGGTGACGTAGCCGGCGTCGGCGATCGGGGTGGGCAGGTGCCCGAGCGTGCTGGTCTGCCCGGTGCGCAGGTTCAGCCACGAGATGAGGTCGCTTATCCCGCTGTCGGTCCGCCCCCCGGCGACCAGCAGCCCACCGTCGACAAAGGCCGCCGCGGCGTGACCGATGGCGTAGGGCAACCGGGCGACCACCCGGGCGGTGCGCCTGGCCAGGTCGACCTGCTGAACGACGTTGACCTGGTGACCGGAGACCTCGCCGCCCACCACCCAGACGATGTCGCCGTCGGCGACCACGGCCGGGTAGCGCACCGGCTCGGGCAGTGCCGCGACCGTGGAGAAGCCACGCCCGTCGCGGCTCAGCAGCACCGGGGCCGCCAGGGTGGTCCCGTCGTACCCGCCGACCACCACGACACCTCGGGACGTGCTGAGGGCGGCGACGTCGGCGCGCGCCACGGGCAGCTGCCCGACCACCGCGCTCGCCCCGGGGGGCCCGACCCGCTGCACGTAGCCGTACACCGACGATCGCCCGCCACCGATGGCCAGCAGGTTGCCACCGAGGACGGCTCCGGCGACGTCGTGCACGGCGTGCGGCAACGGGGACAGCGCGGTGACGGTGCCGGTGGCCGGGTCGATCCGCCAGGTGCGATCGACCGAGACATCGCCGGGGGTGAGGCCACCGGCGATGACAACCGATCCCGAGACCACCCCAGCGGCCTCCCGAGAGACAGCTGCCCGCAGCCGCCACGGCAGGGCAGAGGTGGTCAGGGTCGGCGGCCCGGTCGGCGCCGAGTGCGGCATGGTCGGCGGCCCGGTCGGCGCCGACGCTCCTGCGGTGGCAGGCGGGGATGTCGAGGCGGCCGGGCTGGCCAGCGCACTCGGGCTCTGCGAGCCGCACCCGGCCAGCACCAGCCCCGCCGCGGTCAGGCCCAGCAGCAGGCGTACCGGCGCTCCGGCGCGCACGCGCAGCAGGCGCACCTGTCCTCCTTCATGACGGTGATCGGCTGGTCGAGGCCCGACCGGCCAGCGGTCGGGCTCGGGCTCAGTGCGGCCCGGAGTCCTCCACGTAGTGCCGGCTACCCTCCCGCGGGTCGACCCACACTCGCATCCGGCGTCCCGTGGTCGGGTCGATGAACACCTCGTCGGTGGGCTGGCACTGCCGCGAGGCGGATGGCTGCTCGCCGTGCCGGCGTACGAAGAAACTCGCGATGACCGCAACGAGTGCCGCGGCGCCGATGAGCAGGTAGACGAGCAGGAGCAGGCTCACAAACCCTCGTCCGGTGCGACGACGACCGCGGTGCCGTAGGCGACGATCTCGGTGAGGCTCTGCCCGATCTCGCTGGAGTCGAAGCGCATGCCGACCACCGCGTTGGCGCCCAGCGCCTGCGCGTTGCGCACCATCCGGTCCAGGGCGTGCCGGCGGGAGTCCTCGAGCAGCTCGGTGTACTGGCAGACCTCGCCGCCGGCCAGAGACTTGAAGGCCGCGCCGATGCCCTTGGCGAAGCCCATGCTGCGCACCACAACGCCGAAGCAGCCGCCGCAGTAGCGGGTGATGTGCTGACCGGGCACGTCGAAGGTCGTGCTCACCGCGACCGGCCAGCCGGTGGTGGTGGTCCGGGCCGGGTCAGGGGCAACGGAGTAGTCAGTCATGCCGGGAGGCTAGCCGCTCGATCAGCGCGGCCAGACCCAGCACGGTGCGCTCTGCCCCGCCGGCTGCGGCGAGCTGGACCGACAGCGGGGTGCCCACCTGTGGGTGCACGCCGACCGTAATCGGGGGGATGGCCGACACCGGACTGAGGTAGACGTCGACGGCGGCGAAGAAGTCCTGCACCCGCGCCGCAAAGGACTGCACGGCTGCGTCCCGGACCAGGTTTCGCTCGCGGACAGCGTCGCCGAGCCGGACGTGCGCGCGCACCGCGCGGCCATCACCGCCAGCAGGGCGGCAGCATCGGCCAGCACCGCCGCGATCTGCACGATGCCGTCGCTGCGACGGGAGACTTCGGCTGCCCCGCCCCGGTGCGCGTCGGTCGTCCCGACATCGGTCATGTCGCGACGACACGGCGCACGAGCTCACCCCGGGCGCTCGACGAGGTCGCTGGGGTCCGTGTTCGCCCCGCACAGCACGACGGCGACGCGCTCGCCGGGGGCCGGCCGGTAGCCGTAGCCGGGCCGTTTCCCGGGCGGGCCCTCGGCAGGGCCAGCGGGCGGGCCCTCGGCAGGGCCAGCGCTGACGCGCAGCGCGGCCAGCGCCGTGGCGGCACCGTGCTCGACCACCAGTCGCCGGGAGTCCCACAGCTGCTGACGTGCCGCGATGATCGCGGCGTCGGGGACCAGCACCGACACCACGTCGCCCTGCCGGGCGGCCTGGATGGCCATCACGGTGGCGCGCCGGGCGCCGAGGGAGTCTGCCGCAATCGACTCGACCGGGACGTCGACCGGATGACCGGCCCGCAGTGCCGCTGCCAGGGCGGCGCAGCCCTCCGGCTCCACCGCGACGACCCGCACCCCGTGGCTCGCGGCCGCGGTGGCGACCCCGGCGAGCAGGCCGCCACCGCCGACCGCCACCACGACGGTGTCCAGCTCCGGCAACGCGGCGTGGATCTCCTCCATCAGCGTGCCGGCGCCGGCGGCGATGAGCGGGTCGTCGTACGCGTGGCTGGCCAGCGCCCCGGAGCGCTCGGCGAAGTCCTGGCAGGCGGCCAGCGCCTCGGCGTACTCCGACCCGACCAGGCGCACCTGCGCCCCGTAGCCGCGCAGCCGGGCGACCTTGACCTGCGGCGCGGTCTGCGGCAGGAAGACCGTGGCGTGGCTGCCGAGCTGACCGGCAGCCCAGGCACAGGCCAGCCCCGCGTTGCCGCCCGAGGCGATGGTGACCCCGGCCTCCCCCAGCCGGCCGGCCTGCTGGTTGGCCAGCAGGAAGTTCAGCGCACCGCGAGCCTTGAACGACCCGGTGAACTGCATGAACTCCAGAGCCAGCCACAGCTCGTGGTCGGTCTCGGTGCCGGCCAGCCCGAGGTCGAGGCCGTCACCGCGGGTGAGCGTGACTGGGCGGACCGAGCCAATGACCCGTTCCCGAGCGGCGAGGACATCTGCATGGCTGAGCTCGGACATGGCGACTCCATCGATGCGGCAGGTGATGCGGCGGGCTCAGCCGCACCCGGTGGCGCACCCGGTGGCGCACCCGGTGGCGCAGCTGCCGGCGCAGCTGCCGGCGCAGCTGCCGGCGCAGCTGCCGGCGCAGCTGCCGGCCGATGCTAGACGAGTGATCAAGCGGTTCGGCCCGGCACTCTTGGCATTGCGCAATGTGGCTGGACCAGTGGTTTGCATCCTTCAAGATCGCCCGGGCCATCGTGGGGCTGACACGGCTTTGATCTTGGTCACCGGAAGGCGGTTGCGGAGGTCGGCGGGCGATATCATAATGCAAGCATGGCAAACGTGTTGGTGCGCGGTCTTCCCGACGACGTGCACGAGGCGCTGCAGCTGCGCGCTGCGCGCAACGGACAGTCGCTACAGCAGTACCTCGTCCTCGAGCTGGCGCGGTTGGCGAAGCGGCCGACGCTGGACGACCTGCTCGACCGCATCGACAAGCGCCGCGGCGGCCGAGTGGGTCTGCGGCGGGCGGCCAAGGACCTCGCCGCCGAACGCGCCGAACGGTGATCGTTGTCGACGCGTCGGTCCTGGCGAACGTCTTGGCCGACGACGGAAATGACGGCCGTCGCGCTCGCACGGAGCTACGCCAGGCTGGCGAGGTGTCGGCTCCGGATCTCGTCGACGTCGAGACGGTCGCCGTCCTGCGCAAGCGATGGTTGGCGAAGTCGCTCACGGCTCACCGGTTCGCGACCGCTGTCGCGGACCTGCAAGCCCTCGACGTACAACGGTTTCCAGCGCTGCCGTTCATGCGGCGGGCGTACGAACTTCGGGCCAACGTGACGCCGTACGACGCCGTCTACGTCGCTCTGGCCGAGGCATTGGAGTGCGAGCTGGTCACGACGGATGCGCGGTTGGCAAAGGCCTCCGGACCACGGTGCGCCATCAGAGTGCTGTAGCCGCAGCCCAGTCGCGGTCAGCCTTCGACGACCACTCCCCCGCTGTAGCTGCCACTGGTGACCCGAACGAGTGACGTTCCGCACTTCTCGATGACGTCTAGGCCCCCACGTGGCGCGGCCCGCGTTCGACGGTGCACTCGCCGGTGTGACGCGTTCCCGGTGGGGGACCTGGGCGCGAATATCGCCCGGCAGAAGTGCGGAACGTCAGCCATTTCGGTCCCTTGGGCCGCGAGGGGTCACCAGGCGGGGGACGAGTCGGCCTGTAAGCCGGGTTCTGTCCTGGCGCCACGTCACCGCGACGCCAGGGGCGGCCATCCATCTGGGGTCACCGTCACCGGTGACCTCTAGCGGCCTACCCGGGAGCTCGGGCGGGCAGCCCTCGAGCACTCCCTGCGTGGCCTTGCTCCGGGTGGGGTTTGCCGAGCCGCCCGGGTCACCCCGGGCGCTGGTGGTCTCTTACACCACCGTTTCACCCTTACCGCGCCCGCATGCGGGCGCGGCGGTCTACTTTCTGTGGCACTGTCCCGCGGGTCACCCCGGGTGGGTGTTGCCCACCACCCTGCCCTGTGGAGCCCGGACTTTCCTCGACGCGGTCTCCCGCGCCGCGGCCGCCCGGCCGACTCGTCCACCCTCAGGCTACCGCGCTCGCCGGCGACCTTAGGCTCCCCTGGTGCTCATCCTGCTACCGCCGTCGGAGCGCAAGACGCCTGCTCGGCGCGGGGCCCCGGTCGACCTGGCCGGACTGTCCTTCCCGGCACTGACCGAGACCCGCGCCGCGGTGCTGGAAACCCTGGTCCGGCTGTGCCGGGACCAGCCGGCGGCAGCCGCGGCCGCACTCGGGCTGGGCTCCGGCCACGAGCAGGCACTGGCGGGCAACGCGGCGCTGCTGCGCGCCCCCGCGGTGGCGGTCGAGCGGCTCTACTGCGGGGTGCTCTACGACGCCCTCGACCTGGCGGGCCTGCAGGGGGTGGCCCGCCGCCGGGCCCGCGCCTGGCTTGTCGTGATCAGCGGCGCGTGGGGGGCGCTGCGCCCCACCGACCGGGTGCCGGCGTACAAGCTGCCCATCGACGCGCGGCTGCCCGGCCTGCCGCCGCTGGGTGCGCTGTGGCGGCCCGGACTGGCCGAGGTGCTGCCGGACGCGGCCGGTGACGGACTGGTGGTCGACATGCGCTCCAGCGGTTACGTCGGAGCCTGGCCTCCGGCCGGGGAGCTGGCCCGGCGCACCGTGGCGGTGCGGGTGCTGCGCGAACGGGAGGGCACGCGCAGCGTGGTCAGCCACATGGCCAAGCACTACCGAGGACTGCTGGCCCGCCACCTGCTCGACGGGCCGAGCCCACCGACCGACCCCGTGGGGCTCGCCGAGCGTGCCGCCCAGCGCTGGCGGGTCGAGCTGGTCGAGCCGCCTGGCCCGCGCCCGCGGGTGCTCAACCTCGTCGTGGACGACTAGTGCCTCGCGGCGTCCTCAGGTGCCGGTGAGCTGGCCCGAGGTTGTCGCGCTGGCCAGCCTGGCCGGCGTGCTCGGCTTCGCGGCAGCCCGACCGCGCGGGCTGCCCGAGATCGTCGCGGCCGGCCCGGCGGCCCTGCTGGTGCTGCTGACCGGGGCGGTGTCGGTGCCCGAGGGGCTGGCCGAGCTGCGCCGGCTGCTGCCGGTGGTCGGTTTCCTGGTGGCGATCCTGGTGCTCGGCCATGCCTGCGACGAGGAGGGGCTGTTCACCGCGATAGGGGACCGGTTGGCCGGGGTCAGGCTGAGTGGTCGGCCGGACCGGCTGCTCGCGACGGTTTTCCTCGTCGCGGCCCTGACCACCGCCGTGCTCAGCCTCGATGCCACGGTCGTGCTGCTGACCCCCGTGGTGCTGGCCGCGAGCCGGCGACTGCGGGTGCGGGCCCGCCCGCACGCCCTCGCCACCGCACACCTGGCCAACTCCGCGTCGCTGCTGCTTCCGGTGTCGAACCTGACCAACCTGCTGGCCCTGCAAGCCACGCGACTGAGCTTCACCGGGTTCACCGCCCGGATGGGTCTGCCCTGGCTGGCGGTGGTCGCAGTGGAGTACGCCGTGCTGACCCGCTGGTTCAGGACCGACCTGCGGCCCCGGCTGCTCGCCCCGGAGTCGACCCCGGCCACAGCCCCGGCGCCATCCCCGGCCCTGGCTCCGGTCCGGCCGATGCCACGCCTGGCCCTGGCCGTGCTGGCCGCCGTGCTGGTCGGCTTCATGCTGGCCCAGCCGCTGGGTGTCGCGCCGGGCTGGGTGGCCGCCGCCGGCGCCGGCGTGCTGGTCGCGCGCGGGGTGGCCCGCGGCCGCCTGGGCGCCCGCGCCGTGCTGGCGGCGGCGAACCCGGGTTTCGCCGCCTTCGTGCTGGCCCTGGGGGTCGTCGTGGCTGGGGTGGCCCACGGTGGACTCGCCCACCTGCTCACCCGGCTGAGCCCGGTCGGCTCCTCGCTGCCCGCCCTGGCCGGGTGGGCGCTGCTCGCGGCGGTGCTGGCCAACCTGGTGAACAACCTGCCGGCCACCCTGCTGCTGGTCCCGGCCGCCGCCGGGGCAGGGCCGGTGGCCGTGCTCGCCGTGCTGCTCGGGGTGAACATCGGGCCGAACATGAGCTACCCGGGCTCATTGGCCACGCTGCTGTGGCGGCGGGTCGTGGCGCACCACGGCGAGCCGGTCCCCGCGCGGCAGTTCCACCGCATCGGGGCGGTGACGGTGCCGCTGAGCGTGGCCGCCGGTGTCCTCGCCCTGTGGGTGTCCGCGCGGGTGCTGGGTGGCTGAGCTCAGTCCCGCTCGCCGGGCAGCGCGGGCCCGGTCAGACCGAGCGCAGCGGCGACATCGGGCCGGCGGTAGCCGGCTCCCTTGAGCACTTTCCCGTCATCCCGACGCTCGGCGGTGCGACCTGCGGGGCCCGCGGGATCGCCAGCGTCGGGGTGCTTGCTCAGGTTGGACCGGTGCACCTCGGCCAGCACCGCATCCAGGTCGATGCCGTAGGTCAGCGCCGTGCCGTAGGCGACGTAGACGACGTCGGCGAGCTCGTGGGCGACCGCCAGCACGTCCCGGGCGGCCACCGCCGCCGCCAGCTCGCCCACCTCCTCGTCCAGCAGCCGCTGGCGTAGGGCCGCGACCTGCTCCGGCACGGCCGCCGCGTCGGGGCTGGTCGCCACAGGCAGGTCGAAGACCCGGTGGAACTCGGCAACAAGTGCGGCCGGTGACCCCGGTGTCGGGACCGGTGTCAGCGCACCCGCCGGCGGCGGGGCGAGCGCCGGGGCCAGCGTCGGGCCGGTCGCGGCGTCCAGGGCCACATTGACCAGCCGGTCGGCTGCTGCGTTCTGCGCCCTCGGCACCCAGGTCCAGCGCACCCCGCCGGCCGGGAGCAGGTCGCGCGCCTGCAACGCGAGCTTGGCGATAGCGGCGTTCTTGATCTTCCACCCGCCCGACATCTGCTCGACGACGAGCTTGGAGTCGAGCCGGACCTCCACCTGCGCACCCGGGTCGATCTCGGCGACCGCGGCGAGCCCGGCGATGAGCCCGCGATACTCCGCCACGTTGTTCGTGGCCTGCCCGAGGAACTCCGCCCGCTCGGCCAGCACCTCGCCGGTCTGGGCGTCTCGCACCAAAGCGCCGTACGCCGCCGGACCGGGGTTGCCGCGCGAGCCCCCGTCGGCCTCGATGATCAGTCGACGGGTCACAGGCCCGACTCGTCGGTGCGCACCAGGATGCGTCGGCACTCCTCGCACCGGAGCACCTCGTCCGGCTCGGCGGCGCGGAAGCGGCCGAGATCCACGGAGTTGAGCTCGAGCCGGCAGCCCTCGCACTGACGGTGGCGCAGCGCGGCGGCCCCCACGCCACCGGAGCCGGCCCGGATCTTCTCGTAGAGCTCGACCAGGCTCGCATCGATCTGAGAGGACAGCACGTCGCGCAGCACCCGGGTGGTGCCCACCTCGGCGTCGATCTCGGCGAAGGCGGCGTCCCGGCGCTCGATGAGCTCGCCTTGGGTGGCGGTGAGCCGGTCACGCTCTGCCAGCAGCTCGGTGGCATGCCGCTGAGCGCTCTCGAGCCGCTCCATGATCTCCAGCTCGATGTCCTCCAGCTCCCCCTGCCGGCGGGCCAGGGAGGCGATCTCGTGCTGCAGGCTCTCCAGCTCCTTGGGCGAGGAGACCTGGCCAGCGTCCAACCGGCGCTGGTCCCGCTCGGCACGCTGGCGCACCTGCTCGACGTCGGCGTCGGCCTTGACCTGCTCCCGGGTGATGTCCTCGACCTCGGTGCTTGCCGCCACGAGGAGGTCGGCGACAACGACCAGCCGGGATCCGACCGTCTCGAGCTCGGCCAGCTCCGGAACCCCGGCGCGGCGGTGCATGAGCTGGTCGAGCCGGGTGTCCATCGCCTGCAGGTCGAGCAGGCGATGCTGGTCGTGGGCTGCGGCTTTCAGGGTCAGCTCCTCGGGTCGCGGGCAGGTGAGGGCACCAGGTGGCGGGTCCAGGGATCGGTGCACGTCGTGGACACCCGGGTCTCCACCGTAGCCCCGACAGCGGCGAGGTCCTCCACCAGCAGTCGGGCGGCCAGACCCAGCCAAGGCCACTCGCTGGCCCAGTGCCCGATGTCCACCAGCGCCGGGTGGCCGTGCTCGAGTGACTCCGAGGCTGGGTGGTGGCGCAGGTCGGCGGTGATGTAGACGTCGGCATCGGCGGCGCGGGCCGCCTCGAACAGGTCGTCGCCGGAGCCACCGCACACCGCAACCCGGCGCACCGACAGGTCTGGCGCGCCGGCGGCGCGCACCCCGACGACCGTGGCCGGCAACGCGGTGACCAGACGGTCCAGCAGCACGTCGAAGCGGACCGGCTCGGCGAGCTCCCCGACCCGTCCGGTCCCGCGGGGTCCCGGCCAGCTCGCCTGCTCGAAGACGTCGTACGCCGGCTCCTCGTAGGGGTGCGTGGCGCGCAGCGCGCCCAGCACGGCCACCCGGCGCTGCCGCGGCGCGACCATCTCCACGCGCGTCTCGCGCGGCGTGCTCACCGCACCGACCTCACCGACCGTCGGGTGCGCCCCCGGCAGCGGGGCGAAGGTGCCGGTGCCCTCGGTGGTCCAGGCGCAGCGCTGGTAGTTCCCGATCCGACCGGCTCCGGCGGCAGCCATCGCGTCGATGAGACCCTGGGCATGCTCGACCGGCACGAACGTCACGATCTTGTCGAGCGGCTCGGCGGGCAGAGGCAGCAGCGGGGCACGGGCCCCGATGCCGACCACGTCGGCCAACGCGTCAGAGACCCCCGGGTCGGCCGCGTCGGCGTTGGTGTGGGCGGTGAACAGCGCCACACCGTTGCGGACCAGGGTGTGCAGCACCCGTCCCTTGGGCGTGGTCGCGGCGACCCCGTGCACTGCGCGAAGGAACAGCGGGTGGTGGGTGAACAGCAGGTCCGCGCCCCAGCGCAACGCCTCCTCGGCGACAGCCGCAACGGGGTCGACGGCCAGCAGCACCCGGCGCACCGGAGCCGACGGGTCCCCGCAGGTCAACCCCACGGCATCCCAGGGTTGGGCCCACGCCGGCCGGTAGCGGGCCTCGAGCACGTCGACGATCTCGCTGACCGAGGCTGGGTCGGACACGTCGTGCTCCTCTGTCGGGCTACCCTCGGTTGGCCGGGGGACACGCGCGGTGGCTGCAGCCGCTCCAGCGCGCACCCACGTGGGCGCAGACGGGTTCGAACCGCCGACCGCCGGTGTGTAAGACCGGTGCTCTACCGCTGAGCTATACGCCCGATGCGCCCGGGAGCCTACCGGCCCGAACCGGCGGCGAGGTCGGCCAGCGGCTCCCACGCACATCCGCTGGATCAGGGCTCTTGCGCGCGGCAGGATTCCGGCGTGTCCTGCGACGCCCAGCCTCTGCGCCCGCTGCCCGGCGAGCGCGGGCTCGCCTCAGGTGGCCCCGAGCGGCTCACGCCCCTGGTGCTCGACGCCTGGGACAGCTTCCTCACCCTGGCCGAGACGCTCGAGCTGGACGCACCGTCCCGCTGCCCGGGGTGGACGGCCCGGGAGCTGCTGGCCCACCTGGGCTCCTGGCCCCAGCACCGCCTGCTCGCCGACGCTCTCGCCGACGCGCAGGTCGCCGCCCTCGCCGACGCGCGGGCCGAGGCCCTCGGGGACGCGCGGGCCGAGGCCCTCGGGGACCGCCCGAGCTGGTCGACCCGCAGCATCGACCAGCAGGAGCGCAACGCCCGGATCGTGGCGCAGCACGGACGCGAGCCCCGGGATGTGATCATGGACGCGCTCCGCGCAGCCCGGACCGAGACCGCGACGACACTGGCGGCCGAGAGCACGGCCGAGCTGGGCACGACGCCGGTGCCCACCATGCTCGGCGCCCTTCCGCTGCTCGGTCTGGTCGCCGCCCTGGGCTACGAGCTGGCGGTGCACGCGATGGATCTTGCGCCCTGCGGGGCCGCGGTCACGCTGCCCGCGCCGCTGGCCACAGCCGGGCTCGCCGCACTGGCCGACGTCACCGGCGCCCTGGCGGCCCGCAACGGGCTCGCCGTGACGTTCGCCGTGAGCACCCCGTCGAGCTGCTGGGCGACCGGAACAGCGGAGGGGTCGTGGACGACGGCGGCCATCGGCGGGGGCGCCCTGCCACACCCGGTGCACTGGCCGGCGATCATCGGCAGTGCCGAGGTGGTGCTGGACGTCTCGGCTGGGCGAGCGCCGGTGCCCCAGATGCTGCTCACCCGCCAGCTGCGGCTGCAGAACGTGACGGGGCTGCTGGAGCTGGCCACCGTCCTGGACGACGTGCCCAGCCTTCCCGGCGGAGCGGCCCTGCGCGCCGCGGCGCGCTACCTGGGCGGGGTGGGCCGACTGCTGCGGCGGCTGCCGGGCGTGAGCTGACCGGCGTGGGCTGACCCAGGTGGGCTGACTACCGCCGGGACCGCGGAGCGACCAGGCGGGTGCCGGTCCAGTCGGCGGCAGCCGACACCGTGGAGGTCGCCGCCAACCCGGCGGTGGGTGCCGCGTCCCCGATGTCGCTGGGCTCGACGTGCCCGGGCCGGCCAGCCTTCGGGGTCAGCAGCCACACCACTCCCCCATCGGCCAGAGACACCAGCGCGTCGACGAGGGCGTCGACCAGGTCACCGTCCCCGTCACGCCACCACAGCAGCACGACGTCGACCACGTCGTCGACCACGTCGGTCTCGTCGACGTCGTCGCCTACCAGCTCGGTGCCGGTGGTCTCCTCGATCGCCTCGCGCAGGCTCTCGTCACAGTCATCGTCGTACCCGATCTCCAGGACAAGCTGTCCCGATCGGATCCCGAGCCGCGCCGCGAGGGTCTGACCCTCGGCGGAGCCCGCGGTGGCGCTCACTGGTGCCCCTCCCCTGTGTGTGTCTGTGTCTGCATCGTCGGTGTTTGCAGTGTGGTGTCTATCGCGTCTGTGGTGCCGATGTCACTCGGGCAGCCACACCGTCGCGACGGCGGCGGCAAGGCTGCTCGACTCCGGACCGATCGCAACGGGTCCTTGCCGTCGTAGTCCAGCGGAGCCGGGGCCCGCACGCAAGCCCCCAGCACCGCGCGACCTCACAGCCCCTCGCCGGCGCGCCGGCGTGGAACACTCCCCCGATGGAGGACGAGCACGGGCCCGGCGGCAGCGGGCACGAGCACCAGCACGAGCACGAGCACGAGCACGAGCACGGCGGGCCCCCGTCGCTGCGCCGGCGCCTCGCCACGGCCCTGCGGGGGCACAGCCACGACCCGGGCGGCCACGTCGACACGGCTCTGCAGACCTCACGGGCCGGCATGCGGGCCCTGTGGGTCTCCGTGCTCGCACTCGGTGCGACCGGGCTGGCGCAGGCCGCCGTCGTGCTGTTCACCGGGTCAGTGGCTCTGCTGTCGGACACGCTGCACAACCTGGGCGACGCACTGACGGCTGTCCCCCTCGCGGTGGCCTTCTGGCTGGGTCGACGACCACGCAACGACCGCTACACCTACGGCTACGGGCGCAGCGAGGACCTCGCCGGGGTCGTCATCGTGCTTGTCGTCGCGGCCTCCGCAGTCGCAGCCGGCTGGGAGTCGGCGCGTCGGCTGCTCAGCCCACAGCCGGTCAGCCACGTCTGGGCGGTGGCGCTGGCGGGGCTTGTGGGCTTCGCCGGCAACGAGCTTGTCGCGCGACACAGGGTCAGGGTCGGGCGCCGCATCGGCTCGGCTGCTCTGGTGGCCGACGGGCTGCACGCCCGCACCGACGGGTTCACCTCGCTGGCGGTCGTGGTGGGTGCGGCCGGGGAGGCCGCCGGGCTGACCTGGGCCGACCCGGCGGTCGGCCTGCTCATAACCCTGGCCATCCTGGTCGTGCTGCGCGAGGCGACCCGCGACGTCTACCGCCGGCTGATGGACGCGGTGGACCCCGAGCTGGTCGCGCGCGTCATCGCCTCGTTGGCCGACACCGCCGGCGTCGAGGAGGTCGGTGACGTGCGGCTGCGCTGGATAGGCCACGCGCTGCGCGCGGAGTGCGAGATCACCGTGCGGGACACCCTCACGGTGGCCGCCGGGCATGCGATCGCCCACGAGGCCGAGCACCGGTTGCTGCACGACATCGGCCGGCTGACCTCAGCGATCGTGCACGCCAACCCGACCGGAGAACAGCACCACGAGCTGACCGCGCACCACAACGACGACCCCGGCGCCCAGCACTGACAACGCCCGTACGCCGTGCGCCCTACCTCGTACGCGCCGGCAGAGCGCGGGCAGCGCGCGGCCGCGGATCAGCCACGGATACCGTGGGAGGCACATGACGGCCGCACGGCGGCGTAGCACGATGGGGTCGCCAGCCTCCACAAGAGGCGACGAC
Source organism: Actinomycetes bacterium (assembly GCA_021848885.1). Lineage (GTDB taxonomy): Bacteria > Actinomycetota > Actinomycetes > JAJZTN01 > JAJZTN01 > JAJZTN01. Next base: position 26,178 of record JAJZTN010000002.1, read on the forward strand.
AAGAGGTGTCGGCACCGGCCGGCGCGGGAGGACGCACGTGACCAGCGAGCGAGCGCGCATCATCAGCAACGGACTGCCCAGCCAGCTCCCCGACATCGACCCGGAGGAGACCGCCGAGTGGCTGGAGTCCCTCGACGCGGTGGTCAACGAGCGTGGGCGGACCCGGGCGCGCTACCTCATGCTCAGCCTGCTGCAGCGGGCCCGGGAGAACAACGTCGGCGTGCCGAGCCTGACAACCACCGACTACATCAACACCATCCCGCCCGAGGCCGAGCCGTGGTTCCCCGGTGACGAGGAGCTGGAGCGCTCGATCCGGCGGATCATCCGCTGGAACGCCGCGATCATGGTGCATCGGGCCCAGCGGCCAGGCATCGGCGTGGGTGGGCACATCTCCACCTACGCGTCCTCCGCCTCGCTCTACGAGGTGGGCTTCAACCACTTCTTCCGCGGCAAGGACCACCCCGGCGGCGGCGACCAGATCTTCTACCAGGGCCACGCCTCTCCCGGGATGTACGCCCGGGCCTTCCTGGAGGGCAGGCTGAGCGAGGACCGCCTCGACGGGTTCCGCCAGGAGCTGTCCCACCCCGGCGGCGGGCTGCCCTCCTACCCGCACCCGCGGCTGATGCCGGACTTCTGGGAGTTCCCCACCGTCTCGATGGGCCTCGGCCCGCTCGGGGCCATCTACCAGGCCAGGTTCAACAAGTACCTGCACAACCGCGGCATCAAGGACACCTCCGACCAGCACGTGTGGGCCTTCCTCGGCGACGGCGAGACCGACGAGCCCGAGGCGCTCGGCGCCATCGGGGTGGCCGCCCGCGAGGAGCTGGACAACCTCACCTTCGTGATCAACTGCAACCTGCAGCGGTTGGACGGCCCGGTGCGGGGCAACGGCAAGATCATCCAGGAGCTGGAGTCACTCTTCCGCGGTGCCGGCTGGAACGTCATCAAGGTCATCTGGGGCCGGGAGTGGGACCCGTTGCTGGCCGCCGACGTCGACGGTGCACTGGTCAACCTGATGAACGTCACCCCGGACGGTGACTACCAGACCTACAAGGCGGAGTCCGGGGCCTTCGTGCGGGAGAACTTCTTCGGCCGGGACCCGCGCACCCGGCGCATGGTCGAGCACATGAGCGACGACGAGGTCTGGGCGCTGCGCCGCGGCGGGCACGACTACCGCAAGCTCTACGCCGCCTACGACGCGGCGATCAAGCACACCGGCCAGCCCACCGTGATCCTCGCTAAGACGATCAAGGGCTGGACGCTGGGCTCGCACTTCGAGGGCCGCAACGCCACCCACCAGATGAAGAAGCTGACCCTGGAGGACCTCAAGGCCTTCCGGGACCTGCTGCACATCCCGGTGGCTGACGCCGACCTGGAGGCCAACCCCAAGAGACCGCCGTACTACCGGCCCGGCGACGACAGCTCCGAGGTGGCCTACCTGCGCGAGCGTCGCCAGGCCCTTGGCGGCTACCTGCCGGCACGCCGGGTGAGGCCCAAGCCGCTGCAGCTGCCCGGCGAGGCGGCGTACGAGGTGATCCGACGCGGTTCGGGCAAGCAGCCGGTGGCCACCACTATGGCCGCGGTCAGGCTCATCAAGGAGCTCATGAAGGACCCGGTCATCGGGCCGCGCTTCGTCCCGGTCATCCCGGACGAGGCCCGCACCTTCGGGATGGACTCGCTCTTCCCGACGGCGAAGATCTACTCCCCGCACGGGCAGAACTACATGTCGGTGGACCGCGACCTGATGCTCGCCTACAAGGAGGCCGTCACCGGGCAGATCCTGCACGAGGGCATCAACGAGGCCGGGTCGGTGGCGTCCTGGACCGCGGCGGCCACCTGCTACGCCACCCACGGCGAGCCGATGATCCCGCTGTACATCTTCTACTCGATGTTCGGCTTCCAGCGCACCGGCGACGGGCTGTGGGCCGCGGCGGACCAGATGGGACGGGGCTTCCTCTTCGGTGCCACGGCCGGGCGGACCACGCTGACGGGCGAGGGGCTGCAGCACAACGATGGGCACTCACCGCTGCTGGCCTCGGTCAACCCGGCGGTCGTCTTCTACGACCCGGCCTATGCCTACGAGATCGTCCACATCGTGCGGCACGGGCTCGAGCGGATGTACGGCGAGGACGCCGAGAACGTCTTCTACTACCTGACGATGTACAACGAGCCGGTCCCCCAGCCGGCCGAGCCGGACGGGCTGGACGTCAACGGCCTGCTCAAGGGCATCTACCAGGTCTCCCGCTCCCCCTACGCCGGGGAGGACCGGCCCCGGGTGCAGCTGCTGGCCTCCGGGGTGGCCCTGCCGTGGGCCCTGGAGGCCCAACAGCTGCTGATCAACGACTGGGGGGTGGCCGCCGACGTCTGGTCGGTCACCTCCTGGACCGAGCTGCGTCGCGACGCGCTGGCCGTCGATGACTGGAACCTGCTGCACCCCGAGGAACCAGCCCGCATCCCGTTCGTCACCCAGGTGCTGCGGGAGGCACCCGGCCCATGCGTCGCGGTCAGCGACTACATCCGCGCCGTGCAGGACCAGATCGCGCCCTGGGTGCCCGGTTCCTTCGTCTCGCTGGGCACCGACGGCTTCGGCTTCTCCGACACCCGTCCGGCGGCCCGCCGCCACTTCAAGGTCGACGGGCCCTCGCTGACCCTGCGCGCGCTGACCGAGCTGGTCCGCGCCGGCGAGCTCAAGCACGAGGTGATGCGCGAGGCGATCGAGCGCTACCGGATCCTCGACGTGGCTGCCGGGACCTCCGGCAGCGAGGGCGGGGACGCCTAGCTGCGCCTCGTCGGGTCACCCGGGGTCGCGGCGGCGTACGCGGGGGGCTTGTCACTCCCTGACAAGTCCCCGTTCACGAACACGTAGGCTGCGACCATGCCCGTGGACGCGGTCACCCCCGACGCCACGGTCATCCGTCGACTGGAGCGGGCCACCGGGGTGCTGGCCAGCGCGGCACTGGCGCGCATGGACGAGGTGCTGCCGTGGTACCGGGCGATGGGCCCAGCCGAACGCTCCTGGGTCGGGCTGGTGGCGCAGGCCGGTATCGCGGCCTTCGTCAACTGGTACCGCGCCCCCAACGCCGGACCGGCGATCACCGCCGACGTCTTCGGCACCGCCCCGCGCGAGCTGACCCGGTCGGTCACCCTGCAGCAGACCGTGGAGATGGTGCGGGTGACCATCGAGGTGGTCGAGGAGCGCATCGAGTCACTGGTCCGGGCCCCGGACGCCCCGGCGTTGCGCGAGGCGATCCTGCGCTACTCCCGCGAGGTGGCCTTCGCTGCCGCTGATGTCTACGCCCGCGCCGCCGAGGCCCGGGGAGCCTGGGACGCCCGGCTCGAGGCGCTCGTGGTCGACTCGGTCATGCGGGGGGACCCGGACGAGTCGGTGCGCTCGCGGGCCGCGGCGCTGGGCTGGAGCGCGACCGGGCAGGTGGCGGTGGTGGTCGGGCACCCGCCGGAGCGGGCGGTGCGCTCACCGTTGCGGGCCGAGGAGGTCATCGACGACATGCGCACGCAGGCTCGCGCGGCCGGGCTGGACGTGCTCACCGGGGTGCATGGAGACCGGCTGGTGTGCGTGCTCGGCGGGCTGGCCGATCCGCTCTCGGGTGCCCGCTCGGTCGTCAGCGGCTTCGGGCCTGGCCCGGTCGTGGTCGGCCCGGTGGTCGCCGACCTGCTCTCTGCCGCTGCCAGCGCGCGCGCGGCGGTGGCTGGGCTGCGCGCCGCGGCGGGCTGGCAGGACGCACCGCGCCCGGTCAGCGCGGAGGACCTGCTGCCCGAACGGGCCCTGGCAGGGGACGGGCACGCCCGCCGGGCCCTGGTCAACGAGGTCTACGCGCCAGTCATGGCCGCCGGGACGAGCCTGCTGGAGACGCTGGCCGCCTATCTGGAGCACGGTTGCTCGGTCGAGGCCACCGCCCGGCTGCTCTTCGTGCACCCCAACACGGTCCGCTACCGGCTACGCCGGGTGGCTGAGATCACCGGCCGTGCCCCCACCGACGCCCGGGACAGCTACGTGCTGCGACTGGCGCTCACGCTTGGGCGGCTCCACACCGCGGCGGAGTGACCTCCTAGCGGGCCCGAGCAGCGCCCAGGTACCCGGCTCTTTGTGGAGACCCTCCAAAACCGTGGTGGCCAACTTCGTTGCTCCTGATCGCCTCGACGAGCCCCGTCAGGCGTCAGGGTGAAGACATGCTCGCCGTCGTCGCGCCAGGCCAGGGGTCCCAGACCCCCGGCTTCCTGGGCCCCTGGCTGGAGCTGCCGGGCTTCGCCGAGCGGATGCACTGGCTCTCCGCGGTCGCGGGCATGGACCTGGTGGCGCACGGCACGACATCGGATGCCGAGACGATCCGGGACACCGCCGTCGCCCAGCCGCTGCTGGTCGCCTCGGCGCTGGTCTCGGCGCTCTCGCTCTTCCCTCACCCGACCGACGCATTCCGCGTTGTCGGGGCGGTCGCCGGGCACAGCGTCGGGGAGATCGCGGCGGCCGCGGGTGCGGGAGTCATCTGCGCGGAGCAGGCCATGGTCTTCGTCCGGGAGCGCGGCCGCGCGATGGCCGAGGCCGCGGCGATGACCCCGACCGGCATGACCGCGGTGCTCGGTGGGGACGCCGAGGACGTGGCCGCGGCCCTGGCCCGGCACGGCTTGACCGCCGCCAACACCAACGGTGCCGGCCAGGTCGTGGCTGCCGGCACGATGGAGCAGCTCGCCGCGCTGGCCGCTGACCCGCCGACCAAGGCGCGGCTCATCCCGCTGCAGGTGGCCGGTGCGTTCCACACCGAGCACATGGCTGCTGCGGTGGCGGTGCTGGCACGCTATGCCGTCGCCATGAGCACCCACGACCCCCGCACCCGGCTGATCTCCAATGCCGACGGCAGCGTCGTGCACGACGGCCGGGACGTGCTGCGTCGCCTGGTCCGCCAGGTCAGCGCCCCGGTCCGTTGGGACCTGTGCATGCAGTCGATGGCCGACCTCGGCGTCACCGCGGTCATCGAGATGCCCCCCGCCGGCACCTTGACGAATCTCATGAGGCGAGCGCTTCCGGGCGTCGAGACTCTCGCGCTGAAGACTCCCGAGGACCTGCCCGCAGCCCAGGACCTGGTGGCCCGGCACGGAAGCGCCAGCCCGCTGGACCACTCCCCCACGTGGCGGCTGCTCATCGCCCCCGCCTCGGGCACCTTCGTGCGCGGGGGCGCGGCTGTCGGGGACAGCCTGGACCCAGGCAGCCGGATCGGCCTGGTCCACACCCGCCGGGACGACCAGCCGGTGCTCGCCCCGCACGGGGGCACCGTGCTGGAGTGGCTCGTGGAGGACGGTGACCCGGTCACGCCTGGTCAGCCACTCCTCCGGCTGCACCCGGAAGCCGGCGGGTGATGACCCGGCGCCCACAGGGGGTCGGGTCCGGCCCGCGGGCGGCGCCCTGCACCGACACAGCAGCGCACGAGGAGGCACGAGGATGACGAGCAGGATCACTGCGTCCACTGGGGCGGCGTACGCGCGGATCCTCGGCGTGGGTGGCTACCGGCCGACCCGTGTCGTGCCCAACTCCGAGATCGTCGAGCTGATCGACTCCTCCGACGAGTGGATCCAGGAACGCTCCGGCATCCGGTCGCGGCGCTGGGCCGGGCCCGGGGAAAGCGTCGTGGAGATGTCCGTGGCCGCCGCCGGCAAGGCGCTGGCGCACGCCGGCATCGAGCCGGAGCAGGTCGGCTTCGTGCTGCTGGCCACGGTGTCCCACCCCTACCAGACCCCCTCGGCCGCCGCTGAGGTCTCGCACCGGCTGGGCACCAGCAACGCCCCGGCCATGGACATCTCCGCCGCGTGCGCCGGCTTCTGCTACGGCGTGTCACTGGCCAACGACATGGTCCGCGGTGGCTCGGCACGCTACGTGGTGGTGATCGGCTGCGAGCGGCTGTCGGACTTCACCGACCACTTCGACCGCTCCACGGCGTTCCTGTTCGGGGACGGGGCGGGGGCCGTCGTCATCGGCCCGTCCGAGGAGCCTGCTATCGGCCCGACGGTGTGGGGGGCCCAGGGCGAGCACGCCAAGCTGATCACCCAACGGCACTCGTGGGTGGATGTGCGCGAGCACCTGGCAGACTTCCCGACCCTGACCATGCAGGGCCAGTCGGTCTTCCGCTGGGCGGTGTGGCAGATGGCCCCCGTGGCGCAGCAGGCACTGGACGCGGCAGGGGTGCGGGCCGAGGACCTGGACGCCTTCATCCCGCACCAGGCCAACATGCGGATCATCGACGCGATGACCAAGGCGCTCAAGCTGCCCGAGCATGTGCCGGTGGCCCGCGACATCGCCGAGACCGGCAACACCTCGGCCGCCTCCATCCCCTTGGCGATGGAGCGCATGCTGGCCACCGGTGAGGCCCCCAGCGGCGGTCTCGCCCTCACAATCGGCTTCGGCGCGGGCCTGGTGTACGCCGCCCAGGTCCTTGTGCTGCCCTGACCCAAACTGACCCGCCCTGACCCGCACTCGCCCACCCTTGCCCGCACAACCCGACCGAAGGAGCAGCCATGGCCGCCAGCGAGCAGGAGATCCTCGCCGGACTCGCCGAGATCGTCAACGAAGAGACCGGCATCCCGACCGGTGACGTCGCCCTGGACAAGTCGTTCACGGACGACCTGGACATCGACTCGCTGTCGATGATGACCATCGTGGTCAACGCCGAGGACAAGTTCGGCGTGAAGATCCCCGACGACGAGGTGAAGAACCTCAAGACCGTCGGCGACGCCGTCGCCTTCATCCAGCGCGCCGGCGCCTGAGCTCGACCCGGCCAGGAGCCCCCAGCGGCCCGACCCGGCCGCCGAACCGGGAGACCCCCGAGGCGACCGGGGAGCCGGCACCGTCCCGTCTACCAGACCCGCGGAGGGACCAGTGAGCACGACCGAGCCCATCGTCGTCACCGGCCTGGGCATGACCACCCCGCTGGGCGGTGACGTCGCCACGAGCTGGGCGGCGTTGCTGGCCGGGCGCTCCGGCGCCCGCGTGCTCGCCGAGGAGTGGGCTGCCACCCTTCCGGTGCAGATCGCCTGCCCGGCGGCGGTTGACCCCGCCGAGGTCCTGCCGGTGCCGGAGCGCAAGCGGCTGGACCGCTCCGGCCAGTTCGCCCTCATCGCGGCGCGCGAGGCCTGGACGCACGCCGGCGCGCCGCAGGTTCCCTCCGAGCGGCTTGGCGTCGTCGTGGCCTCCGGGATCGGCGGGGTGACCACGCTGTTGTCGGCGTACGACACCCTGCTGGCGAAGGGCGCACGACGCGTCCTGCCCATGACGGTGCCGATGCTCATGCCCAACGGCCCGGCGGCCAGCGTCGGGCTCGAGCTCGGTGCGCGGGCCGGGGTGCACACCCCCGTGAGCGCGTGCGCGTCGGGGGCCGAGGCGATCGGCTACGCCGCCGACATGATCCGCTCCGGTCGCGCCGACGTCGTGGTAGCCGGCGGCACCGAGGCGGCCATCCACCCGCTGCCGATCGCGGGGTTCGCCGCGATGCAGGCCCTGTCCACCCGCAACGAGGAGCCCGAGCGTGCCTCACGTCCCTATGACAAGGGGCGCGACGGCTTCGTGCTGGGCGAGGGCGCCGGCATCGTCGTGCTGGAGACCCTCTCGCACGCCCGGGCTCGCGGAGCCACGGTCTACGCCGAGATCGCCGGGGTCGGCATAACAGCCGACGCCCACCACATCGCCCAGCCCGACCCGGTCGGCGCCGGAGCGGCGCGGGCGATGCGGCTGGCCCTGGACAACGCCGGGGCCAGCCCGCGCGACGTGGCGCACATCAACGCGCACGCCACCTCCACCCCGATCGGCGACATCGCCGAGGCCGCCGCGATCCGCGCCGTGCTGGGCGCAGCCACCGACGATGTGGTGCTCACCTCGACCAAGTCGATGACCGGGCATCTGTTGGGTGCGGCCGGTGCGGTGGAGTCGATCGCCACGATCCTGGCCCTGCACCACCGGCGGGTGCCCCCGACGATCAACCTCGAGGACCTCGACGACGATGTCGCCCTCGACATCGCCGTGGGAACCGGGCGGGTGCTGCCCGCCGAAGGGACACTGCTGGCGCTGAACAACTCCTTCGGATTCGGCGGGCACAACATCGCCGTGGCGATCCGGACCATCGCGTGAGCGCCGCGGCGGCCGAGACCCTGGAGCGGGACCCCCGGGACCCTCAGGTGCGTTTCGAGCACTTCTTCGACCCCGGCAGCGTCGAGCTGATCACCGAGGTGGACCGCTCCGGGATGCTCGCCGCCGTCGGCACCGTCGAGGGCACCCCGGTGACCGCCTTCGCCTCCGACGCCACGGTGATGGGCGGCGCGATGGGGGTGGACGGCTGCAGGGTCATCCTCACCGCCTACGAGCGGGCCCTGGCCGAGGGCACCCCGGTGGTCGGGCTGTGGCACTCCGGTGGCGCCAGGCTGCCAGAGGGGGTCGTCTCACTGCACGCGGTGGGCGAGGTCTTCGCGATCATGACGCGGGCCTCCGGCCGGGTCCCGCAGATCTCGGTGGTCATCGGCCCCGCGGCCGGTGGCGCCGCGTACGGGCCGGCGCTGACCGACATCGTCATCCTCGGGCCGGAGGGCCGGGTCTTCGTCACCGGACCCGACGTGGTCCGCTCGGTCACCGGGGAGAACGTCGACGCGCTGCGGCTGGGCGGGCCGGAGCCGCACGGGCGCCGCTCCGGGGTGGTGCACGTGGTGGCCCCTACCACGGAGGCCGCCTTCGTCGAGGCCCGCCGACTGGCCTCGCTGCTGGGCAACCAGGCAAGCCTGGACCTGGGCAGCGTCACCGACCTTGACCTGGGCAGCCTCCTGCCGGACTCGCCCAAGCGGGCCTACGACGTGCACCCGCTCATCGACGTCCTGCTGGACTCCCCCGGCGTGGAGCTGCACCCGCGCTGGGCCCCCAACGTCGTGACGATGCTCGGTCGACTGGGCGGGCGCACCGTCGGCGTGGTGGCCAACAACCCGCTGCGGCTGGGTGGCTGCCTGGACTCGTCCTCGGCGGAGAAGGCGGCCCGTTTCGTGCGGATGTGCGACGCCTTCGGCGTGCCCCTGATCGTCGTGGTCGACGTGCCCGGCTACCTTCCTGGGGTTGGGCAGGAGTGGGACGGCGTGGTGCGCCGCGGTGCCAAGCTGCTGCACGCCTTCGCCGAGGCCACCGTCGCCCGTGTCACCCTGGTCACCCGCAAGGCCTATGGCGGCGCCTACATCGCGATGAATGCCCGCTCGCTTGGCGCGACCCGGGTCCTCGCATGGCCCGGTGCGGAGGTCGCCGTCATGGGGGCGGTGGCGGCGGTGCGCATCCTGCACCGACGCCGGCTGGCCGAGGTGCCCGAGGAGAACCGGGCGCTGGTCGAGCTGGAGCTCGCCGAGGAGCACGAGAAGCTCGCGGGCGGCCTGGCCCGGGCGGTCGAGATCGGAGTCATCGACGAGATCATCGAGCCGACCCAGACCCGCTCGGCCATCGCCGCGGCGATTGCGGCCGCACCGGCCCGGCGCGGCCAGCACGGCAACATCCCGCTGTAGCCGCCGCGCCTCGCCTCAGACAACCTGGTGCAGCCAGCGCACCGGTGTGCCCTCGCCGGCGTGCCGGAAAGGCTCGAGCTCGTTGTCCCAGGCCCGCCCGAGCAGGTCGGCGACCGCCTCGCCCAGATCCGCCTCGCCCAGCGCCGCCCGGCTCAGCGCGGCGCGCAGCCGCTCCTCGGGCACCAGGATGTCGCCGTGGACGCCTGTGACCGCGTGGTAGATGCCCAGCGTCGGGGTGCACGAGTAGCGCTCCCCCTCGGTGCCGGGGGTCGGCTCCTCGGTGACCTCGAAACGCAGCCCCGACCAGCCGCGCAAGGCCGATGCGATCTTCGACGCGGTCGAGGGGCGACCCTGCCAGCTCAGCTCGGCACGCAGCATCCCGGGCGCGACTGGCTGCGGGATCCAGTCCAGGCTGACCCGGACCCCGAGCACCCCGGACAGCGCCCACTCGACATGCGGCGCCAGGGCGGGCGGCGCGGAGTGCACGAAGACCACGCCGCGCGTGGCGGTGTGCGACGACGAAGCCGACATCGACGGACCTCCTAGGTGCGAGCTGCGCCTTCCCCAGCGTTCTCGCGCCTGGCCCGTGCCGGCGTGGCCATTGTGCCCCATCCGCCCCATGCGCACCAGCACCGGTGTCCGACGAGGCCTCACGCGCACCAAGCGATGCGCACGAGCACCCCGGACCCGGCCCGTTCGAGGTGACCCTCGTGCTGAAGCCGGGCGGCGTACCTGCCGATAAGGCCATGACACTGACCCGGCGAAGGAGGAGGTGCCATGGACGACGCCGAGCTGCTGATGGCTGCGGCGTACGACGAGGGCGTGGTGACCCAGGTCATCCGGCCGGCGGCGATCATCCCCGAGGAGGCGGCCAGGGCTGTCCTGGTGGAGCTGGCGCTGCGCGACGTGCAGAACGGGGGGGTGTGGCAGTCCGAGCCCTCGCTGTGGAGCCGCTTCGACCGGCCGTTCCACGGCATGAACAACCCGGCGGGGGCCGAGCTGATCGGCACCATCCAGGTCGCCTACGGCACCCCCACGCGCTACGAGATCACCATCTACCGGGCCACGGTCACCCGGTTCGGCACCGACAACGGCTGGACGGTCGAGGCTCTCTGCGACGAGGCGCTGGCCTTCGGCGGTCTGGACCTTGCCACCTGCCCGCGAGCCAAGCTCACAGCGCCCCCGAAGCCGTTCCGGTTCTAGGCGGGTCTGCGACCGGCCCAGACCACGTCTGGGTCGCCGTGCCGGGTGGGCACCTCGAGGGTCTCAACGCCTTCGAGAACCTCCGCCAGCCTCGAGGCAAACTCGGGGTGGCCCGTGGCGCCCCACACCGTGACCACACCGCCGGGTCGCACCGACCGGGTCAGCAGCCGCAAGCCGTCGGGCTGATAGAGCACAGCGTTGCCCGGACGAACCAGCCAGTCCGGGCCGTTGTCGACGTCCAGGCACACCAGGTCGAAACTCGCTGGCACCGCGACCGGTGAGCCAGGCTCACCCAAGGCCTCGGCCAGGTCGGCGCACACGACCTCGACCCTGGGGTCCTCCAGCACGTGCCCGCCGGGAGCTGCCAGCGGGCCACGGTGCCATTCGAGCACCACCGCCTCGAGCTCGACCACGACGACACGGCACACCCGAGGGTCGGCCAGCACCTCGGCGGTGGTGAAGCCGACCCCGAGGCCACCTATCAGAACGGACAGGGCGCTCCCCCACACCCGGTCCAGCCCGGCCCGGGCCAGCAGGCGCTCGGAGCGCCCGTCCCGGGTGTCCATCAGGAACGTCCCGTTGGCGATGATCTCCAGGGCGGAACCGACCCGACGCAGCACCAGCTCCCCACAGCGACCGGGGCGCCGGTCCAGCACCTCGACCGGCGCGGAGGCCTCACATCTGTCAGGGCGTCGGCTCGTGGGGTCTCGGGTCGTGGGGTCTTGGGTCATGGCGCGAGTCAGCCTAAGAGGGTGAGCCGGCGAAGCTGGCCAGATCGAGCCAGGCACCCAGATGCCGCTCGGCCCGACCGGTTGAGCGGTCGGGCCGAGCGGTCACTTCGGGTCGTTCAGCCGAGCGGGGCGACCCAGCCGGGGGCGGAGGCTGGCGGTCACGCCCCCGGCCGGAGCCGAGGCCTGCTAGGCGTTGGCCGGCGCCACGTAGCGGGAGGAGGTGGTCGGCGCCTCGACCTTGCGAGCGTGCCGGAAGCCGAGCAGGGCCATGAAGCCCAGGACCACGGCTCCGACGAAGGCCACGATCGACACCCACAGTGCGATGACGCCGAACTGCCAGAACGCGTAGGCGGAGAGCAGGCTGGCTCGGAGCATGTCACCCTGGAAGAGGGTGGTCTTCAGACCGGCGAGCTTCTTGTCATCCGGGTTGGCCCTGGCCGCGGCGCTGATCTGCGCGTAGCTCTTGTCGCCCGAGGCCTTCATCATGTGGACCCAGATGAACTCGTCGGCGTAGGCCTTGGCCTTAGGGCCGGTGTCGACCATTTGGCCGCCGTACTGCTGCAGGCCGGGGAACTCGCTGGCTGACAGCCCGGCGCTGCCCGCGGCCGGGAAGAAGATCTTCTCCTGCTTCAGCTGGCTGGTGACCTGGTTGGTCACGAAGTTGTGGCCGACCAGCGCCAGCACCCCGCCGACCAGCAGCAGCACTGCGAGCGCTGCGCCGATAGCGGAGATCAGGCGGTCCATGTATGAGCGTTGCATGGTGTGTCCTCTCGTCGTCGTCCCGGGACCATCAAACCTGGATCGAACAAGGTGGGACGCGGCCCGAGGTCCTGAGATTCCGGGACTTAGGTCACCCTTACCTCATACCCCCGGGGGTTCCTCGAAGAAGAGATCCGCAAAGACGCCCTGCACCACTGCTCAGCCAACCGACAGACCCGCAGCGCTCACCTGGCGCGCCGAGCACAGACCCGCGAATCCTTGCGCTGCAAGCGCTCTCGGATTGGGAAATATGTCATCTCATGTCATGCTGACATGAGATGAGATGACGCGCGGGAGCACCCGGGCCCTGGGTTCAGACGGTGGCTGCCCCGGTGAGCCAGGACACGACCTGCCCGGCCGACCACCCCTGCGGATGCAGCGCCTGAAGCTGGGTCACCCCGGCCAGGTCCGCCCCCAGGGTGACCAGAGCAGGCTCCAGCCAGCCGTCGGCGCGGCGCTGAGCCAGCCCCACCGTGGCGGTCAGTGCGTTGCACAGGCAGACCCGGCCCTCGGTGTCCTCCACTCGTCCACCCTTGCGCAGGTAGGTGTGCACCGGCTCGGCTGGGCAGCGGTAGCCGAGCGCTCCGTTCTCGGCGACGTACGCTGTGCGCAGGTAGCCGAGATCGCACAACCTGGGTCGAGCCTCGCGCAACCCCGGGTCCGCCAGGGTGCCCGGAAGCTGAGCGACCTTGAACGGAAAGCCGGTGGGAGAGGCCAGCGGATCCGTGCGGACAGCAATGGAGCCCTCCAGCAGCTGGTCGAGAAGCTGCGCGCGAAGCTCCTCGACGAGTCCGGACTCGTGACTGAGAGCGAACGCCGTGCCCACCTGGACCCCAGCTGCCCCCTGGGCACGCGCCATCGCGAGGGCCTCCGGGGTGCCGAAGCCACCGGCCATCCAGAAGGGCAGCCCCAGCGCGGCGATCCCCAGTGGATCAGCCTCGTCCCGGGGCCCGAAGACCGGCTGTCCGTCGGCGTCCAGCCGGCGTGGCCCTCGGGGTGGGGCATTGTGGCCGCCCGCCCGGGGACCCTCGATGACGAACCCGTCCGGGCGGGTCCGCTCGTCGCGGGCCAGGTAGCCGGCCAGCACGTTGGCCGAGACGATCGCGAGGAAGCGCGGACGGGTCAGTGGCAGGCGGCCGCCGAGCAGGGCACCCGGGTCCAGCGTGACCGCATGCTCGGCATCGCCTGCACCGGCGACATCCACCTGGTAGGAGACCGGCTGCCCGCCAGCCAGCCCGTCGAGCAGGCCGGGCAGCTGCCTCGGCAGCCCCGCACCGACCAGAACGTAGTCCACGCCAGCGAGCATGGCTCCCAACGCAGTGGCCGGAATGGCCATCTGGACCTTCTCGAGCAGGTTGATGCCCACCAGCCCGCCATGACCCTCACGGGCCAGCCACACCTCGACGAATGCGCCGAGCACGAGCAGCTGCTGGGTCGCCGCGCTCTGCCGAAGACCCAGCCTGGGGCCCGGCCGGTAGGGCGTGCCACCGCGCCCACCGACGCGCAGGTACCGGCGGAGCATTCCCTCGGCCAGCTCCGGCACCGGGAAAGCGGCCATCGCACGGCGGGCGTGGCCGTCCGGGTCCCCGTCCTGCAGTCGGCGCACCAGCACGGTGTCCAGCGCGGTTCCCGAGACGACGCCGAGGTTGCCGGTCCGGGCGACCGCGGCCGCCAGCGGCCACGACGAGACCGCCACCCCCATGCCACCTTGGATCACCAGGGGCAGGTCACGCTCGGTCATGCTGGGCCCTTCAGTTACGGCTCCGTAAGTTACGGTACCGTAGGTTACCTGCCCAGGTCGATGCAACTCGGGGACCTTCGTCCCGGGGGTCCTGACGAGCGTCTCGATCACCTGCTCGAGGTTTCAGGCTCGCCCCCCGACCTGGTCCCGGTGGACTCCGAGAGCCAGCGGAACGAGGGCGACGAGCAGGACGACCTGCAGGAACGGGATGTTGATCAGGAGCCACTGCCTGATGTGCTGCGGGTGGCGCGCCCGTGCGCGGTGGAACGGCTCCTCGTATGCGGATGCGCCCGACCGGCCAACTCGCTTGCCGCGGACGCTGTCAGGGTCGCGAACCCGACCTATTCACCTCGCGCCTGTCCGAACACTCCGCCATGAGAACACTTGTGTGAATATTTGCACACCTGTACGTAAGAAGCTACTGTGTGGATAAGCGCACAGCGGATCGTTGCATCTACGTTGATGTTGTTCCCACAGGCCACGTTCGGTTTCGGAGGTCCCGTGAGGCAGATCCAGGTTCGGCGACCCGAGGACTTGGGCCTTGCCGTGTCCGAAGCACGCCGAGCGGCCGGTCTCACGCAGGCCCAACTGAGCGAGGACGTCGGTGTCGAGCGCACCTATCTGGCCAAACTCGAGTCAGGGGTCAGCACGCTGCTCCTGGTCCGCGTGCTTCGGCTGCTCCGACGCCTCGGCGCGCGTCTCATCGTGGAAGTTCCCGATGTCGACAGTGACTCGGCTGCCCAGGCCGACGGGCACCGAAGTGCCACCCCGGGCGGAGAAGGCTGATGGCTCGGGTCCGGCAACTTTCGGTATGGCTGCACGGGGATGAGGTCGCGGTCCTGCGTCGTACAGGGGCAGGCGGTGTCTCCTGCCAGTACGCGCAGACCACCGTCGACACCTTCCCGTTGGGGGCACCCTTGCTGTCGTGTTCGCTTCCGGTGCGCGGAGGAAGGCAGAACGCATGGGCCTTCGTGACCGGCCTGCTCCCTGAAGGGCAGCACCGTCTGTCGATGTCCCGAGTTGCCGGCGTGGAGACGCTCGACGCGCTGGGCATGCTCTCGCGCTTCGGCCGCGACGTCGCCGGGGCCCTCATCATCGCACCGGCGGCTGCCACCGCGCCTGGCCCCCACGGCGGCGTCACGCCCGGACTCGTCGAGCTCAGCGCCGACGACCTTGTCGCCGAGGTTGCCGCTCTGCCGGTCCGCAGTCTTGCCCTTCACGATGACTCGGAGCTGTCACTGGCCGGGCTAGAGGACAAGATCCTTCTGGTGCGCACCGCGAGCGGCTGGGCGCGCCCGGTGCACGGTTACCCGTCCACGCACATTCTCAAGGTCGACAACCGGGTGCACCGCGGCACGGTGGTGGCCGAACACGACTGTTTGCAACTGGCGCGGCGTGCGGGCCTCGCCGCACCGGATTGCCACCTCATGAGGATCGGTGACGCCGACTGCATCGTCGTCGAACGCTACGACCGCGTGGCCGTCGACGGCATCACGCGGCGAATCCACCAGGAGGACAGTTGCCAGGCGCTCGCGATCGACCCGGCCGACCACGACGGGCGCGGCAAGTACGAGTCCCACGGTGGACCGACGCTGGCTGGCATCGCGGGACTACTCAACGCATACTCCGTCGAACCGGCGACTGAGCTGACTCGGCTGCTGGAACGCGTCACGTTCACCGTGGTCATCGACGATGCTGACGCCCACGGCAAGAACATCTCCCTTCTGCATCCCAACGCCGAGCACATCACGCTTGCGCCGCTGTACGACACCGTCCCGACAGCCCTTTGGCCCACGGTGTCAGGGAAGGCGGCCATGCGTGTCAACGGTCGCAGCCGCCTCGCCGAGATCACACCCGAGGACTTGACCGACGAAGCACGGCGGTGGGGACTGAACACCCGGCTGGCGCGGCAGACGATCACCGACACCTGCGAACGGCTGCGCGTCGCATCGGCTGACATGCCGGAGCGACCAGGAGTGGATCTCCCGTCGCTGGTCGTCGCGAACCTGAGCCGACTCGCTCGGCGTTGAGCCAGAGCTGAGGGAAGCTCTTGGCGTACTGGCTGGCGAGCATCGTCGAGACGCTGCAGCAGACGGTGCACCGAGGGCGTCAGGTGGCGCGGAACCTGCCCGGCTGTCGCTAGGGCGAGCCCGCCCAGGTGAAGCAGATGCTCTCGTTCAGGCGAGGAGAGGCGCAGCGCGCGAGCGAGCGCGTCGAGGACTTGCCCGGACGGGTTCTTCACCCGACCTTGCTCAAGGCGGACGACATACTCGACCGACACGCCGGCGAGCCCGGCGACCTCGTCCCGCAGCAGTCCCGGCGTGCGCCGGGGCCCACGGTGCGGGACTGGGCTCCCGCCTGAAGGGATGCGAGAATCCACCAGATGACGACCACATTGATCACCGGCAGCAACAAGGGGTTGGGCTACGAGACAGCCCGTCGTCTGGTCGCGGCTGGCCATCGGGTGTACCTCGGAGCTCGCGACCGGCAGCGTGGCGCCGTCGCGGCGAAGCAGCTGCGTTGCCAGTTCATCCAGCTTGATGTCCTCGACGACACCTCCGTCCGCACCGCAGCCGCCGCCCTCGAACAGCAGGTTGGCGTGCTGGACGTCCTGGTCAACAATGCCGGCATCGCCGGTGGCTTCGTTCCGGCGGCCGACACCACGGCCGAGGAGGTGCACCGGGTCTACGCAACCAATGTCTTCGGGGTTGTCCGTGTGACTCAGGCGTTTCTGCCTCTGCTGCTGCGCTCATCCGATGGGATCGTGGTCAACGTGAGTAGTGGCATGGGCTCCCTGTCCGTCACCACCGACCCGACACGGTTCGAATCCTCGCTGAAAGGGCTCGCCTACCCATCCTCGAAGGCTGCGCTGAACATGCTCACCAGCCAGTACGCCAAGAGCTTCCCTCAGCTTCGGATCAACGCCGTGGACCCCGGCTACACCGCGACCGACCTCAACAACCATCGCGGAACCCAGACCGTCCACGAAGGGGCAGAGGTCATCGTCGAGATGGCCACCATCGGCCCCGACGGGCCCACCGGGGGCTTCTTCGACCGGAACGGCATCGTGCCCTGGTAGGTCACCGTCCGCACTCCCTACGCCGTTACCTGCTGCGGCGAAGGCCGCTCGTCTTGAGCGCTCTCGCGCAGGCCGAGGTCACCCGAGCACAGCTGCCGCCCGCATCATCACCTACGACGAGCCTCGGCCCTCGGCGCCCTACGACCAGGCGAAGCCTCCTTCGGCAGCGCCGAGCTGATGCGAGGGCTAGCCGCTCGCCGGAAGGCGGGTACCGCCGTACGTTGCGACGAGTGCGTCGGCGACGGTGGCCGCGTCGGCATCGGCGACCTCCGCGGGGTACTCCGGCAGCAGATCGTCCCAGACGACCATCCACGACCCGTAGAGCTGGGACTGACCCTGCGGCCTGGCGAAGAACCAGACGTGCAGGTGGGCTCCCCCGTCACCGAGCCGGTAGACGTGTGCCCGGGCGATGTGTGGCAGGGACTCGATGTGCCTGGCGATGTGCGTGGTCAGGACACCGAGCTCAGCGGCCATGCCGTCGGGGAGGTCGGTCAGGTCGAAGTGGTCCCGGGGGCGGAGCATGAGCACCAGCGGCACCCCGGCACCGGGCATCCGGCCGAGCCGCCACCGGTCGTCGAGCCAGAGGCCCTCGTCCCGCTGAGCGCAGGCCCGGCAGTCTGAGGGGTCCTCTCCGTCCCGCGGCGGCTCGGGCAGCACCGGCGGGCGCAACGGCGCCACCCGCAGACCGTCGGGCTCGAACGGGCTGATGTCCCATCCGGTCATCCGGGAGAGCGGGAGACGTCGTTGCTCGTCGGCGGCCGCCACCGCGTGGTCATAGAACTCACCGGGTGAGAGGGGCACGTCTGAAGCCTAGCCACGACGGCAGGGCAGCAGCCGGGCCGGAGACCCCTCCCGCCCTGCCTCTGGGCAACCTGCCACGCCACGTCACCCGCGATACCACCGTTGAGGTCCTCAGATTCGTTGCGGTCAGCGCGGCTCGACGCGGGCCCGGGGGACTGCTATTCGGACCATGGCGACCTTGTCTGTCAGTGAGGCCAAGGCCCGCCTGAACGAGTTGGCGCGGGTGGCGCATGCCCAGCACGAGCGGTGAGCCCGGCACCGACATCGACAGCGTCCGTGAGGACCTGCGCCGAGGCCCATCGGCGGCCGGTTGACCGCGCCGCGCCACCGAGTGACATTCCGCGGTCCGGCTCGTCGCGCGCTAGCCGAGCGCCTATCTGAGGCCGTGGCCGCGGCGGCACTGGCACTCCCGCTCGATGGCGGGCCTGACTGGGTCCCCCGCGCGCCATAGCGACGGCGTATTCTCGGTCTCCTGGACCGCACCCTCCGGACCTACCCCGGCGCTATTCGGCGTTGACATCAGGTCTGGACTGGTACCATAATTTCGTACCAGTCATCGGAGGGCGCACATGGTGATCACCGCGAGCGAGGCCAGGAAGAACCTGTTCCCGCTCATCGAGCAGGTGAATGAAGACCGGACCGCGGTCGAGATCACCTCGCGGCGCGGCGACGCCGTTCTGCTCTCCCGCGAGGAGTACGACGCCCTGCAAGAGACGGCGCACCTACTGCGTGGCCCAAAGAACGCCCGCCGGCTCCTCGAAAGCCTTGATCAGGCTCTGGCCGGCAAGCGCGAGGAGCACGAGCTACAGCGGTGAGGCTCGTCTTCACGCCAAATGGCTGGGAGGACTATCAGCACTGGGCGCAGACGGATCGAGCAACCCTCAAGCGGATCAACCGACTGATCGACGACACCCTTCGCGACCCGTTCACCGGCATCGGCAAGCCGGAGCAGCTCCGCCACGTCCTGTCCGGAGCGTGGTCGCGCCGGATCACCGAGGAACACCGGCTCGTGTACCTGGTAGACGGCGACGATCTCGTGATCCTCCAAGCTCGCTACCACTACTGATGGGCCGACCACCGGCATATCTCGGGCACCACTTCAAGATCACCGGCATAACCCATCCTCGGACGCGCGGTAGTAGCGCACCACTTTCGGGCGCCGCACTGTGCGGACGAGCGTCTTACCTCGGCTCCACTCCGTGAACTCGTTGCCGAAGTGCTCAGGGCGCTCCTCGTGGGCAGACGGTGAGAATCCGTTTCGGGCAAGCCAGGTGCTGATCTGAGCGATTTCACCGTCGCTGACCTGTCCCACAGGGTGCACGGTAGTAGTCGGCTCGTGCACGGTTCCTCGGCGGGTCGGGGGCGACCCCGAACGGCGGCTATCCACAGTTTCGCTGATCTTCGGCACCGCCTGTTTCACGATCGCGTCCTCTGGGAGGTCGGCTCCCACGAACGGAATGGGACGTGTCATGGCATCGACGATGACGGCGGAGCTGGTACCAGCGTGGGTGGATGTCCGGCGGTTGGCGGTCGCTGGGTTCCTGGCCCGCTACCGGGAACCGACGCTGAGCGCCTACCGGCTGGACATGCGGGTCTTCCTAGCCTGGTGCGACGAAGTCGGTCTGGAGCCACTCAAGGCGGCCCGGCCGCACCTGGATCTGTACCTGCGCCACCTGGAAGCCCAAGGCCACGCGGTGGCCACCATCGCCAGGCGCTTCGGCACCGTGGCCAGCCTCTACCGGTATGCGGTCATCGACGGGCACCTGCCGACCAACCCGGCCGACGCGGTCACCCGACCGAAGGTGCCCTGGGAGGGCCAGCGGCGCACCGTGTTGCACCCCCTGGAGTTCGCCGCCGTACTCTCCGCCGCCCGCAGCGCGGGTCCGGTCGAGCACGCTCTGGTCGCGTTGCTCGGCATGCTCGGCCTGCGCGTCTCGGAGGCCTGCGCCGCCGACATTTCCGACATCCGGTATGAGGCCGGCTACGAGATCCTGCACATGCTCGGGAAAGGCGCCAAGCCGGCCGACATCCCGCTACCGATCCCGGTGCTGCGCGCCGTACACGCCGCGGTCGCCGGTCGAAGCCACGGACCGATCCTCACCAGCCGGTCTGGGCGGCGGATGGACCGCGCCGCCGCCACCCGCTCGCTGCAGCGGGTCGCGAAAGCGGCCGGGGTGCACCGGCCGATCAGCCCCCACGGGTTGCGCCGCACCTTCTGCACCACCGGCTTGGTCGCCGGCGTCGCGCTCCGCGACATGCAATACGCAATGCGCCACGCCGACCCCCTCACCACACTGCGCTACGACACGGCCAAGGCCAACCTCGACCGCCACGCCAGCCACACCGTCGCCGCGTACCTGGCCGGGATGAGCGCCGGCTGACCCGCGCAGACCGACGCCGGTGACCGGACGCTGCTGCCCGGTCACCGGCGCTCGGAACCGCAGTTCCGTTCGGGCCTTTCGGACATATCGACCCAGACCAACAGTTCGTCGATGCGAGCCGAACCGTCACTACTCGACGTGCTGGAGCTGCTTGATCTGCCGCTGTCGGCAAGACCCAGCCCGACCGCACAACTCCGGTCGGGCTGGATCGACACCGGGAACGGTGAGCCGCGAGGATGGTGACGTGAAGCGCTCGACGGCGATCGGCCACCTCGTCGAGATTGGGGAGGTGTCATCGGAAAAGCTGCGGCTGCGCGGCACGGAGATCGGGTGGCCGGTCGAGGAGCTCTGGGTCGCGGGAGACTTGCTCGGCTTCGCCGACACAGTCGATGCAGGCTCCGTCGTGCTCGTTCTCGACGTGCCGCCCGACGAGGCATCGTGGCTCGCGATCAACCGCGCCGGCGAGTGGGCCGGCGACCAGCTCCGGCTCCGGAAGCGCCCCCTGCTGTGGTGCTACCGGCCCCTCGCGTGGCCGGTGTGGAACCACCAGCATCGCCGGCTGGTCCGGTACTGGTCAGCCGGCGCCGGACTCGACGACACCGTCATCGATGCGTTGCGGACCAGACGGCTCGACCGCCTCGACGTCGTGGAGCCGACGGCAAGCGAACTCGACCAACAGCTGCACGCTGAGCTGCCCGTCTCGCGCAGACACCTGCGCATGGTGATCGAACGCTACTGGGATCGGGACTGGCGACGGGAGCACACAGGCTACGACGAGTCTCCCGAGAACCACCTATGGCGGGCCGCCGCCGCCGTCTCCGAGATGCAGGACGCCCTGAACGAACTGAAGGCGCCCGCTTCCCCCACCGATTCGACTCCTGTCGTGCCTACGAACGAGCACCCAGCCCCTCACTGAACGGCGCAGGCACAGTCACCCGAATGAGACAGCCCGAGCCACCTGAGGACATTCCGGACACCGATGATGTTCATCGAAAGGGCGAAGCCCCTCGTCAGACGGGGTGGGGCGGGTGGGACTCGAACCCACGACCCAGGGATTATGAGTCCCCTGCTCTGACCGGCTGAGCTACCGCCCCGGGGGGACCAGCCACCCGCAGCGGCTGCCCGCTGGGGCGTCGAGCTCCCGCGATAGGACTCGAACCTATAACCTGCCGGTTAACAGCCGGACGCTCTGCCAGTTGAGCTACGCGGGACCGGTCGCCAGGCGACCGGCGTCAAGGTTAGCGCACCGCAACGACCGGTCCGGCGCCGTCAGGGGCGCAACCCCGCCGGTGGGAGATTGCCATCGTCGGGCCCCTCGCCGGTCGCGGCCCGCAGCTCGACGAGCGCAGCCTCGACCTGGACGCGCAGCAGCGGGTCGTCCGGGTCGGCGCCGCCGTCGTAGCGCACCTGCCAGCTCAGCCGTTGCTGTCTGGGCGTACGCCGGGCCACCACCGTCGCACCGCCCCGGCCGCGCACGCTGACCCGCTGGCTGAGCACGATGCTGGACTGCACGCGCTCCCGCACCGTCTCCGGCAGCAGGCT
>JAJZTN010000095.1 GCA_021848885.1 Actinomycetes bacterium
AGCACGCCGCGAGAGCGACGTGGGCCTCGGCCGAGCAGCTGCGGCGGAGCCGGGCGCGCCCGGCTCCGCGCACTTCCTGACACGGCGGGCATCCGCGGGCGAGAATCACCCCACGCAGCCGTCACCGAGGCCCGGTGGCACCCGCAATCCGATGAGGAGGCCCCCGTGCGCAGCACCATGCAGCCGGTCCCGTTGCTGATCTCCCGAATCCTCACCTACGGAACCACCGTTCACGGGGCGTCGGAGGTGGTCACCTGGACCGCCGACGGACCGCGGCGAGCCTCCTACGACCAGGTCGGGCGGCACTCGGCCCAGCTCGCCAACGCCTTGCGCGACAAGCTGGGCATCACCGGTGACCAACGCGTGGCCACGTTCATGTGGAACAACCAGGAGCATCTCGAGGCCTACCTGGCGATCCCTTCCTCGGGTGCGGTGCTGCATGCGCTGAACATCCGGCTCTTCCCCGAGCAGATGGTCTACGTCGCCAACCACGCCGAGGACCGGGTCGTCATCGTCGACAACTCCCTGGCCGCCCCCTTCGCGAAGCTGCTGCCGCACCTGAAGACCGTCGAGCACGTCGTGGTCAACGGACCCATCCCGGCCGAGGTCAGCGACGCACTGGCCGCGACCGGCAAGACCCTGCACGACTACACCCAGCTGCTCGCCGACGAGTCGGACAGCTATGACTGGCCGGAGCTGGACGAGGACAGCGCCGCCGCCATGTGCTACACCTCCGGCACCACGGGCAACCCCAAGGGCGTGGTCTACAGCCACCGCTCGAGCTACCTGCACTCCATGCAGCTGTGCATGAGCTCGACGCTGGGGATCATGAACGGCGACCGCATCCTCACCGTCGTTCCGATGTTCCACGCCAACGCCTGGGGGCTGCCCTACGCCTCGCTGATGGCCGGGGCCTCGCTTGTCATGCCCGACCGGTTCCTGCAGGCCGAGCCGCTGGCGCGCATGATCGAGACCGAGCGGGTCACTAGTGGCGGCGCGGTCCCCACCATCTGGGCGGACCTGCTCAACTACCTGGACACCCACGAGGTGGATGTCTCCAGCGTCCGCGACGTCATCGTCGGCGGGTCGGCCTGCCCACCGGCGATGATGCGGGCCTACCAGGAGCGGCACGGCATCCAGATCCTGCACGCCTGGGGGATGACCGAGATGTCTCCGCTCGGCAGCGTCGCCAAGCCCCCCGCCGGCCTGGACCCGGAGGAGGCCTTCCGCTACCGGGTCACCCAGGGCCGCCTGGCAGTCGCGGTCCAGGGCCGTCTAGTCGGCCCTGACGGGACCGAGCAGCCGTGGGACGCCACCAGCGTCGGTGAGCTCGAGGTCCGCGGGCCGTGGGTGACAGGCTCCTACTACCTTGAGGAGGACCCGTCGAAGTTCCACGACGGCTGGCTGCGCACCGGTGACGTCGGCACGCTCACCCCGGACGGCTTCCTCACCCTGACCGACCGGGCCAAGGACGTCATCAAGTCCGGTGGTGAGTGGATCTCCTCGGTCGACCTGGAGAACCACCTGATGGCCCACCCGGCGGTGCTTGAGGCCTCGGTCGTCGGCGTACCCGACGAGAAGTGGGGCGAGCGTCCGCTGGCCACCGTCGTGGTGCGCGAAGGCCAGCAGGTCACCCTCGAGGAGCTGCGCGACTTCCTGGCCGACAAGGTGGCCCGCTGGCAGGTGCCCGAGCGCTGGGCCTTCATCGACGCGGTGCCCAAGACCTCCGTCGGCAAGTTCGACAAGAAGGTGCTGCGCAAGCAGTACGCCGAGGGAGCCATCGGCGTCACGACGCTGGGTTGATCGGGGCCGCGGAGGCTGGTCCGGCGGGCCACGCCCCCGGGGTCGCGGCGCCTGGTCCGGCGGGCCACGCCCCCGGTGCCGCGCTCTGCACCGGGGGCGTGGTTCAGCTTTGCCCGCCCTTCCGGGGTCCGGGTAGCCTGTGCGACGCGGTCGGGCAGCCGGCTGCGTGGAGGCGTCGCCTAGTCCGGTCTATGGCGCCGCACTGCTAATGCGGTTGGGGGCATAACCCCCTCGAGGGTTCAAATCCCTCCGCCTCCGCCATCGTGGACCTCGCCCCGGGTCGTGTCGGCAAGGACCATCGGCACTAACCCCCACTCCGCGCCCAGCCCGAGGATGTCAACCGTCCGTCCGCACCGGGAGCCGACATGCCCAACCAGTCGACCGGAACGGAGGCCGTCCTCGACCTCCCCGGCCTGCAGGCGCTGGTCGACGCCCTGGCCGCCACCCACACCGTCATCGGCCCGCAGGTGAGTGACGGCGCCATCGTGCTGGGTCCGCTGGCCCGGGTCGATCAGTTGCCGGTCGGGATGGGCGACGACCAGGACGCTGGTAGTTACAGGCTGCGCGAGCGAACCGACCGGGCTGTCTTCGGGTACGCCGCCAGCGCGGTACCAGCCAAACGCTGGGTGTTCCCACCGCGCGAGCCGATGTCGCGCACCCACGACGACGGCACCACCGTGAGCGTCGAGCCGGTCCTCGCCCGACCGCAGCGGCCGGTGGCCCTGTTCGGCGTCCGCTCTTGCGACCTGGCCGCCCTGGCGGTGCACGACCGGGCGCTGCTGGCCCGGCCGGTGCCCGACCCGTGGTACGCCCAGCGCCGGGCAGGTCTGTTCATCGTCGTGGCAGCCTGCACCACACCGGCCCGGTCCTGCTTCTGTGTCAGCATGGGCACCGGTCCGGCGCCCGGCGCCGGGTTCGACCTCTCGCTGACCGAGCTGGTCGAGGGCGAGCACCGCTTCCTGGTCACGTCGGGCAGCCCGGCCGGAGAGCAGCTGCTGGCCCGGCTCCCGACCCGGGCGGCCGACACCGTCGACCGGTCAGCGGCCGACGCGGCGCTGCGCCAGGCGGCCGAGTCGATGACCCGCGCGATGCCAACCGATGGGCTGGCCGCGCTGCTGCTCGGCCAGCCGGAGCACCCGGCCTGGGCCGAGGTGGCGCAGCGCTGCCTGGCCTGCGGCAACTGCACACTGGCCTGCCCGACATGCTTTTGCACATCCATCGTCGAGACCGCCGAGCTGGGCAGCCCGGTGTCCGAGCGGGCCAGGGTGTGGGACTCCTGCTTCACCGCCGACTTCTCGCATATGCACGGCGGCAGCGTGCGGACCGGCATCAGCGCCCGCTACCGGCAGTGGATGACCCACAAGCTCGGAGCATGGGTCGAGCAGTTCGGGGTCAGCGGCTGTGTCGGGTGCGGGCGCTGCATCACCTGGTGCCCCGTTGGCATCGACATCACCGAGCAGGCCAGGGCGCTGGCCCGACCGGCCGGGCAGGAACCCAGGGAGAGGAAGCCCTAGATGCGCACCATGGCCGAGACCCTTGCCGACTACCCCTTCTTCGCCGGCCTGGATGACGAGGCGATGGCGTTGGTCGCCGGCTGCGCGACCAACGTGCACCTGGCCGCCGACGAGTTCCTCTTCCGTGAAGGCGAGCCGGCAGAGCGGTTCTTCCTGGTCCGCCAGGGCCGGGTCGCCCTCGAGCTGCACGCACCCGGGCAGGGCCGGGTCGTGCTCGACACCGCCGACGACGGCGACGTGGTGGGGTGGTCCTGGCTGGTGCCGCCGTACCGCTGGTTCACCGACGCCCGTGCCGTGGTGCCGACCAGCGCCACCGCCATCGACGGGGCCTGCCTTCGGGGCAAGTGCGACCAGGACCCGGTGCTGGGCTACCAGCTGCTGCAGCGGGTGGCCGTGGTGATGTACGCCCGGCTGCAGGCCGCGCGGGTGCGCATGCTCGACCTTTACGCCGCCCCGGGTGGCAGTCGTGTCTGAGTCCGCGCAGGAGGCGTCGGCCGACCTCGACGCGCTGGTCGCGACCGGGCTGGCCGGGCTGGTGCCGCGCCCGTTCCGGGTCGACCGGAGCCGGCGAGAGACCGCCGACACGGTGACCCTCACGCTGGCGCCCGTGACCGGCGGGTCGCTGGAGTTCGCCGCGGGGCAGTTCACCATGCTCGGAGTGCCCGGGGTCGGGGAAGTGCCGATATCGATCAGCGGTGACCCGACCTGGCCGGATGCTCTGCAGCACACCGTGCGCGACGTCGGCGGGGTCAGCCACGCCATCGCCAGTGCCCGGGCCGGCGACGTTCTGACCGTGCGCGGTCCGTTCGGCACCGGCTGGGGGGTTGGCGACGGCGAGGGCGGTGATGTGCTCATCGTCGCCGGCGGGATCGGTCTGGCCCCGCTTCGCCCCGCGCTGCTCGAGCTGCTCGCGCACCGGCACCGCTACCGAACCGTCACGCTGCTCTACGGTGCGCGCACCCCGCAGGACATCCTCTTCGCCGAGGAGCTGGCCGGCTGGCGCGGCCGGTTCGATCTGGAGGTCGAGCTCAGCGTCGACTATGCCCCGCCGTCCTGGCGCGGTCGGGTCGGCCTGGTCACCGCGTTGATCGCCAGCGTGGCGCCGGAGCAGACCCTCGCGCTGGTTTGCGGACCCGAGGTGATGATGCGGTTCGTCACCACCGAGCTGCTGCATCGCGGTGTGCCGGCCGGGCAGATCCGGTTGTCGATGGAGCGGGCGATGAGCTGCGGGGTCGGGTTGTGCGGGCACTGCCAGCTGCGCGAGCTGTTCGTCTGCCTGGACGGCCCGGTGTTTCGCGCTGACCGGGTGCTGGGCCTGATGGCCGTCGAGGAGCTGTGATGGTCGACCACCGCGCGAGCCTGGCCGTCTTCAAGCTGGCTTCCTGCGACGGCTGCCAGCTCACCCTGCTCAACTGCGAGGACGAGCTGCTCGCGGTTGCCGGCAAGGTGCGGATCGCCTATTTCCCGGAGGCCACTCGCGGGGTGCTGCGCGGGCCTTACGACGTGGCGCTGGTCGAGGGGTCGGTGACCACCCCGGCCGACGCCGAGCGCATCGGCGAGATCCGGGCGCAGTCCCGCACCCTGGTGAGCATCGGGGCGTGTGCGACCAGTGGCGGCATCCAGGCGCTGCGCAACGTCGGCGACGTCGAGGAGTTCCGCTCGATCGTCTATGCCCACCCCGGCTACATCGCCACCCTGGCCCACTCCACCCCGGTCGCCCAGCACGTTGCCGTCGACTTCGAGCTGCGCGGCTGCCCGGTGGACAAGGGCCAGCTGCTCGAGCTGCTGACCTCCCTGCTGGCCGGCCGGCACCCACGGATAAGCACCGCCAGCGTGTGCGTGGAGTGCAAGCTGCGCGGCACGGTGTGTCTTCCGGTCTCCCGCGGGGTGGCCTGCCTCGGCCCGGTCACCCAGTCCGGCTGCTCAGGGCTGTGCCCGGCGTACGGGCGGGGCTGCTACGGCTGCTTCGGGCCGGTGCCCGGGGCGAACCTTGCCAGCCTGGCGCACCAGCTGGCCGTGCTCGGGCTGAGACCGGAGGACATCACCCGCCTGCTGCGCACTGTCAACACCGCTGCCCCGGAGTTCGCAGCGGAAAGCGCTCGGCAGGAGATGATGAGCCGATGACCCACCGCAGCAAGGCTGGCGGCCGGGTGCTCAGCGTCGACGCGTTGGCCCGCGTCGAGGGTGAGGGTGCGATGCATGTGCGCATCGACGGAGGCGCGGTCACCGACGTGGCACTGCGCATCGTCGAGCCGCCGCGATTCTTCGAGGCGTTCCTGCGCGGCCGGGCCTGGACCGAGCCTCCCGACATCACCGCCCGCATCTGCGGGATCTGCCCGGTGGCCTACCAGATGAGCGCGTGCGCGGCCATCGAGGACGCCTGCGGGGTGAGCGTGCCAACCGAGATCGCCGCGCTGCGCCGGCTGCTCTACTGCGGCGAGTGGATCGAGAGCCACGCGCTGCACATCTTCTTCCTGCACGCCCCGGACTTCCTCGGCTACGACGGGGCGATCGAGATGGCCCGCGACCACGGCGACATCGTCGGTCGCGGTCTGGCCATCAAGCGGGCCGGCAACGCGCTGCTCACCGTGCTGGGTGGCCGTTCGGTGCACCCGATCAACGTGCGGGTCGGCGGCTTCTACCGGCTTCCGGGCAGCGACGAGCTCGCGGGGCTGCGCCCCATGCTGCTGGCCGCCCGCGGCGCGGCGATCGAGACCGTGCGGCTGGTGGCCGGCTTCGACTTCCCTGACTTCACCCAGCCGCACGAGTTCCTCGCGTTGCGCCCGGCAGAGGGCCGCTACCCGCTGGAGGCCGGCTCGATCGTGACCAGTGGCGGGCTGGCCTTCGACGTCTCGGCGTTCGACACGCACGTGGTCGAGGAGCACCTCGAGCGCTCCAACGCCCTGCACGCCCGGTTGCACGGACGCGGTCCCTATGTCGTGGGGCCGCTGGCCCGGTACTCGCTGTGCTCGGACCTGCTCTCCCCGCTGGCCGCCACGGCGGCGGCCGAGGCCGGGCTGGGGGTCGAGTGCCGTAACCCGTTCCGCAGCATCGTGGTCCGGGCTGTGGAGCTGGTGGAGGCGTTGGACGAGGCGGTTCGGCTCATCGACTCCTACGCCGGGGCACCGGCGCCGTACGTCGAGGTGCCGGCCCGGGCCGGCACCGGCTACGGCGCGACCGAGGCGCCACGCGGTCTGCTCTACCACCGCTACTCCCTCGACGCCGAGGGCCGCATCCTGGACGCCAAGATCGTTCCGCCCACCTCGCAGAACCAGGCGAGCATGGAGGCCGACCTACGCGCCTTCGTGCAGGCCCGCCTCGACCTCGACGATGACGAGCTGACTCGCCAGTGCGAGATGGCGATCCGCAACTACGACCCGTGCATCTCGTGTGCGACGCACTTCCTCGACCTCACCCTCGAGCGCACCGCCGGCTAGACACCGGGCTGGCCGGCGAAGGGGCGCTGCGCCTCCTCCTTGGACCCGCCGCAGCGCCTGTCAGTGGCGGGTGACGTATGGCTCTGCCCGGGCTGGGGCAGGCTGCTCACGATGGGGCCGGAGGCCGCAACATGGATGCTGTCAGGTGGTGGGTCGTCGGGGTGGGCCACGAGGACCGCCAGGACGACGGGGCCGGTCCCGCGGTGGCGCGTCAGGTGGAGCGCATCTGTGGCACGCAGGTCGAGGTGGTCGTCTTCGCGGTGCCTCTGGACCTGGTCGACCTGCTGGCCGAGGCCAGCGAGGTCGAAAGCCACGAGACCGGCCTCGTCGTCGTCGACGCGGTGCGCTCCGGTGCCGCACCCGGGCAGGTCATCGTGCACGACATCGCCGAGCACACGCTGCCGCCCCTGGGTGACGTCACGGGCACCCACGAGTTCGGCCTGGCTGCGGCGATGGGGCTGGCCCGCAGCATGGATGTGCTGCCACGGCGCACCGTCGTGGTGGGTGTGGAGGCAGAGGGCTTCGAGATCGGCGCACCGATGTCTGCCGCCGTGCGCACGGCGATCCCGGACGCCGTACGGGCTGTCCTGGACATCGTGGGATGCCGGCCGGTCGTGCCGCCCCCGGCTCGCCCAGCCGACCCGCTCACTCGGCGCTGAGCCGCTCCTTGAGCGAGTCCAGCTCGGACCACAGCACGGTCGGCAGCGCCTCGCCGAACCTGTTGAAGTGCTCCTCGATCAGCGGGATCTCCGCCCGCCACTCCTGCCGGTCAACTCGCAGCACCTCTGCCACCTGCTCGGCGCTTAGCGACAACCCTTCGATGTTGAGCGAGTCGA
Organism: Actinomycetes bacterium; assembly: GCA_021848885.1. Classification (GTDB taxonomy): domain Bacteria; phylum Actinomycetota; class Actinomycetes; order JAJZTN01; family JAJZTN01; genus JAJZTN01. Next base: position 7,591 of record JAJZTN010000095.1, read on the forward strand.
GGGTCGGGACGAGCCCGATCGGGGTCTCGGTGGCCTCCGCGGTTCCCTCCAGCCGGCGTATCACCCAGTCGAGCACGCGGGAGTTCTCCCCGTAGCCGGGCCACAGGAAGCGCCCGTCGGCGTCCTTGCGGAACCAGTTCACCAGGTAGAGGCGCGGGAGCTTGGACGCGTCGGCGGCCTTGCCGATCGAGAGCCAGTGCCCGAAGTAGTCGCCCATGTTGTAGCCGCAGAACGGCAGCATGGCAAAGGGATCCCGGCGTACGACGCCCACCTTGCCGGTGGCCGCGGCCGTGGTCTCCGAGGACAGCGTCGCGCCGAAGAACACCCCGTGCGCCCAGTCCCGCGACTCGGTGACAAGCGGCACGGTGCTGGCCCGGCGCCCGCCGAAGAGGATCGCCGAGATCGGCACGCCGTCGGGGTCCTCCCACTCCGGGGCGATGATCGGGCACTGCCCGGCCGGGGTGCAGAACCGGCTGTTCGGGTGCGCACTGGGCTCACCGACCTCGGGCGTCCAGTCCCGGCCCTTCCAGTCGGTCAGGTGGGCCGGGGGCTTGGCGGTCATGCCCTCCCACCAGATGTCGCCGTCGTCGGTCAGCGCGACGTTGGTGAAGACGGAGTTGCCCCGCTCCACGGTGCGCATCGCGTTGGCGTTGGTGGCGTAGCCGGTGCCCGGCGCCACCCCGAAGAAGCCGAACTCCGGGTTGATCGCACGCAGCCGCCCGTCCGGCCCGAAGCGCATCCAGGCGATGTCGTCGCCGAGGGTCTGCACCGTCCAGCCGGGGATCGTCGGCTCGAGCATGGCCAGGTTCGTCTTGCCGCAGGCGGAGGGGAAGGACCCGGTGATGTAGTGCGTCTGCCCGCTGGGGCCGGTGAGCTTGAGGATGAGCATGTGCTCGGCCAGCCAGCCCTCGTCGCGGGCCATCACCGAGGCGATCCGCAGCGAGTAGCACTTCTTGCCCAGCAGCGAGTTCCCGCCGTAGCCGGAGCCGTAGGACCAGACCTCCCGGGTCTCCGGGAAGTGCGAGATGTACTTCGTCTCGCTGCACGGCCACGCCACGTCGTCCTGCCCCGGCTCGAGCGGGACGCCGACCGAGTGCAGGCAGGGCACGAAGTCGCCGGTCTCCTCGATCTTGCGCAGCGCGGCGGTGCCCATCCGGGTCATGATCCGCATCGAGATGGCGACGTACGCCGAATCGGTGATCTCCACGCCCAGCTTGGGCCGCTCGGCGGACAGCGGACCCATGCAGAACGGGACGACGTACATGGTGCGGCCGCGCATCGACCCGTCGTAGAGGGCGGTCATGGTGGCCTTCATCTCATCCGGCGCCATCCAGTTGTTGGTCGGGCCGGCGTCGGCCTGGGTGGCCGAGCAGATGAAGGTGCGGTCCTCGACCCGGGCCACGTCGGAGGGGTCGGTGCGCGCCCAGAAGGAGTTGGGCTTGCGGGTCTCGTCCAACCGCACCAGCGTGCCGGCCTCGACCAGCTCGGTGGTCAACCTGTCCCACTCCCGCTGGGAGCCGTCGCACCACACCACCCGGTCCGGCTTGGTGAGCCGAGCGGTCTGCTCCACCCAGTCGGCGAGACGGCGGTTCGTGGTGGGTGCCTGGACGGTCTCTGCGGTCATGCCAACGTTCCCTTCGCGTGGGCCTGCGCTCGAGCGCGGCGGCGGACGCGGCACCCAGCGCACACCGACTGTCGGGTGGACGACATTCCCGGCGAGCAGCGCTCACCGGGGTCGGGCGGGATGCCCTTCACGGTATCCCGCGCCCGATCCCCGCGACTCGGCACTTTGCGTGACACCTGTCACAAGATCATGACAATTCTGCAAGTTCTTGCGACGGGTGTGGACAACTTGCGGGCCGGTGCCGGGCGGGCGCCAACGCGGTGCCGGGCGGGCGCCAACGGGGTGCCGGGCGGGCGCCAGCGGGTGCCGCGATTCGTGACCCTTGCCACCCCGCTGCTACCCTCGTGAGGCCGGTTCCCCGGCACGCGCTCGTAGCTCAACGGATAGAGCATCTGACTACGGATCAGAAGGTTGGGGGTTCGAGTCCCTCCGAGCGCGCCCCTCAGGTCAGGCCCCGGCGACCGTCCGGGGCCGTGCCGTCTCCGCACGAAACCCCTGCTCAGCGCCCGGTTCCCGGCCGCCTGACGCCCCCGAGGCCGGGCCGCTGAGCCCCCTGTCCGGCCCGGCACCCCGGCCGGACACCGCCCCCGATGGCCCCGGCGGGGCCGGTGACGCGCCTGACTCGGGCCTTCCCGGTGCTCCCTGTGCTGAGGTGTCGGGGGTCCTGCCGCCGGACCCGGCCGGCGCGGCGGTCGTGCGCCGTGCGCGGCGATTGCCGCCCGCGCAGGTTCCCGGACCGGTCCGGGGCATGCCGCGTCTGCCCGCCGCGATCGTGCGTCGCTTCGCGGTGTCCCGGCCCTACCTGCTGCCGGCCTTCACCCTCATCGACGGGCAGCCGTTCTTCGACCCGGCCGACCTGCCCTCCCCGCTCGGGGGTCGCGGTGAGCGCGTGGAGCCGGCCTTACCTGACCCTCGTCGGCCCCGACGGGGCCAGCGCCACCTGGGGACTGCCCCGCCCGCTGCCGGCCCCGGCCGGCACCTGGGCCGACCCGGACGTGGCCGCCGCCTCGTGTCGGGGTGTGCTCGACCTGCCCGCTGGTACCCGGCTCGCGGTGCGGTGGCGGGCCCCGGGGTTCGCCAACCCCCGCAAGGCCACCTTCACCGCCGCCACCGCCGCCGCCGGCGTCGCGCTGGCCTGTGACCTGACCCGCGCCGCCGAGACCGGCGGGGCCGGCTGGGTGCCCTCACCGGCCGGGCCGGGCTGCCCGCGCCGGCGCGACCGGGCTGGGGTGTCGAGGTGCTGCCTCCGGCCGGTGCGCAGATGC
>JAJZTN010000096.1 GCA_021848885.1 Actinomycetes bacterium
CGTCTGCCGGTGCCCGGACCGGTGCTCGACCCTCGGGTGGACCCGACCGGAGCACGGGTGGGCTACGTGCGCGCCGGGTCGATGGTCGTGTTCGACCTCGCCTCCGGCGCCGAGTCGGTCCTGGCCGCTCCCGGGTCGGGCACCGACAGCTGGGGGCTCGCGGAGTTCATCGCGGCCGAGGAGATGGACCGCTTCCGCGGCTACTGGTGGGCCCCGGACGGGCAGAGCCTGCTGGTCACCCACGTCGACGAGGCCAGCGTGGGGGTGTGGCACATCGCCGACCCGGCGCACCCGCAGCGTCCGGCCCGCACCCTGCGCTACCCAGCGGCGGGCACCGCCAACGCCGACGTCGAGCTGCACGTTGTCGACCTCACCGGTGGGCGGCGGGAGGTGACCTGGGATCGACGTGCCTACCCCTACCTGGCGGTCGTGCGGTGGAGGGCTCCCCACCCTCCGCTGCTGCGGGTGCAGAGCCGCGACCAGCGCGAAGGGCTCATCCTGCAGCTCGACCCGCTCAGCGGGGCCACCGAGGTGCTCCATGCTGAGCACGACCCTGCCTGGCTTGAACTCGTTCCGGGCGTGCCCGACCGTGCACCGGACGGGGCGGTGCTGCGCACAGTCGAGGACGCCGACACCCGGAGGCTGGCGCTGGGGGACCGCCTGCTCACCCCACCCGGGCTGCAGGTGCTCGCCGTGCTCGACGTCGCCGAGGACGGTGCGTTGCTGGCCACGGCTCAGGAGTCCACCCAGACCTCGGTGCACCTGCTCGACTGGGGTGGGGGGCTGAGCCGGCTCAGTCCCCCGGGCCCGGGGGTGGACAGTGCGGCGCGCGGCGGCCCCACGACGGTGCTGGCACACGCCGACCTGGACACCGACCGGGTGGTGACCACGGTGCGCTGGCAGGGTCGCCCGGTCGGGGAGCTGGGCTCGCTGGCAGCGCCGTACCCTATGCGCCCCAACCTCACGCTGACGCGCACCGGAGCACGCCGGTTGGCCACCGCCGTCCTGCTGCCCCGCAATCACGAGCCCGGCACCAGCATGCCGGTGCTGATGGACCCCTACGGGGGTCCGCACGTACGCCGGGTGCTGGCCCGACGCTCGGCCTTCCTGGACTCGCAGTGGTTCGCCGACCAGGGATTCGCCGTGGTCGTCTGCGACGGGCGCGGCACGCCCGCCCGCGGCCCGGCCTGGGAGCGGGCCGTCGCGGGAGACCTGGCCAGCGCAGCGCTGCAGGACCAGGTGGACGCGCTGGCGGCGGCCGCCGAGCAGTTCCCTGACCTGGACACTGACCGGGTGGCGATCCGGGGATGGTCCTTCGGCGGGTATCTGGCGGCCCTGGCGGTGCTGCGCCGACCCGATGTCTTCCACGCCGCGGTCGCCGGGGCCCCGGTCACCGAGTGGCGGCTCTATGACACGCACTACACCGAGCGCTACCTCGGCACCGACCCGGACGGGGCGGACGCGCCCCGCTACGACGCCTGCTCGCTGCTGGGGATGGCCGACCGTCTCGAGCGACCGCTCATGATCGTGCACGGGCTCGCCGACGACAACGTTGTCGTCGCGCACAGCCTGCGCCTGTCCGCCGCCCTGCTCGGGGCGGGACGCCCGCACAGCGTGCTCCCGCTGGTCGGGGTGACCCACCTGACCCCCCAGGAGCAGGTGGCCGAGAACCTGCTGCTGCTTCAGGTCGACTTCCTGCGCCAGGCGCTGACGCGCTGATCAAGCAATGTCTGCACGCCATGGCGTGCAGACATTGCTTGATCAGCGCGAAGAGAGGGTCAGCATGATGAGCGCAAAGAGGGGGTCAGCTCGACAGGATGACCGGCTTGGGCTCCTCCGGGAAGTGGCAGGCCACCCGGTGCCCGGGTTGCATCTCGCGCAGCTGTGGCGCCTGCTGAGCGCAGATGTCCTGCGCCTTCCAGCACCGGGTCCGAAAGACGCACCCGGACGGCGGGTTGCTCGGTGAGGGCAGGTCCCCCTGGACCAGGATGCGCTTGCGCTTCCGCTCCTTGATCGGGTCCGGGATCGGAACCGCCGAGAGCAGGGCGAGGGTGTAGGGGTGGCGGGGCGTCAGGTAGATCTGGTCGGCGTCGGCGACCTCGGCCAGGTGCCCGAGGTACATCACCGCCACCCGGTCGGAGATGTGGCGCACCACCGAGAGGTCATGGGCGATGAACAGGTAGGCGATCTCGAACTCCTGCTGCAGGTCCTCGAGCAGGTTGAGTACCTGGGCCTGGATCGAGACGTCCAGCGCGGAGACGGGCTCGTCGCAGACGATGAGCTTGGGGTGCAGGGCGATCGCCCGGGCGATCCCGATGCGTTGGCGCTGGCCGCCGGAGAACTCGTTCGGGTAGCGGTTGTAGTGCTCGGGGTTGAGCCCGACCCGCTCCATGAGGGACTGCACGGCGGCCTTGACCCCGCCGGGCGGGTTGACGCCCTGGATCGCGTACGGCGCCCCGATGATTGACCCGACCGTGTGCCGCGGGTTCAGCGACGAGTAGGGGTCCTGGAAGATCATCTGCATCCGCCGCCGCATGGGCACCATCTGGGCGCGGTTGAGCCTGGTGATGTCGCGGCCCTCGAACTCGATCGTGCCGGCCGTGGGCTCGAGGAGCTTGAGCATGGTCCGCCCCGCCGTGGACTTGCCACAGCCGGACTCCCCGACCAGCCCGAGGGTCTCCGAGCGGCCCACCTCGAGCGATATGCCGTCGACAGCCTTGACCGAGCCGATGGTGCGCCGCAGCAGGCCACTGGTGGTGATCGGGAAGTGCTTCTGCAGGTGGCTGACCCGAAGCAGCGGCTCGGCTCCCGAGCCGGCCGGCCGCGCCTTGGTCGAGGTTGCGTGCTCCTGCTCGCTCACTGGGACTCCTCGCTTCCGTAACCGCCCGCCGCCCCTGTCCGCTCCGCGGACAGCCGCTCCCGGGTGGCCGCGTCGAGGTGGCAACGCACGGCCTGGGTCGGCGAGACCGCCACCAGCTCGGGCCGCTCCCGCACGCAGCGGTCCCCGGGCACCAGGCTGCGGAAGGCGCAGCGCGGCCGGAAGACGCACCCGCTGGGTGGATGGATGAGCGAGGGCGGTTGCCCGGGGATCGGGTCGAGCCGCTCGTCGCGCGCCTGGTCGAGCCGGGGCAGCGAGCCGAGCAGGCCCCAGGTGTAGGGCATCCGCGGGTGGTAGTAGATGTCGGCGACGCTGCCCCGCTCGACGATGCGGCCGCCGTACATCACCGCCACGTCGTCGGCGGTCTGGGCCACCACGCCCAGGTCGTGGGTGATCAGCACGATCGCCGTGTGCGTCTCGGCCTGCAGGTCACGCAGCAGCTCGAGGATCTGTGCCTGAACCGTGACGTCAAGGGCCGTTGTCGGCTCGTCCGCGATGAGCATGCGCGGCCGGTTGATCAGGGCCATCGCGATCATCACACGCTGGCGCATGCCGCCGGACAGCTGGTGCGGGAACTCGTGGAAGCGCTGGGCCGCGTTGGGGATCCCCACCCGGTCCAGGGCCTCGACGGACTGCTTGCGGGCGACGGACTTCGACACGTCCTGGTGCACCCGGATGGCCTCCACCAGCTGGCGACCGATCGTGTAGAACGGGTGCAGCGAGGACAGCGGGTCCTGGAAGATCATGTTCATCTTGCTGCCCCGCAGTGCTCGCACCTCGGCGCTGCTGGCAGATATGAGGTCCTTGCCGTCCAGCCGGACCACACCGGAGATCTTCGCGATCCTCCGGTTGATCAGGCCCATGATCGCCTGGCTGGTCACGCTCTTGCCCGACCCGGACTCCCCGACGATGGCCAATGTCTTGCCGAGCTCCAGGGTGAAGGAGACCCCGTCGACGGCTTGGACCAGGCCGTCCTCGGTCGGGAACGCGACCCTGAGGTCCTCGACCTCCAGGAATGCCGTCATGTCAGCCTCACCCTCGGGTCGATGGCGGCATAGAGGATGTCGACGATGAGGTTGGCCACGATGATGAACGTCGCGGCCACCAGCACCGTGCCGGTGATGACAGGCAGGTCGGCGTTGACCACCGCGTCGATGGCCAGGCTGCCCAGCCCGGGCAACCTGAAGATCGACTCGGTCACCACGGCGCCGCCCAGCAGGCCGGCCAGGTCCAGCCCAGCCGAGGTCACGATGGGGGTCAGCCCGGCCCGCAGGCCATGACGGAGGATCACCGTGCGCTCCGGCAGGCCCTTGGCCCTCGCGGTGCGGATGTAGTCCTCGCCAAGGGTCTCCAGCATCTGGTTGCGGGTCAGCCGGATGTAGTACGCCGCGTAGAGCAACGCCAAGGTGATCCAGGGCAGGATCAGCGTCTGGAACCACTGGAGCAGGCCCTGGGTCGGTGGGACGTAGTTGGGGTAGGGCAACAGCTGCCATCGGATGACGACGAAGAAGAGGGCCAGCAGGCCTATGAAGAAGGACGGGAAGGAGTAGCCAACCAGTGCGAAGCCGAGGACCGATCGTTCTTGCCAGGTTCCTCGTCGTAAGGCCGCGAAGATGCCGAGCAGCACACCCGAGACGATCCAGACGATGAAGGCGCCCGCTGCCAGGCTCGCCGTGACCGGCAGGGCGTTCCAGATCAGGCTGGTGACGTCCTCACCCTTAAGGTAGGAGTAGCCCAGGCAGGGGGCCGGGCAGTGGAAGGTGGCCGTGCCGGAGCCGTAGTCCCGCCCGACGAAGATCCCCTTCGCGAAGGTCACGTACTGCTGGTAGAGCGGCTTGTCCAGGCCGAGCCGGACCCGGTTGGCCGCGACCACCTGCGGGGTGCAGTTCTTGCCGCAGGTCAGCAACGCAGGGTCGGTCGGCAGCGCGGCGAAGAGCAGGAACGTGATGATGCTCAACGCGATGAGCATGCCCACCATGGCCACGAGCCGGCGAGCGATGTAGGCAGCCACGTGCGGGCACCTCTCCTGGTGTTGCGGCAGTGTCCCGGGTCAGACGTTCCCGGATCGGACCGTGCGCCGGGGGGCGGGCCGTAGCCCGCCCCCCGGCGTCACATCGGACTTAGGACTTGATCCACAGGTCACCGAACGGCATGCAGCCGTACGGCGCCCAGATGTACCCGCCACCGATCTTCGAACCGACCAGGTACTGGATCTTCCCGAACAGCGTCGGGATGACCAGGCCATCCTTCATGGCCTCGACGTTGAGTGCCGCCCACTCGGCGCCCTGGGCCGTGCGGTCCAGGGTGGCCTTGGCCTTGTTGATCTGGGCGTTGAACGCCGCGTTGTTGTACTGCGAGACGTCGAACCCACCGTTGGGCTGGAACAGCGGCGGGATGACCGTCGAGGCGTTCAGCCAGTCCGGACCCCAGCCGGCGTACATGAGCTCGTCAGCCTTCTTGGGGTCGAGGATGACGCCGTAGTACTGGCCCGGCTCGATCGGGTTGGGCTTGACGGTGATGCCCGCCTTGCCCAGCGAGGCAACGACCGCCGAGGCCACCTTCGACTGGGTCGGGGTGTTCGGGTAGTCGTAGGTGATCGTGGGCATCTTGGCCCCGGACTGGGCGATCAGCTGCTTGGCGAAGGTGGGGTCGCCATTGTCCGGGATATTCTGGCCGAGCAGGCCGGTCCACAGGTTCGTGGGCTTGTAGTCGATGGCCAGGTTGGGCTTGATGACACCGTCGGCCAGGTCACCGGCGAAGTTGCCACCGTAGATGGTGCGGTAGGCCGCCCGGTCCATCGCCGCCATCATCGCCAGGCGCTGCTTGAGGTTCGGCACCTTCGCGGTGTTGATGGCCAGGTAGCGGACGTAGGGGTCATAGCCGTTGAAGCGGCGGTCCTTGTACTTGGGGTCGTTGAAAACCGTCGCCAGGTTCTCCGGCTGCAGACCACCCAGGGTCACCGCGGTCTGGTCCGGACCGGAGTCGGCCATCAGCCGCTGGTCGATGGCGGAGGGGTCGAGGCCGAACTGGACCACGACCTTGTCCGGGTAGGCGTGACGGTAGGGGTCAGAGGCCTGGCTCCACTTGGGGTTGCGCACCAGCGTGAGCGAGGTGCCCTTGGTGTAGTTCTCGATCTGGTAGGGGCCGGAGCTGACCGGGTTGTCGTCGTACTTCTCACCGGTGTCCTTGGCCTTCGGCACCGGGCTGAACTCCAGCAGGGTCATGGCGTAGTTCCAGTCACCGACCGGCTGGTTGAGGTGCATCGTGATGGTCTTGTTGTCCGCCGAGCAGGTGACGGCCTTGTCGAACGCCGCGACGTCGTTCTTCGACGAGGTGTCGTAGGGGCCGAGGTAGACGGAGTTGCCCTTGGCGTCCGTCGGGATGGCAAGGTCCTGGATGGCGTAGGTGGGCCCGTCGGTGATGACCGTCGTGGCGAAGGTGCGGCTAATGCCGTACTTCACGTCGGCACAGGTGATCGGGCTGCCGTCCTGGAAGGTCACACCGTCGCGCAGGGTGAACGACCAGGTCTTGCCGCCGTCGGTGGCGGTGCCGGTGTCGGTCGCCAGGTCGGGCACCAGCTGAGCGCCGCCGTCACCGGGGGCGAACTTGTAGGCGGTCAACGTGCGGTTGAGGAAGCCGTTGGCGAACGCGAGGTCCGTCCCGGTGTAGTTGCGCTGCGGATCGAGGTGCAGGAACTGCTTCTCGTTGGTCAGGATGTACAGCGTCCCGCCCTTCTGCGGGCCCGACGTGGCCGTTGTGGCCCCCCCGCCGGCGCTGCTGCTTGGACTCGTGCCTGACCCGCTGCCACACGCCGCGAGGGCCAATGCCCCAACCGCGGCGAAGACAACGGCGCGCAGGCCGGCCTTGGCCATGCCCATATCGCTCCTCCATTACGTGAACCGGGGCGCACGCCCGGGCTCGTTGGCCCCGCCCGGAAGGGCGGGGCATCCCCGGCGCAGCCGGCCGGGGAAATCTGCCGGTCGGGAGCCGTGCCGGCTCACACGCGCCCCGTGCGGGGGTCGAGTGCGTCACGGACGGCGTCACCGAGAGAGTTGAAGGCAAAGACGACGATGAACAGCAGCGCCCCGGGGAAGAAGAGGAACGCCGGGTCGACGACGAAGTAGCGAACCGAGTCGGCCAGCATCGCGCCCCAGGTGGGGGTCGGCGGCAGCACGCCCACGCCGAGGAAGCTCAGCGAGGCCTCCAGTGCGATGTAGCTGGGCATCACGATGGTGGCGTAGACCAGGATCGGTGCCCACAGGTTCGGCAGGATCTCCCGGAACAGGATCCGGCTGGTCCCGGCGCCCATCGAGACCGCCGACTCGACGAACTCCCGCTCCCGGATGCTGAGCACCTGGCCGCGCACGATGCGGGCCAGGTAGGGCCAGCCGAAGATGCTGATCACGAGGATCAGGTAGAGCACGCGCCCACCGTTGCCGCTCAACCCCATGGACTGCAGCCGTTGGGTGAGCACAGGGGCCATCGACAGCGCCACCAGCAGCAGCGGGAAGGCCAGCACGATGTCCATGAACCGGCCCAGCGCGCCGTCCACCCAGCCGCGCCGGTAGCCGGCCACGATGCCGACCAGGACCCCGATGGTGCAGGTGATGATCGTCGCGGAGAACGAGATGAACAGCGAGACCCGGGCTCCGTAGAGCAGCCGGGCCAGGTTGTCCCGTCCGGTGCCCGGCTCCACCCCGAGTGGATGGGCGAGGGACATGCCCCCGAAGGGTCCGATCGGCAGGCCGCCGTCCTGACTGACCGCCTTGTCGTCGAAGGACAGCGGGTCGATGTGCAGCATCCTGGTGATCAACGGTGCGAAGACGGCCAGTGCGATGATCACGATCAAGGTGATCATCGCTGTCATGGCGCCCTTGTCGCGGCGCAGCCGCATCCAGGCCAGCTGCCCCAGCGAGCGCCCAGCGATCGCCTCCTGCTCCTCGAAGGCGGCCGGAGGCACGCTGCCGGGTGTCACCTGAGCGGACACGGTCATGGACGGTGCGGGCTCCTCGTCTGCGCGCCGACGGCCCGCCGATTGTGCGGACCGGGCAAAAACTTACGGCCCAGACCGCCTCGGACCCAACGTCCCTACGGGCCCGTGTCCGAATCGTGACACGGGCCCCGCACGGGCGTGCTCAGGTCGTAACACCCTCCCGGGCGCGCTAGGCACTGCTCGTCGGCGCAGCTGTGGTCTTGCGGTGGCTGCCCGCCGGGGCCGCAGGATCTGCTGGCAACACCCGGTCGAGGGCCAGGATCGCCGGTGCCTGGTCGTCCCCGGGTCAGCCGGGCCGTCCGGCCCGGCCCCGGGTCTTGGCCCGCTCGCTGGCGGAGAGGGCGACCTTGCGCAGCCGCACGGTGGCCGGGGTGACCTCGACACACTCGTCCTCCCGGCAGAACTCCAGCGCCTGCTCCAGGGACAGCTGACGGTGCGGGATGAGCGGGACGAGGACGTCACCGGTGGAGGAGCGCATGTTGGTCAGCTTCTTCTCCTTGGTCGGGTTGACGTCCATGTCGTCGGACCGGGAGTTCTCCCCCACGATCATGCCCTCGTAGACCTCGGTGCCCGGCCCGACGAAGAGCGTGCCGCGCTCCTGCAGGTTGGCCAGCGCGTAGCCGGTGGTCGGGCCGCGCCGGTCGGCCACCAGCGAGCCGGTCGGCCGGGTGCGCAGCTCGCCGTGCCAGGGCTCGTACCGGTCGAAGACGTGGTGCAGCAGCCCGGTGCCTCGGGTCTCGGTGAGGAACTCGGTGCGGAAGCCGATCAGCCCGCGGGCCGGCACGGCGTACTCCATCCGGACCCAGCCGGTGCCGTGGTTGACCATCTGCTCCATCCGGCCCTTGCGCAGCGCCATCAGCTGGGTGACCACCCCGAGGTAGTCCTCGGGGATGTCGACGGTGAGCCGCTCGACGGGCTCGTGCAGCCGGGCGTCGATCATCCGGGTCACCACCTGCGGCTTGCCGACGGTGAGCTCGAAGCCCTCCCGGCGCATCAGCTCGACCAGAACGGCCAGCTGCAGCTCGCCGCGGCCCTGCACCTCCCAGGTGTCCGGCCGGTCGCTTGGCAGCACCCGGATCGAGACGTTGCCGACCAGCTCGGCCTCCAGCCGGGAGCGCACCAGCCGGGCGGTCAGCTTCGACCCGCTCTGCCCGGCCAGCGGAGAGGTGTTGATCCCCACGGTCATCGAGATGGACGGCTCGTCGACGGTGATCACCGGCAGCGGCCGGGGGTCGTCCACGTCGGCGAGGGTCTCCCCGATGGTGATCTCCGGGATGCCAGCCACCGCGATGATGTCGCCGGGGCCCGCCTCGAGGGCCGGGACCCGTTCCAGCGCCCGGGTGATGAGCAGGTCGGTCACCTTCACCCGCTCCACGCTGCCATCGGTGCGGCACCACGCCACGACCTGGCCTTTGCGGATGGTGCCCTCGTGCACTCGGCACAACGCCAGACGGCCCAGGTAGGGGGACGCGTCCAGGTTCGTCACATGCGCCTGCAGCGGCGCCCCAGGAATGAACCGCGGGGCCGGGATGGTGTGCAGCAGGGCCGCCACGAGCGGCTCGAGGTCGGCCGAGTCGGGCATCGAGCCGTCCTCGGGTCGGCTCAGCGAGGCCCGGCCGGCCTTGGCCGAGGCATACACGATCGGGAACTCGATCTGCTCCTCGGTGGCGTCCAGGTCCAGGAAGAGCTCGTAGGTCTCGTCGACGACCTCGGCGATGCGCGCGTCGGAGCGGTCCACCTTGTTGATGACGACGACGATCGGCAGGCGTCGTTGCAGCGCCTTGCGCAGCACGAAACGGGTCTGCGGCAGCGGCCCCTCGCTGGCGTCGACCAGCAGCAGCACCCCGTCGACCATCTCCAGCCCGCGCTCGACCTCACCGCCGAAGTCGGCGTGCCCGGGCGTGTCGATGATGTTGATGGTGACCTCACGCCCGCCCGTGTGGTAGCGCACGGCGGTGTTCTTGGCCAGGATGGTGATGCCCTTCTCCCGCTCGAGATCCATCGAGTCCATCACCCGCTCCTGGACCGAGCCCTCCTCTGCCTGGTGCGTGGTGAAGGCACCGGACTGCCACAGCAACGCGTCGACCAGGGTGGTCTTGCCGTGGTCGACGTGCGCGACGATCGCGACGTTGCGCAGGTCCTCGCGCACCGACGCGGTCAACGCCCGCTCGTCGGGGTGGGTTGCGGGCATGCCGGCACGCTCATCTCGCCAGGGGGTTGGGATGGCCCCATGGTAGGGCCGCCCGGGCTGGGTAGCCTCCAACCCATGGCTGGCGAGCACGAGGGAACGCAACGGTGAGCGACCCGGGTGAGCGCGCGCAAGCGGCCCAGGCTCCGACCGGATCCGCGGAGCACCCGAACGCGAGCGAGGGCCCCTACGGCGAGGACTCGCTGGAGTCCCGCACCAACTGGCTGCGTGCCGGGGTGCTGGGCGCTAACCCGAAGTTCAGAGCTCCCTGAGGCCTGATCCGTCCTGTGACCTGCGCTTATGGGTGTTTTGCGACCGAGTGTTGTAGCCAGTACTAGCGGCGTGTCGGTCAGCGGTAGTTCGGCCAGTGGCTTTA
>JAJZTN010000097.1 GCA_021848885.1 Actinomycetes bacterium
CCTCAGCTCACCCCTTGCGCCGCAACAGCGATCCCGGGGCGCGGCGCACGGGGCCAGGCCCGGAGACGGGGCGCGGCGCACGGGGCCAGGCCCGGAGACGGGGCGAGGCGGGCGGGGCGCGGCCCGATCCCGGGGCGCGGCGGGCGGGGCGCGGCCCAACCATGGCGCGGGCGGACCCGAGAAGGGATACCCCACCGGGGTTAGCCGGGGTTGGCCCCCACGAGTTGGTCGAGGGGCGTGGGCCGGTCTACCTTCTGAGCGCCTGCACCCGACGCCCGGAGCCGAGCCCGTGACCGACGAGACCCTGCCGGACCCACCCACCGGACTGCGCCGGTTGCTTGCCGAGTCACCTCGCCCGCGCCGGGTCGCGGGGCACCGCAACGCGCACTGGTTCGTCGTCGGCACGGTATGCATCGGCGCCTTCATGGGTCAGCTGGACGCGAGCATCGTCACGGTCGCCTTCCCGACCATGCAGAAGGACTTCGGTGCCACGCTCGGCTCGGTCGAGTGGGTGGCGCTGAGCTACCTGCTCGTGCTCATCGGCACCGTCACCGCGGTCGGCCGGTTCTCCGACATGATCGGGCGCAAGCTGCTCTACACCTACGGCTTCATCGTGTTCACCGGCGCCTCAGCCCTGTGCGCGGTGGCCCCCAACCTGCTCGTGCTCGACGGTTTCCGGGTGCTGCAGGCCGTCGGCGCGGCGATGCTGCAGGCCAACAGCGTCGCGCTGATCACCCACGCGATGCCCGCGGACCAGCTCGGCCGGGGCATCGGCGTACAAGGTGCTGCGCAGGCGACCGGCCTGGCCCTGGGTCCCACCGTAGGCGGCTTCCTCATCGGCCTGGGCGGCTGGCCGCTGATCTTCTACGTCAACGTCCCGGCCGGCATCTTGGGCGTGGCTCTCGGCTGGGTGCTGCTGCCGCGCAGCCGGACGCTGCAGGAGCGCACCGCGTTCGACTGGCTCGGCCTCGGGCTGTTCCTGCCCGGGATCAGCGCCCTGCTGCTCATGCTCTCCTTCGGCCGCCAGGTAGGTTTCCGCTCACCGCTGATCGTCAGCCTCGGCGCGGCGGCCGTGCTTCTGCTGGGCATCTTCGTCTGGCACCAACGTCGTACGCCGGAACCGATGATGGACCTCAAGCTCTTCCGTCGCGTGCCGTTCTCGGCCGGGGTCGCGAGCGGCCTGCTGTCGTACCTGACCCTGTTCGGCGTGCTCTTCGTGGTGCCGTTCTTCCTCGAGCGGGCTCGGGGGCTCACCCCTGGGCAGGCCGGGATCCGGCTCACCGTGCTGCCGGTGGCGCTCGGCTTGGTGGCGCCGTTCGCGGGCCACCTGGCCGACCGGTTCGGCGCGCGACCGCTGACCGTCGGGGGCATGGTCCTCACCGCGGGCGCGCTGGCCGGGCTGGCGTTCCTGCACCGCGGCGACGTCGAGCTGCTCATCACGTTGGCCGTGGCCGGGGTCGGGATGGGCGCCTTCACCCCGCCGAACAACGCCGCGATCATGGGGGCCGCGCCCCGGCACCAGTCCGGGGTGGCCGCGGGGATCCTCAACATGACGCGCGGTGTGGGTACGGCGATGGGGGTGGCGGTGACCGGGCTGGTCTTCTCCACCGTCGCCGGTCACACCGTCTCGGCCAGCACAAACCCGGCCTCGGTGGCGGACGGGTTCACGGCGGCCCTGCTGGTGCTCGCCGCGATCGCGGTCCTGGCGGCGGTGCTGGCCGCGGCCCGGGGCTCGGCCGTGACGCTGGCGCACGGGCCGATGACGCTGGAGTAGCGCGGCGGGGCGCGGCGGGGGGCCCGTTTGCCACGACGTCACACCGTGGCATTCCTATTGGCACCGAGTGACACCGCGGCATTCCTCGAACACCGCAACGCCGCACAGTCCCCCGCGCGCGGGGCGCGTGATGCTGGTGGGGCGAATCCGGGCAAGATCATCGAGTACGCCAGCTCCCCACCCCCCGGGACGCGGCTCAGCGTGGGGCGGGGTGGCGCGGGCTGGGCCGGGGCCGCGCGGGGCCCAGCCGCCCCAACCCGCCCGCCCAGCCAGCCCAACCCGCCCGCCCAGCCAGCCCAACCCGCCCGCCCAGCCAGGCCCAGCCGCCCCCGATCAGCCCGCTGCCGCCACCGCGATCCGCGCGGCCAGTGCCGCGTTGCTCAGCACCAGGTCGATGTTGGCCGCCAGGCTGGCCCCGCCGGTCTGCTCGTGGAACCAGGCGAGCAGGAACGGCGTCACGTCCTTGCCGCTCACCCCGCGCGCGCCCAGTTCCGCAAGCCCCGCGGTGAGAATCTCGTCGTGCCAGGCCCGGTCGAGCTGGCTGGCCTCGGGGATCGGGTTGGCGACCACCAGCGCCGAGCGGGCCTGCAGCGCACGTCGGGTCGCCATCACTGCGGCGATCTGCTCGACCGAGTCCAGCGTCCACGGCACCGGCAATCCGCTGTCACGCACATAGAACCCTGGGAACGACGCTGTCCGGTAGCCGACCAGGCTCACCGACAGCGTCTCCAGCCGCTCCAGCGTGGCCGGAACGTCGAGGATCGACTTGACCCCTGCGCACACCACCGTTATCGGCGTGACCGCGAGCCCGGGAAGGTCCGCGGACTCGTCCCAGCTTCGCTCGGCATCCCGGTGTACGCCGCCCAGCCCCCCGGTGGCGAAGACCTCGATGCCCACCCGGTGCGCCAGCCAGGCCGTCGAAGCGACCGTAGTGGCTCCGGCCCGCCCGGTAGCCAGCACCAGCGGCACGTCCCGGATGCTGGCCTTGACCACCTCAGCCCCGTCGGCGACGCGTTCCAGAGCGGCCGGGTCCAGCCCGACCCGGACCCGCCCGTCGAGCAGGGCGATGCTCGCCGGGACCGCCCCCGCGGCGCGCACCGTCGCCTCAATCTCGCGGGCCACCTCGAGATTGCGCCCGTGCGGCAACCCGTGGCTGATCAAGGTGGACTCCAGCGCCACGACCGGGCGGCGCTCGGCCAGGGCGTCGGCGACCTCCTCGGCCAGCAGCAACGGGGCCTGCGCCCGGCCCTCGCGTGGGTCCTCGCTCATGGTTCCTCTCCGACCCCAGGTGGTCGCGCCCCCAGTGTGCCCAGTGCCTGCGCCGCGACGCGGTTGCCGGCGCGGGCCGCAGTCACCGCCCGACCCAACAACTCGCCCCCACCCGCCTCGGCCCCATCGGGGTGCCCCTCGCCCCCGCCGGCCTCGACCCCACCGGGGTGCCCACCGCCGCCGGCCAGCCACGCGTGCAGGAACCCTGCGGCGAAGGCGTCCCCCGCCCCGGTGCTGTCCAGCGCAGCCACCGGGTCAGCCGCGCAGCGCACCGGGTCAGCCCCCCGGGTGGCGACCACGGCACCCTCGGCCCCACGGGTCAGCACCACCACGTCGTACGACGCACACAGCGCAGCGGCAGCCCCCTCCGGCTCGTCCAGCCCGGTGAGCACGCCCGCCTCGTCGGCGTTGGGGAAGGCGAGCAGCGCGCCCCGGGTCCAGCCCAGAAAGCGCTCAGCACCTACCTCGCGCAGGAATGCGGCCGAACCCGGGTCGATCGAGACCGGCACGCCCCGCCGCCTGGCCTCGCCGGCCAACGCGAGCACGGCCGAGCGCGCCGGTTCGGCGAACAGCGCGTAGCCACTCACGTGCAGCAGCCGGGTCCCCTCGAGCAGGTCGTGGGGGAGGTCCGCCGGGCCGAGCCAGGGGTTGGCGCCGCGTTCGACGAACATGGTGCGCTCCCCGTCGGTGCCGACCAGCAGCACGATGGTGCCTGTCGGCCGGTCCGGGTCAGCGGCCAGCGCTGGCCGCACCCCGTAGGCGCGCAGTGCCCTCGCGTGCCGCTCGAGGTCACCCGCACCGACCCGACCGACGAAGGTCACCCCCGGGCGCACCGACCCCACCGACCCCCGCGGGCCCACCGACCCCGGCAGGCCCACCGACCCCACCGACCCCGCTGGGCCCTCCGGCCCCACCGACCCCAGCCAGCCCAGCCACGCGGCGAGGTTGGCGCCGGAGCCGCCCGGGGCGCGGCGGACCTGCGCGCGGGTGTCGCTTCCCGGGGTCACCGGCTCCAGCGGCCGGACCAGGATGTCGTCGATGACGTCGCCGACGACGAGCACGCTCACCGCCGCGGCACCCGCGGCACCCGCGTCACCCGCGTCACCCGCGTCACCCGCGTCACCGGAGCAAGCACGTGCCCGCTCACCCCACACCCCGGTGCGCGGCCCGCCACCGCTCGGCGACGCGCAGCAGGACGTCGTTGGCCTCCACCTCGCCGATCGTGACCCGCACGCCCTCCTCGCCGTAGGGACGCACCATGATCCCGGCCTCCTCGCACGCCGCGGCGAAGGCCGGCGTGTCGACGCCGAGTCGGAACCAGACGAAGTTCGCCTGGCTGTCCGGCAGCTCCCAGCCCTGCGCGGCCAGCCCCGCGCTGACCCGGTCCCGCTCGCCCACCAGCGCGGCCACCCGCTCGAGCAGCGCGTCCTCGACCCGCAGGGATGCCAGCGCCGCGGCCTGAGCCACGGTGGAGACCCCGAAGGGCACCGCGGTCTTGCGCAACGCCTCGGCGACCGGCGGGTGCGCGACGGCGAAGCCGACCCGCAGCCCCGCCAGCCCGTAGGCCTTGGAGAAGGTGCGCAGCACGACGAGGTTGGGCCGGTCCCGGTAAACCTGCAGGCCGTCGGCCGCGTCCGGGTCGCGGACGAACTCGGCGTACGCCTCGTCGAGCACCACCAGCACATCAGGGGGCAACCGGTCGAGGAAGTCGCTCAGCTCGGCGGCGTGCACGGCCGGGCCGGTCGGGTTGTTCGGCGAGCACACCAGCACCAGCCGGGTCCGCTCGGTCACCGCCGCGGCCATGGCGGCCAGGTCGTGGCGCTCGTCAGCGCCCAGCGACACCTGCACCGGGCGTGCCCCGACGACCTGCGTGACGATCGGGTACGCCTCGAAGGAGCGCCAGGCATAGACCACCTCGTCACCCTCGCCGGCGCAGGCCTGCACGATCTGCTGCAGCACCCCGACGCTGCCGGTGCCGGTGGCGAAGTGCTCGGCCGGCACGTCGAAGCGCCGGGCCAGCGCCTCAACCAGCCCGGTGGCGAACATGTCCGGGTACCGGTTCATCGCCGCCGCCGCCGAGGTGGCCGCGTCCAGCACGCCGGGCAGCGGCGGGTAGGGGTTCTCGTTGGACGAGACCTTGTACGCCGTCAGCCCGGGGCGCGGCTGCGGCGGTCGACCCGGCCGGTAGGTCGGGATGCCGTCCAGGGCCACGCGCAGCCGAGGTCGGGGACGGGCAGCGTCAGACATGAGGCCAGACGCTACCGCCGCCGTTGCCGGGCATCTCGATCGGATGTCTGGGACGATCAGCGCATGCGTCAGGTCCTCGTCCGGCTGGTGGTCAACGCCGTAGCCCTGTGGATCGCCGCCCTGGTGGTCAACGGGATCACGATCCGCCAGGGCAGCAGCACCGCGGCCAATATCGTCACCCTGCTGCTGGTGGCGGCGGTCTTCAGCCTCGTCAACACCTTCGTCAAGCCCATCGTCAAGCTGCTGACGCTGCCGCTCTTCCTGCTGACCCTCGGGCTGATCACCTTCGTCATCAACGCCTTCATGCTGCTGCTGACCTCGTGGATCTCCTCCCGCACCGGGCTGGCCTTCCACGTCGCGGGTTTCGGCTCGGCGCTGCTGGGCTCGCTCGTGGTCTCTTTCGTCAGCTTCATCCTCAACGTGCTGGTCCGCGACTGAGGCCTGGGTCGTCGGTGCGACCGCTGCCATGACCTATGAGGATGTGCTGGCGTTGATCTCCGACGGGATCGCCTGGGCGCACCGGCAGGAGGGCTCGGGCAGGTTGGCGAACAAGGCCGCGATCTCCCACGCCCGTGACCGGCTGGGTCCCGAGCCGATGGCGTTGCTGTTCGAGCGGGTCGCGAAGCCGTTGGGGGCCCCGGGCACGCCGGGGTGCTGGCTGGCCGGTCGACGCCTGGTCGCCATCGACGGCACATGCCTGGGCCTGGCCGACACACCCGCCAACGACAGCCACTTCGGCCGTCCAGGGGTGATGAAGGGCGAACGCTCGGCGTTTCCCCAGGCGAGGGTGGTCGCGGTGGCCGAGTGCGGGACCCACGCCATGTTCGATGCGGTGATCGGCCCCTACACGACCTCGGAGAACGCCCTGTCGAGCAAGCTGTTGAGAAGGCTGCGTCCGGGGATGCTGTGCCTGGCCGACCGCGGGTTCTACAGTTTCACCGCCTGGCAGGAGGCCAGTGCTGCCGGGGCGGATCTGATGTGGCGGGTCAAGGACAATCTCAAGCTCGAGCCGGTCACCGATCTGCCCGACGGGTCCTGGCTGGCTGAGGTCTTCGACTCGGTCGCGGACCGGCGACGTGAGCGGCCCCTGCGGGTCCGGTTGGTCGAGTACACGGTCGAGGACGGCCGCGAACCGAGTGGCCCGTACCGGCTGCTGACCACGATCCTCGACCACGACGAGGCATCCGCCGCCGAGCTGGCCGGCGCGTATGCGCAGCGCTGGGAGATCGAGACCGCCTTCGACGAGCTCAAGACCCACCAGCGCGGACCCCGTGCAGTCCCGCGTTCGAAGTCACCCGACCTGGTCACCCAGGAGATCTGGGGCCACCTGTGCTGCCACTACGCGATCCGGACGCTGATGTCCGAGGCTGCCGAACACGCCGGCCATGACCCAGACCGGGTCTCGTTCGTCGCAGCCCTGCGGATCTCACGCCACTCGATCGCCCAACAGGGCGCTTTTCCCCCCTGAGGCCGCCGATAGCGTCTTCCGGCTCTGGCGCCACGCCATCGGCGAGCTCGTCCGCCGACTCCTGCCCAAGCGACGACCTCGGGCCAACCCGCGCGTCATCAAACGCAAGTACACCCGCTGGCACGTCAAGCGATCCCGCCATCGCGGCTGGCCCCAGCCCGACCGCCCACCCGAACAGGCAGTGGTGATCTAATTGAACGGTATTGCGATTAGGCCGTGCTCGCGCGCGGCCCTCTATGTAGACCTTCAGTGAGGCAGAGGGCACTCCGGGACGCCCTTGACCAAGCACTGGCCCAGAAATGCGATGTCTTATCTCTGCCAGACATCATCTGTAATCTTGAGTACGGGGGCTCGGCATGATTGGTTTGCGCAAGGCTCTTCTCGCCTTGGGACTTTTGAGTCTTCCGTTGCTGATGCTGACGTCGCTGGCGCCGGCAGCTTCGGCGGCACCGAAGCAAGCGGTTGCTGCCAAAACGAATGTATCGGGCACGACGGGTCCCTTGCCGGTCAATGCTAGCGGCCTGCTTGAATCTCCCGTGGACCTCATCGGAGAGTTGGGGCGAGGAAAGTACGCTGCTACCTACGGCGGACTGCGTGTCCTCTCTGATGACGAGTCGCAAATCGAGATCTATCTGTCGGACCTCAGCCCAGCGGAAGAGGCGGCCTTCCAGGCGGCTGCTGGCTCAGGCGTGACGGTTACCTTCGCCGCGACGCGGAAATCGATGGCTTCCCAACTCGCCCTTCAGCAAACGATCCTCACTGCTGCGCCGGGTCTGCGAACCGCGGGTATCGACATCAATTCTGTCGGACCAGATCTAACCACTGGTCTCGTCGGTATCGGCGTCGGCAACCCAACCGCCAGCGCGGTAGGACGGCTGAACTCGATGTTCGGTGCGGATAATGTCTCGGTACATCAGCAGAATCCGGTCGCTGCGACCAGCAGCTACAACCGGGCGAGCTTCCCAGGCCCGGCATGGACCGGTGGAATTGGCCTTTTGGGGAGCAACAGCAGTACCTGTACGGCCGGGTTCTCAATCCTGATAGGTTCTACCTCGTACCTGCTCACGGCAGCGCATTGCCTCTCTAACGGCAGTACGGCTGCGAACGCCATGCTCACGTCACTCACATCGACAACAGGTTCAGGCGCAACGGTTGGCACGATCACGGGACAGGACCTGACCGATCACAGCATGGATATCGAGCTGATAGCCGCCCAGGGAAATGGCACATTTCTCAGCGGTGGAACCCCATACGCGCCGAACGTAGGAGTATGGGGCTACGAAAACAGCGCCGTAGGTAGGACGGTTCACAACAACGGCGCATACTCCGGCAACGTGCTCTCGGTGATCCAGGCGATAGATCAGTGTCAGTACGTTACCGAGCCGGTAGGCCGCTACATTTGCGCGCTTGCGCACAGTACTTCCAGCACCAACAGTGTGGCCAACCGAGGCGGAGATAGCGGTGGGCCGATCGACCACGTTATCAACGGCTACGGGTACGCGGTTGGGACGGATAGCTTGAGTTCGGGCGCAGATGCAACAGCCTGCGTCTACAACTCATTTACCGGGTGCTACACTGACATGTACTTCACCGACATGGGGTACAGCTTGTCCTATTACGGCGCTAGCATCAATAACCAGTGAGCGTCAGCGGTCAAGGTTCAAGTTGGGGGGCAAGCCTGAACCGAGGGGTTCGCTTTGACGAGTGTTCACGCACGGCTTGGGACGCGCAGCCTGGATTCTGCTGCCTCGTTGGCTGAGTCGAAGCGCTCTCCACCGCGAATATTTGGTGCGTTGGCGGGCGCTTGTATTGTCCTGAGCGCACTAGTGTCCTGCAGTAGTTCCGGGAAGGCCACCGCGCCTCCATCGGGTCCGGCAAGCGTCACGAAACCTGACAAGGCGATCGGTCTCCTCCTCGCCAACGACTGGCGAATTGTGCAGATCCAGACGACCGGCAGCGGGGTGACTACGTTCTCGAACCAAAGAACGGCTCCCACCGTGCACTTCTCGCTCACCGACGTCACGATAGATGGGTGTGCGAGCGCCCAACTCTCCATTCGACGTGGCAGCATCCGTGTCACGAGCGTCTTTGTAATCCTTACGTCACTTTGTCGACCCGCTCCAAGTCCTGCGGTGGCTCGCCTAGTTGCAGGCAAGTTGTTTCATGGGGCGTTGCAGTGGCGACTCGTTGGCGGCAATCTGGTGATTGCGAACCCAAGTATCGCGACCGCCACACTGGTGGCTCTCCACTGAACTTGAGGAATAGTCGAGAGTCGTGGATGGGCAGGTCGCGATCACGATCAAGCGGCGACCTCATTCGCGGCCGACAGCTCTGGTTCGGTCACGGCGAGGCCTGATCCGGCCGCTCGAGGAGCACTCCTTTGTCGACCATGGCCCCGGCGCGGACCACCGCCACCGGGTATGGGGCGTTCACGTAGCGCCCGGGCTCCTCGGCGGAGTTGACGAGTTTGCCGATAGCCTTCGGGTCCTCGGCGTCGCGACTCTCGGCGAGGGCGTTCTTCGCCCACGCTGTGCGGACTTGGGCAGCGCGTCGAGCATGTTGGCGGCCTTGTGGAGCAAGTCGCACTGCTCTCGGGTGGCGGGGAAGACCTCCAACTGCGCGCCCACGAGGCTTTGCAACCCGCCGCCGATGGCGAGCCCCGGCGCCAGGAGATCCTGCGGTCCTGAGTCGTGCCACCGTGAAGATCCACTTCTGATGTCAGGGCTGTGAGCTGGGCTTTCGCGGTAGGCGAGGCGCCGAAGTGGTCACTAAGAATTCGGGCGTGGAAGCCTGCACCGGTGGTGTCGCGGTTCGTGCGCAGGGTCCGTACCGCCTCTGGGGCGGTGGCGGTCCAGATCGTCACACGTCGCGGTCGGGCTGTCGAGCAGGTGGAGCATCTGGGTTCGGCCCGCACGGACGGCGAGCTGGCGCTGCTGCTGTCGGCTGCCCGTGAGCGGCTTTCGCCGGGGCAGGATGCCCTGGATCTGGGAGAGCTGCCCGCGGTCGCACCTCGCCTGGGCGATGTCGCGGACTGGACGAGCAAGGGCGGTTCCCGCGCTGGGCAGACCACGCTGAACGACGAGCCGGCCCCGGCGCCACGGCGTGGGCGTCCTGCCTCGGTTAATGCGGGTGGGCGGGTGGTGGCGACCTCGTCGCTGGTGCTGTGGCGGGTGCTCACGGACGCCTACACACGGGTGGGGCTCGACGGTCTCGGCGATGAGGCGTTCCGGGCGATGGTGCTGGCCCGGATCGTGGAGCCCACGAGCAAGGCGGACACCTTACGGGTGCTGGCCGAGCTGGGTGTCCCCTCCCCGAGCCTGCGGACGCTGTGGCGGTCCCTGAAACGCTGTAACGACAACGATTACCGCGACCGGATCGCCAGGGCGTGCACGGCGTTCTCCGCCGCTACCGACGGCCTCAACGCGTTGATCATGTATGACGTAGAT
>JAJZTN010000098.1 GCA_021848885.1 Actinomycetes bacterium
TCGGGACATCCCCGTGGAGAACGGCTTGACCACATAGTCGTCAGCACCGAGCTCCAGACCGGCGACTCGCTGGTGCTCCTCGCCCCGGGCGGTGACGAAGATGATGGGCATGTCAGAGAGCGCCCGCAGAGCACGGACGAGCTCGAACCCATCCATGCCGGGCATCATGATGTCCACCAGGGCCAGGTCCACCAAGTTGCGGCGTACGCGCTGAAGGGCCTGGGCGCCATCGGCCGCCTCTTCGACGAGGTATCCCTCCCGGCGCAGGTACTGACCGACCAGGTAGCGCTCGCCCGGCTCGTCATCCACGACCAGGACACGCGCTGCGGACCCTTGGGATCGGGGGCCCTCTGCGCCGGAGGTCACGATCGCACCTGTGGTGTTCCCGCCAACCTCGGTCGAACACCCGGGCAAGGTCGCCGACCCGGGAGCCCACCCAGGCATCCTGGCCCCACGGCCGGTGGCGAGGGCTGGCTCGATGCTCGCTGGGCCCTGCCCCTGGTGGGCTGCGGGAAGAGTCCACGCTTCATCAACCTGAGTCTGCCATCCTCTCCGCAGCGGTCGGTGCTAGCGGCCCCCTCCGTCGAGTCCGGCGGCATCCGGGGTGCGCGTGCGCAGCGCGTCAACAGCTTCTTCGGCCACGGGAAGGCGTTCGAGGTCAACGAGGACGTCTCGTTCGAGGCGCCGTGGGCGGTCCTCGATCACCATCGCCCACACCAGCGGAGCGAAGGCGATGAGCAGCGCCGCCACCATGAACGGGACGTTCCACCACAACCAATCCATCTCATCGTGGGCCCAAGGGTCCGCTGAGTGTGGGCCACCACCTCCGTGTGGCACAGCCTGCCCAGCCTCGGTTAGCTGACGGTTAGCCCACGGTGACGGCCCGGCCGGGGCTGATGCACGTGGGCACCGCTCGACTCCACCACAGCGGGTCCGCCCTGGCGTGGAGCATCTCTCGATGGAAGACTTCTCGGGCCAGGAGCCCGACCCGCTCTTCGAGGTCGGACGGCCAGCGCTGAGCCGGGGTGGGCTCGTGGCCCTGAAGGGTTCGGCTGTCGGCTGCGGCCTCAGACCCAGCGGATGTCGCTTGCCGACCAGGCCATCGCCAGCGGCATGAGCTGGTCGACCCCCTCGACCCAGGCGACCGCCGTCACGGCGCTGTTGCTGACCAGCTCGGCCCGCAGCCGGTCGGTCTCGACCGCGGCGCTGACCTGCACGTAGCGGTAGGAGTGCGTGCGCACCCGGGAGCTGGGCTGCGGCGCGGCACATCGGCGGCCTTGCTCGGCCGCCATGATCGTCCCGGTGCCGCCCATCGTGACCTCCTCGTCGGGGAGCCGGGTCCGCGCGGTGGCTCCACCGGGTCTGTCGCACGAGGGCGCCACGGCGTTACATCGTGACGCGCAGGGTTGCACCTGGTGCACCGGGCGCTCGCCCCGTCGCATGACGCAGCCCCGAGAGCCCGGGGGGATGGAGGGCTCTCGGGGCTGACCAGCACGCTAACCCGATCAGCGCAACGTCACCAGCGTCGAGCCTGAGTCTTCGGCCAGGCTTGAGCGCACCTTGTGCTGGCCCTAACCGGCGGCGCAGGTCGACCGGGCAGGCCGAGCCAGCACCTCGCGCGGACTGAGCGGGCGGGCCGCCGGGCAGACCGGGCAAGCCGCGCCCACCGAGCCGAGCTATGCCCCGGCGCTGGCCCGATAGGCCTCGAGCACGGGCTTGGGGATGGGGCCACGGCTTCGCACCTGCAGGCCCCGCTCGTTCGCCCAGGCACGCACGAGCGCGGTGTCGGCGGGCCCACTGGGCTTGGCCGGACGACGCGGGCTGCGCGCGGGGCGGGGGGTCTTGGCCACCGCGACGGCGCCTCGACGTGGGGCGCGCCCTGCCCGGCGGGCCGAAACTGGTGCGGCAGCGATCGGGGTGACCTCTGCGCTGGCGCCGTCGGAGTTCACCCCGAGCGACACCCCGAACGCCACGCTGAGAACGCTGAGAACCTTCTCCACGGGGTCGTTCGTGTCAATAGTGATCTGCATCTGACTATGCCTCCTGGGCAGCAACCGCGATGACCGGATGTTCGTCCCCGCGAGACAGCAAACTACCGGAAACTGAGTGCAACAGTAAAACCAAACTACTCGCGCATGAGCGGTTGCGAGCCCGGTTGCCACAAACCCTGGCAGAAGCGCGCGACGAATCGCCTGTGAACACACGTGAATCCCCGGTCATCCCATCCCCGGGGCCCGGGCTCCGACGCTGCTCACTCCCAGCCGAGCCGACGGCGCAGGGCAGTCCTGACCGTTGGCCACTCCTCGCGCAGGACGGAGAAGTAGGCCGTGTCCCGCACAGATCCATCCGTGGCCGGAGAGTGCGCGCGGCGCACTCCCTCGAAACGCGCACCGAGGCCTTCGATGGCGCGTCGCGAGCGATGGTTGCGCGCGTCCGTCTTGAACGTGATTCTGAGCACCTGCCAGACCTCGAAGGCATGGGCGAGCTGAAGGAACTTGACCTCGGAGTTGACACCAGTTCGCTGGACGGACGCCGCGAACCAGGTGCCTCCGATCTCGCCCACCGACGGTGGATGGTCTGGTCCTGGCTCGCCACCTCGACCCACCCCGGGCGGCCACGGAGGCGGCGAGGAGAAGACCTCCAGGTCCAAGAACCTCGTGCTGCCAACGATCCTGTTCTCCGCCAGCAGACGAACGGCCCACGCCAGTGCTCGTCCGGTCTGCTGGTGCTCGAGGGCGGCCTCGACGTATCGGCGGGTGTCCTGGACCCCGTCCGGCACCCAGGTGAAGGCGTAGGTGCTCCGGTCCTGGGCTGCCGCGGCCGCCAGCAGCGGCACGTGCTCCAGGGCGAGCGGCTCGAGCCTGACCCGCCGGCCCTCCAGCACGAACGGCTCAAGCATCGGCGCCGCCAACAACCCGCGCGCAGCACAAGCGGGGCGATCCAGCAGGCCTTGCCGGCCGCGCACATGCTGCCACCGCATCGAGGCCGCGACCGGTCACAGGTCCCCGGCCTCGCGCAGACGGCGAGCCAGCTCAGCGGCCACCGCGGCCGGGTCGGAGGCCTCGGTGAGGGCGCGGACCACCACCACCCGGCGGGCGCCGACCGCGATCACCTCCTCGAGGTTGTCCAGGTTGATCCCGCCGATGGCGAACCAGGGTCGGCCAGGTCCCATCGCCGCCACCTGCCGGGTGAGCGCCAGCCCCGGGGCTGGCCGACCCGGTTTGGTCGGGGTGGGCCAGGTGGGGCCCACGCAGAAGTAGTCGATGCCCGGGTCGCTGGCCGCGCGCTCGGCCTGCTCACGAGAGTGGGTGGACACACCCAGCACGGTGTCCGGCCCGATGATGCGCCGCGCCAGGCTCACCGGCAGGTCGTCCTGACCCAGGTGCAGCACATGGCACCCGCTGGCCGCTGCGAGGTCCGCCCGGTCGTTGACGCAGACCAGGGCCGCGTGCCGCTCGGCCGCCGCCGCGAAGACCTCGAGGTAGTCCAGCTCCTGGCGTGCCTGAAGTCCCTTCTGGCGCAGCTGGATGATGTCGACCCCGTTGGCCAGCACAGCGTCGAGGAACTCCTCCAGGTCGCCCTGGCGCTCCCGGGCGTCGGTGCACAGGTACAGCCGCGCGGCCCTCAGCCGGCGCCGGGCGGTCAGGCCGCCCGCGGAGTCCTTCATCGGCACGGGGGGCACTCTTTCACGACGAGGTGGCCACCTCTATTGTTGCCGATGGCACGGGAGCCCGGCTTGTCGGGCTGAGAGGGCGGAACCTGCCGCCGACCGTCGAACCTGATCCGGGTCATGCCGGCGAAGGGAGTTCCTCATGACCAGTACGACGACCTTCGATGCTGTCGTGGTCGGTGCCGGTGTCATCGGCCTGTCCTGCGCGTGGCGGCTGGGCGAGCGCGGCCTGCGGGTCGCGGCGGTCGATCCCCGGCCCGGCCAGGGTGCCTCCGCCGTGGCGGCGGGCATGCTCGCCCCAGTGACCGAGCTGCACTACGGCGAGGAGAGCCTGCTGCGGCTCAACCTGGCCTCCGCGGCCCGCTACCCCTCTTTCGTCGCCGAGGTCGAGCAGCGCAGCGGCCAGTCGGTCGGCTACCGGGACACGGGCACCCTGGCGGTGGCGCTGGACGCCGCAGACCGGGCCGCGTTGCACGACCTGGCGGATTTCCAACAACGCCTCGGGCTGGCCAGCGAGCGCCTGACCGGGCGGGAGTGTCGTCGCCTCGAGCCGATGCTCGCCCCCGACGTGCAAGGTGGTGTCCTGGTCACCGATGACCACCAGGTCGACCCACGCCGGCTGACCGCGGCGCTGCTGGGAGCCGCCGAGGCAGCCGGCGTGAGCGTCCTCCGCCACAGCGTCGAGCGGGTCCTGACAAACCGCACCGGAGTCACCGGGGTGACGCTGGACGACGGCTCCACCCTGGCCGCCGGCTGCGTCGTTGTGGCCGCTGGGAGCCACTCGGCGCTGCCGGGCCTGCCGGAGGACGTCGTACCGACCGTGCGTCCGGTCAAGGGGCAGGTGATCCGACTGCACGTCCCCGGGCCCTACCGCCCGCTGCTGACCCGCACGGTGCGCGGGATGGTGCACGGCTTTCCGGTCTACCTCGTGCCCCGCGAGGACGGCGAGCTGGTCGTGGGCGCCACCCAGGAAGAGCTCGGTTTCGACGAGACGGTCACCGCGGGCGGGGTCTACCAGCTGCTGCGCGACGCGCACACCCTCGTCCCAGCCATAACCGAGCTGCCCTTGGTCGAGACCCGCGCGGGCCTGCGGCCCGGCTCCCCGGACAACGCCCCCGCCGTCGGGCCGACCTCCATCGCCGGGCTGGTGCTCGCGGTCGGGCACTACCGCAACGGCATCCTGCTCACCCCGCTGACCGCCGACGCCGTGGAGGCCCTGGTCCTCGACGGGGCCTTGCCGGAGCCCATGGCGCCATTCACCCCACAGCGGTTCGCCGTGACGGCGACCGAGGCGCGGGTGTGAAGGTCACCGTCAACGGCAGGCCCGAGGAGCTGGCCCCGGGCACGCCCGTGGCCGAGGTGGTCGCAGGTCTGACCGGGCAGGCGAGCGGTGTCGCCGTCGCGGTCAATGCCACGGTCATCCCGCGCAGCGCCTGGGAGTCCACCCGGCTGAGTCCCGGTGACCGCGTCGAGGTGCTCACCGCCGTACAGGGAGGTTGACATGTCCGAGGACCCGCTGGTCATCGCCGGGGAGAGCTTCCAGTCGCGTCTGATCATGGGGACCGGCGGGGCGGGCAGCCTGGACCAGCTGGACCGCGCACTGCTGGCCTCGGGCACCCAGCTGAGCACGGTGGCCATGCGCAGGGTCGACCCGGCGACCAAGGGTTCCCTGCTCGACGTGCTGGCCCGGCGAGGCATCCGCGTGCTTCCCAACACCGCCGGGTGCTTCACCGCCGGAGAGGCCGTGCTCACCGCCCGGCTGGCCCGCGAGGCGCTGGGCACCTCGTGGGTGAAGCTCGAGGTGATCGCGGACGAGCACACCCTGCTACCGGACCCGGTCGAGCTGCTCGACGCCGCCGAGCGGCTCGTCCAGGACGGCTTCCAGGTGCTGCCCTACTGCAGCGACGACCCGGTGCTGGCCCGCCGGCTCGAGCAGGTGGGCTGCGTCGCGGTGATGCCGCTGGGGGCACCGATCGGCACCGGGCTGGGGATCTGCAACCCGCACAACATCGCCCTTATCGTCGAGCAGGCCACGGTCCCCGTCGTGCTGGACGCCGGCCTGGGCACGGCCTCGGACGCGGCGCTGGCCATGGAGCTGGGGTGTGACGCCGTACTGCTCGCCTCCGCCGTCACCCGGGCGCAGGACCCTGCGCTGATGGCCGAGGCGATGCGCAAGGCCGTCGAGGCGGGGCGGGCGGCACGGCGCGCCGGCCGGATCCCCCGGCGGCACCACGCCCAGGCGTCCAGCGCGGCGACCGGGCGAGCCGACCTGTCCTCCGATCCGTCTTCCGGGTCGGCGGGGTCCTCCGGGTCGGCGGGGTCCTCCGGGTCGGCGGGGTCTTCCGGGTCGGCGGGAGAGGACGCCCCGTGACCCGGACAGGCGCGCCCACCCCGACGCTGGCCACGGGTGTGGTCACCGAAACGCTGTGGCGGGCCAGCGCACCGATCTTCGATGCGATCATGGAGCACCCGTTCCTGGCCGGTCTCACTGCCGGGACGCTGGAGCTGGACAGGTTCTCCTACTACATCGCGCAGGACTCCCACTACCTGCGCGACTACGCCCGAGCGCTGAGCACACTGGCCGGGCGGGCCCCCGACGCCGCGGCGACGGCGATGTTCAGCCGACACGCCGCCAACGCGCTTCTGGTCGAGCAGAGCATGCACAGCGGCATCCTCGACGAGCTCGGCCTGAGCGGGGGGTCAGGGGGGTCAGGGGGGTCAGCCCTGCCGCCCATGTCCCCCACGACGCTCGCCTACACCAGCTACCTGCTCGCCACCGTGCACGGCCGTCCGTACGCCGAGGGGCTCGCGGCCGTGCTGCCGTGCTACTGGATCTACGCCGAGGTGGGCACGAGGCTGCTGCGGCAGTCCTCGCCGAACCCGCTCTATGCCCGCTGGATCGCGACGTACGGCGGGGAGGAGTTCGCCGCCGTGGTCGGTGAGGTCCTCGCACTGACCGACCGGGTCGCCGCCGAGGTGCCCGGCGTCGTACGCGAGACGATGCAGCGGCACTACCTCACCAGCGCCCGCTACGAGTGGATGTTCTGGGACGCCGCCTACCGGCGGGAAGGCTGGCCGGTCGGATGAGCGAGCGGGTCGGCCCGGTGCCGCGGGCGCTGACCATCGCCGGGTCCGACTCGGGCGGAGGGGCCGGGATCCAGGCCGACCTGAAGACCTTCCTCGCCCACCAGGTGCACGGCACCTCGGCGATCACTGCCGTCACCGCGCAGAACTCGGTGGGGGTCTCCTCGGTGCACGAGCTGCCCCCGCGCGCAGTCGCCGAGCAGATCGAGGCCGTGGTGACCGATATCGGCGTGGACGCGGTCAAGGTCGGGATGCTGCTCTCTGTCGCGATCATCGAGACAGTCGCCCAGACGCTGCGCCGGCTCGGGGCGGGCCCGGTGGTGGTCGACCCGGTGGCAGTCTCCAAGCACGGTGACCCGCTGCTGCGTCCGGACGCGGTTGCGGCGCTGCGCGAGCTGATCCTGCCGCTGGCGGATCTGCTCACGCCCAACCTGGGTGAGGCCGAGCTGCTCACCGGCATGAGCGTGCGGACGCGGCAGGACCAGCTGGCCGCCGCTCGGGCGCTGCACGCAATGGGTCCCCGGTGGGTGCTGGTCAAGGGAGGGCACCTGCCCGCCGAGCAGGCAGCCGTCGACCTCCTCTTCGACGGGACCCGCGCGGTCGAGCTGGTCAACGACCGTCTCGACACCCCGCACACCCACGGCACGGGCTGCACGCTCTCCGCTGCGGTTGCCTCCGGTCTGGCCAGGGGCGCGGACATGACCTCCGCGGTGCGCAGCGCCAAGGCCTACGTGACCACCGGCATCGCCGAGGGTTACCCGCTGGGGCGCGGCATCGGCCCGGTGGGCCACTTCTGGCGGGTCCGGGACCTCCCGGACCCGCTGAACCTCACCTAGGGTCGGGGCGAGACGGCCGCGGATAGCTTGTGCCGCAGGGCCGCTGGGGACCGAAGCCCCGAGCCGGCCGCCCCGAACGACGACCGAGCCAGACGAAGGACGACCGAGCCAGACGAGGGACGACCGAGCCAGACGAGGAGTGTCGATGAGCATCAGGTTGGGGGATGCCGCCCCGGACTTCACTGCCGAGACCACCGCGGGGACCATCCGCTTCCACGAGTGGAAAGCCGGGTCGTGGGCGGTGCTCTTCAGTCACCCGGCCGACTACACCCCGGTCTGCACCACCGAGCTGGGTCGCACCGCGGAGCTCAAGGCCGAGTTCGACAAGCGAGGCGTGAAGGTCATCGCGATCTCGGTGGACCCGGTCGAGGACCACCACGGCTGGGCCCCGGACATCGCCGAGGTCAGCGGCAGCGAGCTGAACTTCCCCATAATCGCCGACCCGACACGAACGGTCAGCGAGAGCTACGACATGATCCACCCCGGGGCCGGGGACTCCTCCACGGTCCGCTCGGTGTTCATCATCGACCCGGACAACAAGGTCCGACTCACCCTGACCTACCCGAAGTCGGTCGGGCGCAACTTCGACGAGATCCTGCGCGTCATCGACGCCCTGCAACTCACCGACGCCTTCCCGATCTCCACCCCGGCCGACTGGATGCCCGGCCAACGCGTCATCGTCTCTCCCGCGATGAGCACCGCGGAAGCCACGCAGCGCTTCGGCCAGGTCGAAGAGGTCAAGCCCTACCTGCGCTGGACGGCGCAGCCCAGGGCATAGCGCGGCGCGGCGCGGCATAGCGGCGCGGCATAGCGGCGTGGCATAGCGGCGTGGCATAGCGCGGCGTGGCGTGGCCGGTGTCCGCGGCCGGGGCACCGCACGGGGCACCGCACGGGGCACCGCACGGGGGCATATACCGTGGGGAGTATGTCTGCCACCGATCCAGACGACGTGACCCAGCCTGGCGTCGTCGTCCACCTCAACGACCCTGACCCGGCCAAGCAGGCGGCGGTCCTGGTCAACATCACGAACCTGCGGGTCGAGCTCGGTGCGGGCACCCCGGTCGAGCTCGTCGTGCACGGCCCGGCGCTCGCGCTGGCTCGCCGGGACTCCCCCGATGCGGCCCGGCTGGCGACGCTGACGGAGGCGGGGCTGCAGGTCGCGGTCTGCGCCAACTCGATGCGGGCGCTGCAGGTGACCAGCGAGGACCTGGCGGGCACGGTGCGCGTCGTACCCTCTGGGGTTGCCCACCTCGTCCACCGCCAGCGCGAGGGGTGGGCCTACCTGCGACCGTGAGGTGGGCAGGCAAACCGTTGGCGCCTCGTCGCTGGTTCCGCCAGCATCGTCGACCATGACCGGTGCGCTTCGGCTGCGACCTCTGCTGCCCCATGACGAGGGCCCGGCCCTCACCGCCCACGCGGCCTTGGCCGAGGAGGGATTCGCGTTCCTGCTCGGCCTCGACCCGGCCGAGTCGTGGCTTAGCTACCTGCAGCGGTTGCGCGACAACAGCCGTGGTCTCAACGTGGCACGCGACTGGGTCCCCGCGACGTTCCTGGCGGCAACACTCGGTGGTGAGCTGGTTGGCCGCATCAGCATCCGCCACGAGCTCAACGACTTTCTGGCCGCCTACGGCGGACACATCGGGTACGCCGTTGTGCCCGGGCACCGACGCCGAGGTCATGCCACCACCATGCTCAGCCAGGGCCTGGTCATCGCCCGCTCCCTCGGCATCGACAGGGTCCTCGTCACCTGCGACGACGACAACAGCGGCTCGGCCCGCGCCATCGAGAGCAACGGGGGCGTCCTCGAATCCGTCGTGGACCGACCGGGCAGCCCGGTCCCCCTCCGTCGCTACTGGATCTGCTGAGCCGGAGGTGGCCCGCGCGGGCTCGTGGTCGCGACCCACCCCGGGCCACCTGCCAGACTTGCCGAGGTGGGGACAACGTCGGTGACCGTCCGACCCGCCGATCCGACCGACGCGGAAGGCATCGCGCGAGCGCACACCGCCTCGTGGCAGGTCGCCTACCGGGGCATCTTCCCCGACGACTACCTCGACGGGTTGCGCTGGCAGGACCGGCAGGAGCGCTGGGCGCAGGTGCTGACTGGCCCGAGCGAGGACCGGGCGACGCTGGTGGCCGTGGCGGCCGGGACCGTCATCGGCTTGGCAAGCATCGGCCCCAGCCGCGACGAGGATCTCGCCGGGAGCGGGATCCACGAGCTCTACGCCGTCTACCTCGACCCGGCCCGATGGCGGCAGGGCGTGGGCTCGATGCTGCTGCGGGCCGCTCTCGAGCTGGCACCCTCCACCGCACCAGCGGTGACCCTGTGGGTGCTGGAGGCCAACGTCCGTGCCCGGCAGTTCTACCAACGCCACGGCTTCGCACCCGACGGCGGCCGGAAACAGTACGACGGTGTCGGTCCGCCAGTCCCCGAGCTGCGCTACCGACGCCCCTGCGGTTGATCCGACCAGGCGCGGGGCCGGGGTGGGGGCGGGGGCGGCTGGCC
>JAJZTN010000003.1 GCA_021848885.1 Actinomycetes bacterium
CGTGCGCCGCCGCCGCCCCGACCTGGCCCGCGACCTGCTCGGCATCTGGCGCGCGGCGCTACCCGACCCGACCACCCTGCTGGTCGAGGTGGTCTCGCACCGCGCCCCCGGCGACGGGCCGGTCTCGGCGGCTCATGCTGCTCGCTCGCTGGTCACGGCCCGCGAGGTGGGCGTGACGGCGGTGCTGACCAACCTGGTTCGCTACGCCGACCCCGACGACGCCCCGACCGCCGACGTTCTCGACGCCGCGCGCCGACTAGTCCCGCTGGACCCGCGGCACCTGGACCGGCGCAACGCGCAGGGCTACCTGAAGTCCGGTAAGGAGATGGCCGAGGTGGCCGAGGAGGTCACCCGGCTGGCAGGGCCGGCCGGGGGCTCTGGCCGCGAGCTGCTCGCCGCCACCCGGCGGGCCGCCGACCGGTGCGCGCTAGACCCCGCCGCCGACCTCGGGCTGGGGCTGGGCGCGGCCGGCGCGCACTTCCCGGAGACCGAGCTCGTGCTCGGTCCGCAGCGGCTGGCCGCGGCCCGCGCCGGGGCACGGAGCCCCGGAGAGGTCGCCTCGGTGGCGTTGAGGGCCAGCTGCGAGGCCGGCATCAGCACCCGTGGCCTGTCCGACACGACCGCACTGCGTGACCGGCTCGAGCACGAGCTGGGGATCATCGACATGCTGGGTTTCGCCGGCTACTTCCTCACCGTCGCCGACGTCGTCGAGCTGATCCGGCAGATGGGGGTGCGGGTTGCCGCGCGTGGCTCCGGCGCGGGCAGCCTGGTGACCTACCTGCTGGGCATCTCGGGGGTCGACCCGCTGCGGCACGGCCTGGTGATGGAGCGGTTCCTGTCACCGCGACGTTCGGTGCTGCCCGACATCGACCTCGACGTCGAGTCGGCCCGACGTACCGAGATCTACCAGCGGGTCATCGACCGCTACGGCGGGGAGCGGGTCAGTGCAGTGTCGATGATGGACACCTACCGGGTCCGCCACGCGGTGCGCGACGTCGGGGCTGCGCTCGGCCTGCCGCCGGGGGAGATCGACACGGTGGCCAAGGCGTTCCCGCACATCCGGGCCCGTGACGCCCGGGCCGCCCTGGACGAGCTGCCCGAGCTGCGTGCTTCCGGGATCGCCGCGTCCGGGGCCTTCGACACCCTGCTGCGGCTGGTGGAGCGACTCGACGGCTTGCCCCGGCACGTCGCGCTGCACCCGTGCGGGGTGCTGCTCTCCGATGCCAGCCTGCTCGACCGCACCCCGGTGGAGGCGAGCTGGATGGGTTTCCCGCTCAGCCAGTTCGACAAGGACGACGTCGAGGAGCTCGGCCTGCTCAAGCTGGACATCCTCGGGGTCCGGATGCAGTCGGCCATGGCACACGCCTTGGACGAGATCACCCGGGTCGACGGAGCGAGCCGGCAGGAGGTGGCTCGAGCCGGCGGGCACGTGGAGGAGGCCGACTTCCTCACCCCGCAGGGCCGGGTCGACCTCGAGGCGGTGCCGCTGGATGACCCCGCGACGTTCCGGCTCATCCAGTCCACCCGCACCCTCGGCTGCTTCCAGATCGAGTCTCCGGGGCAACGCGAGCTGATCGGCAAGTTCGCCCCGGAGACCTTCGAGGACCTCATCATCGACATCTCGCTGTTCCGCCCCGGCCCGGTCAAGAGCGACATGGTCACCCCGTTCCTGCGGGCCCGACAGGGCTGGGCCGCCCCGGAGTTCCTGCACCCGGACCTGCGCCCGCACCTGGAGCAGACCTGCGGGGTGGTGGTCTTCCACGAGCAGGTTCTGCACATCGTCGCGACGCTGACCGGCTGCGACCTTGCCGAGGCCGACGAGGTGCGCCGGGCCCTGGGCGACCCGGTGGCCAAGGAGGACGTGCGGGTGTGGTTCCCGGCCCGTGCGCTGGCCCGGGGCTACCACGCCGCCACTGTGGATCGGGCCTGGGAGGTGCTGGAGGCCTTCGCCTCGTTCGGCTTCTGCAAGGCCCATGCGGCAGCCTTCGCGCTGCCGACCTACCAGTCGGCGTGGCTGAAGGCGCACCACCCGGCCGCGTTCCTTGCCGGGGTGCTCACCCATGACCCCGGGATGTATCCCAAGCGGCTCATCCTCGACGACGCGCGCAACTTCGGCATCGCCGTGCTCGGGCTGGACGTCAACCGCTCCGAGGGCTGCTACCGGGTGGAGCGTCTTGCCGTCGACGACGAGCCGCCGCCGCAGGTTCTGGGGGCCCTCCCGCGGCAACGGCCCGAGTGGCTGCCGGATGGGTTGCCCGACGCGCGCGGCTACGGGATCCGGCTGTCCCTGGCCGAGGTCAAGGGGATCTCCCAGGCTGAGGTCGCCCGGGTGGTCGCCGGCCGCCCGTACGCGACGCTGACCGACTTCTGGCACCGCGCCCGGGTGTCCCGCCCGGTCGTCGAGCGACTGGTGCTGGCTGGGGCCTTTGACTCGCTCTACGGGATCGGCGGGGCCAGCGCCCGGCTGGGCCTGCGTCGTACTGGGCGGATCACCCGCCGCGACCTGCTGCTGCAGGTCGGCGAGATCGACCGGTGGGACCGGGCCGGGAGCCGGGGTGCCCGCGTGGGCCGGGGTGCTCGCGTGGGCCGGGCCGGGAGTCCCCAGCCGGGTGAGCCGGCCGTGCAGCTGGCCCTGGACTTCGGGGCCGCCGACATCTCGCCGGGTTCTTTCGCGCCCAGCGGGCTGCCGGAGATGACCGGCAGTGAGCGGGTCCGGGCCGAGCTGGAGGTGCTCGGCCTGGACGTCAGCCGGCACGTGCTCGACTTCTACGCCGACCTGCTCGACGCACTGCGCGTGGTGCGCTCCAAGGACATGCTCGCTCAGCGCAGCCGGGCCGAGATGCTCGTCGCTGGGGTGAAGGTTGCCACCCAGACCCCGCCGATCCGCTCGGGGCGTCGGGTCGTCTTCATCACCCTTGATGACACCACCGGTCCGGTGGATGCGACGTTCTTCTCCGACGCCCAGGGGCCTTACGCCGCCACGCTGTTCCACTCCTGGCTACTGCTGGTCCGCGGCGAGCTGCGCCGGACCGGCCCACGCGGGGTCTCGCTGCGTGGCACCGGTGCCTGGGACCTGACCGTGCTGCACGCCGCCTGGCAGGCCGGCGGGCTCGGCCCGGTCCTCGACCTGCTCGGCGAGGCGGCGGGGGCGGGCTACACCGAGCAGGCAGTGGCCGCCGCCGCCGGCAGCCGCTCCACCCGGCCGGTGGTCCAGCCTCCGCCGGAGGCCGGGGCCGATGCTCGGCGCCGGGTGCTGGTGCACCCCAGCGGGTTCCGACAGTCCCCCTACGCCGACGTGCGCCCGCCGGGGGAGGACGTGCGGGACAGCCGGGGGGCGGCGGCGCGGGCGGAGCGCGCGGCAAGCACCCAGGTCGAAAGGGCGGCGACCCCCCAGGTCGAGCGCGCGGCAAACCCCCGGGCGGAGGCCCCGCGCAAGCTCTGGCACGCCAGCCCGGGCAGCCCCGGGCGATGAGCCGCGGACTGCTGAGCGAGGCCAGCGTGGTCACTAGGGTGGAGCCGCAGACCTGCCCGTCGAGGGGAGTCCCGGTGGTCGATGACACCCAGGTGCGCGTCCCCACCCGGGCCGCGGTGGCCTGGCAGACCCTGCTGACGGCGATCGCCGCGCAGCCCGGCCCCCATGACCGCCCGCTGGACATCCTCGATCTCGGCGGCGGCACCGGTGGCCTGGCCGTCCCGCTGGCCCAGGCCGGTCACGCCGTCACCGTGGTCGACCCCAGCCCGGATGCGCTGGCCGCCCTCGAGCACCGCGCGGCCGGCAGCGGCAGCGTGCGGGCGGTGCAGGGGGATGCCGCCGACCTGCCCCGGGTGGTGCCATCCGGCGGCTTCGACGTGGTGGTCTGTCACGGGGTGCTCGAGCATGTCGACGACGTGGCCTCCGCCCTGGTTGCGATCGCCGGGGCGCTGCGTCCCGGCGGGCTGCTTTCGGTGGTCACGGCAAACCGCCACGCCGCGGTGCTCTCCCGTGCCTTGGCCGGGCACTTCGCCGACGCCCACCGTGCGCTGGATGACCCGGACGGGCGGTGGGGGCCGAGTGACCCGCTGCCGCGACGCTTCGATGTCGCCGGACTCACCGCGCTGCTGGGCGCTGCTGGCCTGAGCGTCACCACGGTGCGCGCCGCGCGGGTGCTGGCCGACCTGGTGCCGGGAAGCCTGGTCGACCCCGAGCCGGCCGCGGCTCGAGCGCTGCAGGCGCTGGAAGCCCAGCTGTGCGCGCACCCTGCCTTCCTGGCGACCGCTGCCGCGCTGCACGTTCTGGCCACCCGGGGGTGACCCGACTGGTCCCGCGGGCGGACCTGACAGCCCAGCGCGAGGCGGGAGGTGAGCGACGGTGAGTCGTAGCCAGCTCCGGCGCGGGTCCAGCCCGCCACCAGGGGCGGGCGACGACACCGGCTGCACCGTGCTACACGTCGACATGGACGCCTTCTTCGCCTCGGTCGAGCTGCGCTCCCGCCCGCAGCTGCGGGGCCAGCCGGTCATCGTGGGGGCCTCCGGTGGCCGCGGGGTCGTGCTGTCCGCGACGTACGAGGCCCGCCGGCTCGGCGTGCACTCGGCGATGCCGATGAGCCGTGCCCGCCGGCTGGCCCCGCAGGCGGTGATCATCCCGCCCTCACACCGGCGATACGCCGAGGTGTCCGAGGGTGTGATGGAGATCTTCCGCTCGATCACCCCGCTGGTCGAGCCGTTGTCGCTGGACGAGGCCTTCCTCGACGTCTCCGGGGCGCTGCGTCGGCTCGGGACGCCGGCGCAGATCGGGGCGATGATCCGGGACCGGGTGGTCGACGAGCAGGGCATCACCTGCTCGGTGGGTGTTGCCACGACGAAGTTCGTGGCGAAGCTGGCCACAACCCAGGCCAAGCCGGACGGCCTGCTCGTCGTGCCGGCCAACGCCGTGATCGAGTTCTTGCACCCCCTGCCGGTGGGGGCGCTGTGGGGGGTGGGGGAGCGGACCGAGCAGGTGCTGACCCGGCTCGGGCTGCGCACCGTCGGCGACCTGGCGGACACGCCGCTGTCCACCCTGCAGCGGGCGCTCGGGCCGGCCGTCGGTGCCCAGCTGCATGCGTTGGCGTGGGGCCGCGACGATCGCCGGGTGGTGGTCGAGGAGCCGGACCGCTCGGTCGGGGCGGAGCACACCTTCGATCGTGACGTCGATGACCCGCTGGTGGTGCGTCGCGAGCTGCTGCGGCTGGCCGAGCGGGTCGGGGAGCGGATGCGCCGGGCCGGGCTCCAGGGGCGCACGGTGTCGATCAAGGTGCGGTTCGCCGACTTCACGACGATCACACGGGCCCGCACGCTGCCCGGGCACACCGACGTGGGCAACGAGATCTATGCCGCGGCCCGCGCGCTGTACGACGCCCTCGGGCTGGACCGAGCCCGGCTGCGCCTGGTCGGCGTGCGGGTCGAGCAGCTCGTGCCGGTCGGGTCGGCGCCACGCCAGCTGGCCCTCGGTGAGCGCGAGCGTGGTTGGCGTGAGGCCGAGCGGGCCGCCGACCGCGCGGCGGCACGCTTCGGCTCCGGCGTGGTGCGCCCGGCCAGCCTCGTGCCCGACCCGGACGCGGCGCGGGCGGATGGGGCGAGGGTGGACGCGGCGCGGGCGGGAGGGGCGCGGGCGGGCGGGGTGCGGGCGGACGGGGTGCGGGCATCTGGTCGGGGCGAGCCGTCGGCTCCAACCCGACGGGGATGAGCCTTCGCAGCGAGCAACAGCGGTTTCGCCGGGCTCGGCACGTGCTTATCCTTGTGGTGCCGGCATCGGCCCCCCTGGGGATGTGCAAGGAGGCAGACGTGCCCCTCTCCGAGCACGAGCAGCGACTGCTCGAGCAGATGGAGCGGGCCCTCTACGCCGAGGACCCGAAGTTTGTCTCCACGCTGCGCGGCGCCTCGCTGCGGGTGCGTTACCGACGTCGCGCCCTGCTGTCAGCCGTGGGCTTCGTGCTTGGAGTCGTCGGCCTGATGACCGGGCTGGTGACGAAACTCATCGCGGTCAGTGTCTTCGGTTTCGTGCTCATGCTGGTCAGCACGATCGTGGCGATCTCCGCCTGGCGGCGGTTGAGCTCGAAGTCCGCCGACCTCACCTCGGTCACCGAGACTGGGCCCGGTGTGCGTGTCATGCGCCGGGGTGGTGGGCGAGGCCCGCGGACGTCGTTGATGCAGCGGCTCGAGCAGCGCTGGGACCGTCGACGCGACGAGCGCGGCTCCGGGTTCTGACGGGTCCTGACGGGTCCTGACGGGTCCTGACCCGGCCCGCTATCCCCTGCGCAACCATCCCCTGCGCAACCGGTACAGGCTGGCCGGCCACAGCAGCGCGCGCAGCCGGGTCCGGGCCGAGCGCCGCTGGGCCAGCGCCGTACGCACTGTCGTGACGTCCTCACGAAGTCCGGTCACCGGCCCCACCACCGGGGCATAGCGGGCCCGCTCGACAACCATGCTCAGCCGCCCCAGCGCCTCCCGGGCCGGCTCGTCCAGCCCGCCCTGGCGCCCGATCTCCTCGGCGCTCTGCCGCGGGGTCCGGCTGGGCGGCCAGGGGTAGCCCAGGTCCAGCGCGCTGTCCCGCAGCTCGACCCAGGCCTGCCCGGCGCGCTCGGCTGGGCTCGACCCGCTCGAGCCCAGCCTCCGACGGCGCAGCAGCGAGCGGAGCACGCCGGGGCTGCCGACCAGCCCGGCACCGAGGGACACCAGGACCAGCAACGGCCACGGCAGTCCGGCACCGGTGCGCCCGGGCAGCCCCCGCGGGTCGCGCAGGTCGTTGAGCTTCGGTGCCAGCGCCCCAGCCGAGGCCGACGGGCCGCTCGTCGGGCCCGTTGGTGCGGTCACGGCCGGCGTGGTCCCGGGCAGCACCTGCGCGCCCCCCGCACCGCCCTGGGTGTAGCCGGGGGCTGCCCCGGTGCGCACCGCCGGGGTCGGCTCGAAGGGCACCCAGCCGATGCCGCTGAAGTACAGCTCGGGCCAGGCGTGCGCGTCGTGGGTGCGAACGACATAGCTGCCCGGTGCCACCTGCTGGCCGGGCAGGAAGCCCACGTCGACACGGGCCGGGATGCCCAATGAGCGCGCCATGACGGCCATGGTGGAGGCGAACTGCACGCAGAAGCCGCGCCGTGACACCAGGAACGCCTCGATGGCCGAGGTGCCGCTGCCGTCGGGGGCATGGGTGTCATAGGTGAAACGGGCCGGGTCACGCAGCCAGGCCTGCAGCGCCACCGCCTTGTCGTAGTCGGTCACCGCCGCGGCGGTGACCTGCTGGGCCAGCAGCCGCACCGAGTCCGGGAACCCGGCGGGCAGCCGCAGGTCGCGGGTCAACGGCAGGCCGGTGCTGGCCCCCGGCCCCGGCCCGGGTGCCTTCGCGCCGGCCAGAGCAGCCGGGGTCAGCGCCAGCTGCAGGCTCGTCACGTCGTAGACCAGGTTGGCCGTGGTGCGCTGGGTGGAGAAGACGTTGAACGTCGGGGTGTCATAGAGCCACAGCCCGCTCGCCTGCACCGCCACGGCTGGGTAGGGCAGCGGCAGCCATCGCTCGGCCAGCGCCCCGACCTGGATCCTGGTGTGCACCGGGGTCCCGCCGACCTGCGAACCGAGGCCCGGTGGGCGGGGCAGCCCGTTGGACAGGTTCTGCGCGTTGGGCACCTGCAACCGCATCGGGGACCACACGTTGCCGTCGAACTCATCCAGCGTCACGGTGCGCAGGTAGGCCGGCGTGGCGGCGTCGGTGGTGTAGCTGAGCAGCGTGGCGTCTTGGGGCTGGTTGAGGTCGGCCCTGATGTCCAGGATGGGGTTGACCACCGCGACCGTGCTGCTGCCCGGCCCGTGCCCGAACCGGCCCTCAAGCACCACCGGGAGCAGTCCACGGTCCAGCCCTGGCAGCCACGCGGGCGCCACCACCGCGAGCACCAGCGCGGCCAGCCCCACCTTGCGGGCAGAGGCCAGCAGGCCATCGGCGCGCACCGGGGGCGCATCGGCCCGGGGCGTAGCACTCGCCGCCGGGCCCCAGTGCTGGGTTGCCGAGAGCTGGGCGACGGCGAGCATCCCCAGGTAGCCGAGCGCTGCGGCCACGAACGGGACAGCGCCGCCGCCGTGGGGGGAGATCGCGCCCGGTACGGCGTTGAGAGCCAGCAGGGGCAGCCCGGCTGCGGCGGGCGTGGCGTAGCCGACCGCCAGGGTCTGCACGGCGATCG
This sequence comes from Actinomycetes bacterium, assembly GCA_021848885.1. Lineage (GTDB taxonomy): Bacteria > Actinomycetota > Actinomycetes > JAJZTN01 > JAJZTN01 > JAJZTN01. The sequence goes on from JAJZTN010000003.1 coordinate 8,181, forward strand.
CCACGGCGGCCACGCCCAGCGCGGTGATCGCCAGGATCCCCGGGGCCGGGTACGCCGGTGAGGCCGAGGTCTGGATGTCTGCTGCACCCGAGTGCAGCAGAGCGACGAAGCCACGCAGCGCACCAGGCCCGGGCAGCACCAGCAGGGTGGCGGCGGCGGGGGTGAACATCGCGGTCAGCACCGGGATGAGCAGCACCAGGCCGGCCAGCGGGTGCAGTGCGGCGGGCAGCCGCAGCCAGCGGGCCGCTGCGCCGCCGAGCGCAGCCACAAGCGTCACCACGACGATAGGGCTCACCCAGGCCGCCCCGCTGAGCACTGCCGTCAGGCTGGTGCTGGTCAGCAGGGTGGCCACCGCCGCCGCGACGCTGGCCCGCCAGGCCTCCGACGTGGGGGTGGTCCTCTCGTGGATGCGGCTCATGGCAGCGGCCCCGCCCCCGCGACCGGGGTGGGACCGACCCGGGCGGTGCGCCCGCCGAGCCTGGCCCACAGCGCGCCGAGCTGATCGGTCCGGCTGGCCACCACCACCCGCCACCCGGTCGAGGACAGCACGTCCGCATGCGAGCGGGCCAGCGCCGTGCCATCGCGACCAGCCCAGCTGTCGGTGTCCAGCAGCACGGCAAGGGCCGTGGTGCTGCCGTGCCGGGCGCGGGCCAGATCCGAGACGGTGTCGGAGTCCAGGCTCCCCGCCACCACGACCACCAGCCCGTCGCCACCGCCGCGGCGCAGCAGGTGCAGCGCCGGGTCCAGGTCGGGCCGCGGGGAGGTCTCGATCACCGCGAGCTCGTCGAGCAGCCACCCCTCCGCGGCCGCGGACGCTCCGGTGCTCTCCCACGCGGTCATGGCATGTCGGGCTCCCTCGGCGTCCAGCAGGCGGACCGCGTAGCGCCGCCGGATCAGGTGCACCCCGATCGAGGCGGCCGCCGAGACGGCGAACTCGAAGGAGGAGGCGGCCCCGGCGCCCAGGTGCGCGCCGGCCCGGGAGTCGACCAGCACACTGGCCCGGCTCTGCCAGGGACGCTCCTCGCGGCGCACCATGAGCTCACCGCGGCGGGCCGTGGCCGGCCAGTGCACCCGGCGCAGCTCGTCACCGTGGCGGTACTCCCGGGTGGCGACGTCGTCCTCACCGGCCGCGGCGACGGCCCGGGCCGGGCTGTTGGCATCACCGGCCCAGTCCCCACCCAGGTGCAGCGCGGGCAGCGGCTCGTGGGGCGGGGTGACGATGAGGCTGTCCGTCGCGCTGAGCGTGCGGGTGAGCTCGCACATCCCGAAGGGGTCGCTCACCGTCAGGCGCAGCGGGCCGAGCTGGTAGCGCCCTCGGGTGCCCGGGTGCAGCGGGTAGGTCAGGTAGCGGCGGGCACCGTGCTCGAAGCGGTCCAGCACGAAACGCGGGCTGCGGCCCAGCGGCGCGGGCACGGCGTCCTGCAGCCGCACCCCGGAGACCAGCCTGGAGAGGTTCTCCACCTCGACGAGGACCTCACCCGTCGTACCGGCCGGCATCCGGCCGGGCTCGACGTGACGCCGGCAGGACAGCAGGCACCGGGCGCGGGCCGTGGCAGCCGCCGACACCAGCGGCAGGGCGACGAGCAGGACCCCGGCGCGGGCCAGGTCGCGCTGGCCCAGCAGCACCGCGCACGCCAGCGCGCTCAGCCCGGCGGCCAGGAACGCCCTGCCGCGCAGGGTCAGGCTGTGCACTGCGGCGCGCATGTCAGGTCAGGGCCGGCGGCCCAGGCGGGTGACCCGCGCGTCGTCGCTGTCGGGCAGCGGCACCCGGTCGACGATCTCGGCGACGATCTCGGTGGTGGTGCGCGCACCGACATGGGCCGCTGCCGTGGGCAGCAGCCGGTGCGCCAGCACCGGCCCGGCCAGGCGCTGCAGGTCGTCGGGCAGCACGTACTCCCGGCCGTCCAGCGCGGCGCTGCCCTTGGCCGCGCGCAGCAGGTGCAGCGTGGCGCGCGGGGAGGCCCCCAGGCGCAGCTCGGGGGAGACGCGGGTGGCGCGGACCAGGTCCACGGCGTACTGACGCACCGCGGTGGCCACGTGGACCTCACGCACCGTGTCGACCAGCCAGGCCACGGTGGCCTTGTCGGCCACCGGCTCGAGGGCGTCCAGGGGTGAGACCCGGGTGCGCGCGTCGAGCATGGCCAGCTCGGCCTGGGCGGCCGGGTAGCCCATGGACAGCCGGATCATGAACCTGTCTCGCTGGGCCTCGGGCAGCGGGTAGGTGCCCTCCATCTCGATCGGGTTCTGCGTGGCGACCACCATGAACGGGGTCTCGAGCAGGTGCGTGATCCCGTCGACGCTGACCTGGCGTTCCTCCATGCACTCCAGCAACGCCGACTGGGTCTTGGGCGAGGCGCGGTTGATCTCGTCGCCGACCACGATGTTGGCGAAGACCGCCCCGGGCTTGAACTCGAACTCCCGCCGCTCCTGGTTGAAGACACTGACCCCGGTGATGTCGCTGGGCAGCAGGTCCGGGGTGAACTGGATGCGGCGCACCGAGGCGTCCACCGAGCGGGCCAGCGCCTTGGCCAGCATCGTCTTGCCGACACCGGGGACGTCCTCGATGAGCAGGTGACCCTCAGCGATCATGGCGGTCAGGGCCAGCCGGACCACATCGGGCTTGCCCTGGATGACGGTCTCGACCGCGGCCTGGATCCGCCCGGTCACCTGCGCGATCTCGCTGAGCCGGTCGTTGTCGATCGGCGTGGTCGCCACCTGTCCTCCTCGGCCCGCTGGTGCCCTCGGGCCCCGGGCATGGCACCTGCGCGGGGGCGGGCGCCTCCACGGTGAGCTGCGCACCGAAGGCGTGCCTGCGGTGCGCCACCGAGTCTGACAAATCGTGGCCCCGCCCGCGACCGAGGCCGGCCAGCAGTCGCGGCCGGCGGTGGCCTGACCTGCCGGCGTAGTGGAGCGTCGATCATTGACCGTGGTGCGTCATGGAGTAGAGTGGAGCGCAATGGAGGCTTGGGGAGCACAAGGGATCAAGGGCGGGGAGGTGGGGACGTGCCGCTGTTCGTCGGCACCCACGAGCCGCGCCTCGACGAGAAGGGCCGGATCTTCCTGCCGGCCAGGTTCCGCGACGGGCTCGCCCAGGGCCTGGTCATGACAAGGGGCCAGGAGCACTGCATCACCGTGTTCCCGAAGGAGGAGTTCCTCCGGATCACCGAGCAGATGCGGACCCTGCCGATGTCCAACCGACGCTCGCGCGACTACGTGCGGGTGCTCCTCTCCGGCGCCCACGACGACATCCCCGACCGGCAGGGTCGGGTCACCATTCCCACCGCGCTGCGCGACTACGCCGGGCTGTCCCGGGACTGCACCGTCATCGGCGCCGGCCCGCGGGTGGAGATATGGGACAGCGCCACCTGGGCCCGCTACCTGTCCGAGACCGAGCAGGACTTCTCCGACCTGTCCGAGGAGGTGCTGCCGGGCCTCATCTAGGCCAGCCGTGCACCGAGGTCTCCACCCGCTGTCGTCTTCTGGCTCCCCTTCCCCGGTGCCAGAGGGCCCTTCCCTCCCCAAGCGGTTGGAGACCTGGGCGCACGGACCGGGCCCAGCCCCCGACCACCGCCAAACAGCCGGGCCGCCGTGCGCGCCCGCCGAGACCGCACACCAGTTCCTGCTTCTTCCTGTTTCGCAGGCGCCGCCGCGACCGGTGCCGGGAGGGTCGAGATGTCCGCGACGGGTCGCCAGGCTCGAGCCGGGGAGCACGTCCCCGTCATGCTCGAACGATGCCTGGCCCTGCTGGCACCGGCCCTGGCCGCCCCGGCGCCCGTCGTCGTCGACGCCACCGTGGGGCTCGGAGGGCACAGCGAGGCGCTGCTGGCCCGCCACAGCGAGCTGCGCCTGGTGGGGCTGGACCGTGACCCAGAGGCGCTGCGCTCCTGCGGTGCGCGCCTGGCGTCGTACGCATCCCGGGTCAGCCTGGTGCACGCCGTGTACGACGAGCTGCCCGCGGTGCTCGCCGAGCTCGGGCTGGCCCGGGTGCACGGTGTGCTCTTCGACCTCGGCGTCTCCTCCATGCAGCTGGACAACGCCGAGCGCGGCTTCACCTACAGCGCCGACGCCCCGCTGGACATGCGGATGGACCAGGGCGGCGGGCCGAGTGCCGCCGAGGTTGTCAACACCTACCCGGCGGGGGAGCTGGCCCGGGTGCTGCGTGAGTACGGCGAGGAGCGCTTCGCCGCCCGCATCGCCGCGCGGATCGTCAAGGAGCGGACCCACGAGCCGTTCACCGGCACGGCCCGGCTGGCCGAGCTGGTGCGCGAGGCCATCCCCGCCGCGGCCCGCCGCAGCGGTGGGCATCCGGCCAAGCGCACCTTCCAGGCCCTGCGGATCGAGGTCAACGGCGAGCTGCGCGCGCTGCGAGAGGCGTTGCCGGCGGCGCTGGCCGCGCTGGGTGTCGGGGGGCGGGTGGTGGTGCTCAGCTACCACTCGCTGGAGGACCGCATCGTCAAGCAGACCCTGGCCGCGGGGGCCAGCTCCAGCGCTCCTCCGGACCTGCCCGTGCTGCCCGAGCAGTCCCGCCCCTGGCTGCGGCTGCTCACCCGGGGCGCCGAGCGGCCCAGCGCGGCCGAGCTCGCCGACAACCCCAGGGCCGCCTCGGCCCGGCTGCGCGCCGCCGAGCGGGTCCGGGAGGCGGCGTGAGTGCGCTGCCCACGGCCACCCGTCTGGCCCCGGCCTGCCCGGGAGCCCGCAGCATGCCCCACCCGGGGCCGAACCGCACCGAGCTGCGGCTGGTGCCCGCACCCAGGCGGCGCCGGGCCGCTCGTGCGCCGTTCGTCGTCATGGTGCTGGGCCTGCTGGCCGGTGGACTGGTCGGGCTGCTGCTGCTCAACACCGTCCTGGCCCAGGGCGCCTTCACGGTCAGTGACCTCAAGAAGCGCGTCTCGGCGCTGACCGACCAGGAGCAGGCGCTGCTGCAGGTGGTCGCCGCGGAGCAGGCTCCGCAGAAGCTGGCCACTCGGGCCCTCGCGCTGGGCATGGTGCCCAGCACGAACCCGGCCTTCATCCGGCTCTCCGACGGTGCGGTGCTGGGGGTCCCGGCGCCGGGGCGGGCACCGAAGGTGCTGCCGGGTCCGTTGTCCCTGCCCCCGGCACCAGCCCCGACGGCCACCCCCAGCGGAACACCCCGGCCGGGCGCAAGCGGGACGGCCACCGCGACCCGGCCGGCCAGCAGGCCCTCGCCCAGCGGCTCACCCAAACCCACGCCCCAGCCCACGGCCGGGACCGCGCCGAAGCCCACCGTGAGCCCGACACCGTCACCGCGGAGCAGCCGATGACCCAGCCGCGTCCGGGTGGCCCGCGGCGGCGCCCCGCGGCGACGCCGCGCGGGCGTGGCGCACCATCCCGGCCCCGCACGCCGCGCCGCAGTCCCCGGCCGCGCCCCGTGGGGCTGCGGCTGGCCGACAGCGGCCGACGGACCCGGGCGGCCCTGCTGGTCTTCGCCTTCATCCTGTCGTTGTTCGCCGGGCGCCTGGTGCAGCTGCAGGGCATCGACGCGGCCGCCTACGCCGCCGATGCGACCCAGCTGACCACCGTCGCCCTGCAGGCCACCCGTGGCACGATCCGCGACGACAAGGGTTACCCGCTGGCCACCTCGGTGCAGGCGGTCAACATCACCACCGACCAGACCCTGGTGACGAACCCGTCCGCGGAGGCCGCCCAGCTCGCCCCGCTGGTCGGTGTGGACGCGGCGACCCTCACCCGACGGCTGAGCGGCACCGCCCGCTTCGCCTATGTCGCCAAGCTGGTCACCCCGGCCACCTGGAAGAAGGTCGAGGCGCTGAACCTGGCGGGCATCTTCGCCGAGAAGACCTCCAAGCGGGTCTACCCGGCCGGGCCGCTGGCGGCCAACGTCATCGGGTTCGTGGGAGCCGACGGTTCGGGTCTCGGCGGGCTGGAGTACCAGCTGCAGAACGAGCTGGCCGGTCGCAACGGCTCGGCCACCTTCGACTCGGCGGGGGGGCTGGCTATCCCCGGTGCCGGCGGCTCGACCACCCCGCCGCTGCCGGGTGCGGACGTGTGGCTGACCATCGACCGGGACGTGCAGTGGGAGGCGCAGCAGGCCATAACCGCCGCCGTGCACTCCAGCCGTGCGCTCAGCGGCACCGTCGTGGTGATGTCCCCCGGGACCGGGCAGATCCTGGCGCTGGCCACCGCTCCGACGTTCGACCCCAACAACCCGGGGGCCGCCCCCGCCGCGGACCGGGGCAACCGGGCGCTGACCGAGGCCTACGAGCCGGGCAGCACTGGCAAGGTGATCACCGCCTCGGCGCTGCTGTCGAACAACCTCATCACCCCGCAGACCCGGTTGACCGTGCCGAACCGGATCTCGCGGGGCGGGCAGTCCTTCAAGGACTACTTCAACCACGGTGATCTCAAGCTGACCTACGCCGGCACCATCGCGCTCTCGTCCAACATCGGCACGATCGAGGCCGCCGACCGGCTCGGTGGCATGACCCGCCTCTACCCCTACCTGCGCGCGTTCGGGCTGGGCCGCCCGCTCGGGCTGGACTTCCCGGGCGCGAACCCCGGCATCGTCCCGCCGCCGTCGCAGTGGTCGGCGACCACCGGGTACACCATGACCTTCGGGCAGGGCTATTCGGTCAACGCCGTACAGATGGCCTCGGTCTACGCCACCATCGCCAATGGCGGGGTCCGGGTCAGCCCGAGCCTGGTGAAGCAGACGGTCACCCCCGACGGTGTGGTGCACCCCGCCGCGACCCCGGCCCGGACCCGGGTGATCAGCCCCAGCGTGGCCGCCGAGATCACCGAGATGCTCGAGGGCGTGGTCGGCCCCGGTGGCACCGGGCCGGAGGCTCGCATCGCCGGCTACCGGGTGGCCGGCAAGACCGGCACCGCCAACCGGTACGACGCCTCCTGCGGCTGCTACCGCGGCTACACGATGTCCTTCATCGGGTTCGCCCCGGCCGACAACCCTCAGGTCGTCGTCGCGGTCACCCTGCAGAACCCCGACGGTGGTGGCGGCGGCTCGCTGGCCGGTCCGGTCTTCCGCCAGGTGATGCAGTTCACGCTGCAGACCGAGCAGGTCCCGCCCACGGGCGCGGCGGCTCCGCGCGTGCAGATCTTCTGGAAGTGACCGGTAGCCTCTCGCCGTGCTCAGCCCCCCCGTCGACCTGCGCCCCCAGGCGGTGTCCGGCTGTGGGCTCGCCAGCGTGGCGACGCTGCTCGGGGTGGCGGTGCCGGGCGGGGCCGAGCGGGTGTGGCTGAGCGGGGTCACCCACGACTCCCACTCGGTGCGTCCCGGGGATCTCTACGTGGCGCTGCCGGGCAGCGCCACCCACGGCGCGCACCATGTCGGGGCGGCGGCGAGCGCCGGGGCCGTGGCCGTGCTGACCGACCCCAGCGGGGGGCAGGAGGCATCCGCCAGCGGCCTGCCAGTCCTCGTCGTGCCCGACCCGAGGGCCCGGCTGGGTGCGGTGGCCGCCCAGGTCTACGGCCAGCCGGCCACCGGGCTGCGGCTGCTCGGGGTGACCGGAACCAACGGCAAGACCACCACGGCGCACCTGGTCGAAGCCGGCCTCACCGCCGCCGGGGAGCGAGCCGGGCTGGTGGGCACGGTGGAGATCCGGGTGGCCGGGCAGGCGGTCCCCAGCCGGCGCACCACACCGGAGGCGACCGACCTGCAGGGACTGCTCGCGCTGATGCGTGAGCGCGGGGTGAGCACGGTGGCCATGGAGGTCTCCAGCCACGCCCTGGTGCTCGGCCGGGTCGACGGGATCGTCTACGACGTGGCCGTCTTCACCAACCTCGGGCACGACCACCTGGACTTCCACGGCAGCATCGCGGACTACTTCGCCGCCAAGGCTGAGCTGTTCACCCCGCAACGTGCCCGCGCAGGGGTGGTCTGGCTCGACGAGTCCGGCTGGGGTCAGCGGCTGGCCGCGCAGGCCCGCGACTCCGGGCTGGCCGTGACCACCGTCGCGGCCTCGCCGGGGGCGGACCTGCTGGTGGGCCCGCCCCGCCCGACCGGGCGGGCCGGGCAGTCGGGGCGGCTGACCGGGATGCTCGCCGGCAAGCCCATCGACCTCGAGTTCTCAGTCGACCTGCCCGGCAGCCACAACCTGGCCGACGCCGCCCTGGCCCTGGTCGGTCTGGCGCTTCTCGGCGTGGACCCGTGCCGGGCGACCGCCGGGGTGGGGGCCTGTCACGTGCCGGGGCGGATGGAGCCGGTCTGGGCCGGGCAGGACTTCCTCGCGGTGGTGGACTACGCCCACACCCCCGACGCGGTCAGCTGCACGCTGGCCACGTTGCGGGAGCGCACCGATCGCCGGCTGCTGGTCGTGCTGGGATGCGGTGGGGACCGGGATCAGGGCAAGCGCGCCGACATGGGCCGGATCGCGGCGGAGCTGGCCGACCTGGTCGTGATCACCGACGACAACCCCCGCTCCGAGCCCGCCGGGGGCATCCGGGAGCAGCTGCTGGCCGGGGCCCGTTCGGTGCCGGCGGCTCGGCGTGCCCAGGTGCAGGAGGTGGCCGACCGGAGGGCGGCCATCGAGTGGGCGGTGCGCTCGGCCGGTGCCGGTGACGTGCTCGCCGTGCTCGGCAAGGGCCACGAGACCGGGCAGGAGATCGCCGGGGTGCTGCACCCCTTCGACGACCGCACCGAGCTGCGCGCGGCCATCCTCGGGGCCCCGGCGTGATCAACCTGACCTTGGGCGAGCTGGCCCAGGCCAGCGGGGCGCTGCTGCGCGGTGACCCGAGTGTTCTGGTCACCGGGGTCAGCACCGACTCGCGAACCTGCACCGGTGGCGAGCTGTTCGTGGCCCTGCCGGGTGAGCGCACCGACGGACACCTGCATGTCGCCGACGCCCGCGACCGCGGTGCGGTCGCGGTGCTCGGCGCCCGTGAGGTCGCAGGGCCCGCCCTGCTCAGCCCCGACCCGTTGGCCGCGCTGGGCCGGATAGCGCGCGCCGTGCTGGACCGGCTAGCCAACGTTGCGGTCACCGCCGTCACCGGCTCCTCTGGCAAGACCGGCACCAAGGACCTCATCGGCGGGCTGCTGGCCCGGCTGGGCCCCACCGTGGCGCCCGCGGGTTCGATGAACAACGAGATAGGTCTGCCGCTGACCGTGCTGCGCTGCGACACCTCGACCCGCCACCTGGTCCTGGAGATGGGCGCCCGCGGGGTGGGGCACATCCGCTACCTGTGCGGCATCGCGCCCCCGCAGACCGCGGTGGTGCTCAATGTCGGGTCGGCGCACCTGGGAGAGTTCGGCAGTCGTGCGGCGATCGCGGCAGCCAAGGCCGAGCTGGTCGAGGGCCTGGCCGCCACGGCGGTCGCCGTGCTCAACGCCGACGACCCGCTGGTGCGCGCGATGGCCCAGCGCACCGCCGCCCGGGTCGTGCTGGTCGGGGAGAGCGCCGACGCGGCGGTGCGGGCCGAGGACGTGCGGCTGGACACCTCCGGTCGGGCCAGCTTCGACCTGCTCACCCCGTCAGGCTCGGCCGAGGTCAGGCTGCGCTTGGTCGGTGAGCACCACGTGGCCAACAGCCTGGCCGCGGCCGCGGTGGCCTGTGAGCAGGGGATGGGCGTTGACGCGGTGGCCGAGGCGCTCTCGCGGGCCGAGCCGGTCAGCCGGTGGCGGATGGAGGTGCGTGAGCGCGCCGACGGGCTGGTCGTGGTCAACGACGCCTACAACGCCAACCCTGAGTCGATGCGCGCCGCGCTGAGCACCCTCGCGGCGATGGCGGGCGGGCGGCGTACCTGGGCGGTGCTCGGCGAGATGCGCGAGCTGGGGGAGGCCTCCATCTCCGAGCATGACGCGATCGGTCGGCTGGCGGTGCGGCTGGGGGTGGACCGTCTCGTCGCCGTCGGCGAGTCGGCTCGCCCGATCCAGCAGGGTGCCAGTCTCGAGGGCGCTGGACCGGGTGGGGCGCAATGGGTGCCCGACGTGGCCGAGGCGCTGCGACTGCTGGGTGCCGAGGCCGAGGCGCACGACATCGTGCTGGTCAAGGCGTCCCGGGCCCTCGGCCTGGAGCGGGTGGCGGCGGGGCTGCTGGGTGAGGACGTCGCCACATGAGGATCGTGCTGTTCGCCGCGGTGGCTGGGCTGCTGGCCTCCCTCTTCGGCACCCCGGTGGCCATCCGGGTGCTGATCCGGCGAGGCTACGGCCAGCTCATCCGCGACGACGGGCCGACCAGCCACCACACCAAGCGCGGCACCCCGACGATGGGCGGCACCGTCATCATCGCCGCGGTGCTGTTCGCCTACGCCGTGGCGCACGCCATCGCCGGGCGCGGCCCGACCGCCTCCGGCGTGCTCGTGCTGTTCCTGATGACCGGCCTGGGACTTGTCGGCTTCCTCGACGACTTCATCAAGGTGTCCAAGCAGCGCAGCCTAGGGCTGCGGGCGCGAGCGAAGCTGGCGGGCCAGTCCATCGTCGCGGTGACCTTCGCGGTGCTGGCGCTGCGCTTCCCGGACGAGCAGGGGTTGACCCCGGCATCGACGTACATCTCCTTCGTCCGTGACACGAGCCTGGACCTGGCCGCCTGGGGACGAGGCTTCGGGGTGGCCGCCTTCGTCGTGTGGGCGTATGTGATGATCGCGGCCACCTCCAACGGAGTGAACCTCACCGACGGTCTGGACGGGCTGGCCACGGGCGCCTCGGTGATGGTCTTCGGCGCCTACGTCATCGTCGGGGTCTGGGAGTTCGGCAACAGCTGCGCGAACAACCCGATCCCCAAGTGCTACATGGTGCGCGACCCGCTGGATCTCGCGGTGGTGGCGGCGGCCCTCATGGGTGCCTGCTTCGGCTTCCTGTGGTGGAACGCCTCCCCGGCCAAGATCTTCATGGGGGACACCGGGTCGCTGGCGCTGGGCGGGAGCGTGGCCGGGCTCGCGGTGGTCTCCCGCACCGAGATCCTGCTGCTGCTGCTGGGCGGACTCTTCGTGCTCATCGCGGCCTCGGTCATCCTGCAGGTCGGCTTCTTCAAGATGACCGGCCGGCGTGTGCTGCGGATGGCCCCCCTGCAGCACCACTTCGAGCTCAAGGGGTGGGGCGAGGTCACCATCGTGATCCGCTTCTGGATCATCGCCGGACTCTTCGTCGCCGCGGGGATCTCGATGTTCTACGCCGAATGGGTCGTCGGCTGATGGCCCCGTCGGTGGGAACGGGCCCGGACCTGCCCGGGCCTGGCGCCCGGGTCCTGGTGGCCGGGCTGGGGGTGTCCGGGCAGGCGGTCGCGCGGGCGTTGCTCGAGCTGGGCGCCCAGGTCCTGGGCGTGGAGGAGTCCGCCGGCCCGGCCGCTGCCGCCGCGGCCGACGCGCTGCGCCCGCTGGGGCTCGACGTGCGGGTCGGCCCGGCCTCGACGGACCTGCTGGCCGCCGTCGACCTGGTGGTCACCTCGCCAGGCTGGCGACCGGAGCACCCGCTGCTGCGCGCGGCCGCGGACGCCGGCGTGCCGGTGTGGGGTGAGGTCGAGCTGGCGTGGCGGATGCGCCCGCCAGGCCAGGCCTGGCTGGCCGTGACCGGAACGAACGGCAAGACGACCACCACCCGGATGCTGGCCCGGATGCTGAGCGCCTCGGGAGCGCGCGCGGGCGCGGCCGGAAACGTCGGCACCCCCCTGGTCGAGGTGGTGCGTGCCGAGCCGGCGTTGCAGGTGCTGGCGGTGGAGCTGTCCAGCTTCCAGCTGCACTGGTCGGCCACCTTGGCCGTGCACTCGGCGGCGGTGCTCAACCTCGCCCCGGACCACCTGGACTGGCACGGCTGCCTGCCGGCCTACCAGGAGGCGAAGGGCCGCATCTTCCGAGGTGTCCAGGTCGCCTGCGTCTACAACGTCGCGGACCCGGCCACCGAGGAGCTGGCCCGGTCGGCCGAGGTCGCCGAGGGGGCCAGGCTGATCGGTTTCGGTCTCGGGGTGCCCCGCCCCGGGCAGCTGGGCATCATCGAGGACCTGCTGGTGGACCGTGCCTTCCCGCCGGGCGCCGACGGTGTGGGAAGCGGCGCCACCGAGCTGGCCGCGGTGGCCGACATCGACCCGCCGTCCCCGCACAACGTCGCCAACGCGCTGGCGGCCGCGGCCTTGGCCCGTGCCTTCGGGGTGCCGGCCGGGGCGGTGCGCGACGGGCTGCGCGGTTTCGTGCCCGACCCGCACCGCCTCGCCCGCCTCGCCCGGGTCGAGGGGGTCGACTTCGTCGACGACTCCAAGGCCACCAACCCCCATGCCGCGGCCGCCTCGCTTGGTGCCTTCGCCTCGGTGGTGTGGGTGGCCGGTGGGTTGGCCAAGGGGGCCGACTTCGACGACCTCGTGCGGCAGGGTGCCTCTCGGCTGCGCGGGGTCGTCCTGCTCGGCCGGGACCGCGGGCTGATTCGCGACGCGCTGGCGCGACACGCCCCAGACGTCCCCGTCGTCGACATCGCCGGCACCGACACTGGGGTCATGGACGAGGTGGTGCGCGCGGCCGCCGGGCTGGCCCGGCCGGGGGACACCGTGCTGCTCGCACCGGCCTGCGCGTCGATGGACCTGTTCAGCAACTATGCCGCCCGCGGCGACGCCTTCGCCGAGGCGGTCACCCGGCTGGCGCGGGGGGCCGGCCGGTGAGCTCGACTGCTGCCGAGGGTGCCAAGCCCGCGCTCGGGGGTTCCACGACCCGCCGGGGCAGTGCCGGCCGCTCCGGTGGCGCTGGCGCCCGGAGCGGTCTGGCGCTGCTCGAGCACCCGCTGACCTCCTACTACCTCATCGTCGGCGCGAGCGGGCTGCTGCTCACCCTGGGTCTGGTGATGGTGCTGTCGGCCTCCAGCGTCGAGTCCTACGTGCAGAGCGGGTCGTCCTTCACGATCTTCCAGAAGCAGGCGCTGTGGGTGTCCTTGGGACTGCCGTTGATGGTGGTGGCATCCCGCCTGCCGGTGCGCGCGTTCCGGCTCTTCGCGTGGCCGCTGCTGGTCGGATCCGTTGGCCTGCTGGCTCTGGTCCCGCTCGTCGGTGTGACGGTCAACGGCAACCGCAACTGGATCCCGCTGCCCGCCGGCGTCGCGCTGCAGCCCTCCGAGATCGCCAAGCTCGGTCTCGTGGTGTGGAGCGCGGACCTGCTGGCCCGCAAGCACCGGACGCTGGGGCAGTGGAAGCACCTGCTCGTCCCGCTGGTGCCCGTCGCCATGCTGGTCATCGGCTTGGTGCTGGCCGGTGACGACCTGGGCACGGCCATGATCCTCATGGCCATCGTCGCGGCGCTGCTGTTCCTGGTCGGCACCCCGGCGCGGCTTTTCGTCGCCTCGACGGCATTGGCGGCGGTGGCGGTCGCGGCCTTGGTCCTGACCAGCCCCAACCGGATCCAGCGGATCTCCAACTGGCTCAGCCCCGGGCAGGACTACCTCGGCACCGGCTGGCAGGTCACCCATGGCAAGTACGCCCTGGCAACCGGGGGTTGGTGGGGGCTGGGCCTGGGGGCCAGCCGGCAGAAGTGGGGTGCGCTGCCGGAGGCGCACACCGACTTCATCTTTGCCATCATCGGGGAGGAGCTCGGCCTGGTGGGCACGATCACGGTGCTGCTGCTGTTCGCGGCACTGGCCTATGGCGGCTTCCGGGTGGCGTTGCGTTCCAGCGACCTGTTCGTGCGGCTGGCCGCTGGCGGGGTCACCGCCTGGGTGCTCATCCAGCTGGTGATCAACGTCGGGGCTGTGCTCGGGCTGCTGCCGATCGTCGGCGTGCCGCTGCCGCTGGTCTCCTACGGTGGGTCCTCGCTGGTCACCATGATGGTCTCGCTGGGCATGCTGCTGGCCCTGGCCCGCGCCGAACCCTCCGCCGCGGCGGCGCTGCGCGCCCGGGCGCCCCTGCGTGAGCGGCTGCGGAGGTTGCGGCGCGAGGGCGGTCGGTAACCGGTGCGGGTGCTGCTCGCCGGTGGGGGGACGACCGGGCACGTCGCACCCCTGCTGGCCACCGCCGACGCGTTGGCGCGTCGGGATCCGCGCGGCTCGCTGCTGGTGCTGGGCACCGCCGAGGGGTTGGAGAGCCGGCTGGTCCCCCAGCGCGGCTACCGGCTCGCCCTGGTGCCCAGGGTGCCGTTGCCGCGTCGGGTCGGTTTCGAGCTGGCCAGGGTGCCGGCCCGGCTGGTCGCAGCCGTGCGGGCAGCCGAGGCGGCCATCGACGAGGTCGGGGCCGATGTCGTGGTCGGCTTCGGTGGCTACGTCGCCGCCCCGGCGTACCTGGCCGCCCGCCGCCGGCGTGTCCCCATCGTGGTGCACGAGCAGAACGCGTTGCCCGGGCTGGCCAACCGGCTCGGTGCCCGGCTGGCAGCGGTCGTCGCGGTGACCTTCCCGGCGACTGCGTTGCGCGGCGCCCGCCGCGTCGGCATGCCGCTGCGCCGTGAGATCGCCACGCTGGACCGCGCCGCCGAGCAGGTGCCCGCCCGGTTGAGGCTAGGACTTGAGCCAGGGCGGCGCACGCTCTTCGTCACCGGCGGGTCCCTGGGGGCCCAGCACATCAATGAGGTGCTCGGCGCCTGCGCGGCGGCGTTCGCCGCCGCCGGGGTGCAGGTGCTGCACATGAGCGGTCAGGGCAAGACCGTGCCGGGGGCCTCGAGCGCGCCGGCACGGCCGGGCGAGCCCGCCTACCGGGTGCTCGACTACGTCGGGGAGATCGCGGACGCCTACGCTGCCGCGGACCTCATGGTGTGCCGCGCGGGGGCATCCACCGTCAGCGAGGCGACCGCGGTCGGGCTGCCGGCCGTCTACGTGCCGCTGCCGGTCGGCAACGGCGAGCAGCAGCGCAACGCCGAGCCGGTGGCCGCCGCCGGGGGAGGGCTGATGGTGCCCGACGCCGCGCTCACCCCCGACTGGGTGCTCGACAACGTGCTGGGACTGCTGGCTGATTCTGACCGCCTGGCCCGGATGGGCGCCGCGGCCGCCCGGCTCGGGGTGCGCGACGCCGACGACCGGCTCGCCGAGCTGATCGAGCAGGCCGCGCGGGGCGGGGTGGGGGGCAGGTCGTGAGCCTGGTCCAGCTTCCCGACGAGGTCATCGCCCCGGAGCGGCTCGGTGCCGTGCACCTGGTGGGGGTTGGCGGGGCGGGCATGTCGGGCATCGCCCGGATCCTGCTGGCTCGCGGCTTCACCGTCAGCGGCAGCGACGCCAAGGACTCCCGGGTGCTGGCCGCGCTGCGCGCCCTGGGGGCCCGCATCAGCGTCGGGCACGACGCCGCCAACCTCTCCGGCGCGGACACCGTCGTGGTCTCCACCGCCATCCGGGCCAGCAACCCCGAGCTGGCCGGGGCGCACCGGCTCGGTCTGCTGGTGCTGCCCCGGGCGGCCGCGCTGGCCAGTCTCATGGTGGGTCGCCGGGCGATCGCCGTGGCCGGCACGCACGGCAAGACCACGACGACCTCGATGCTGACCGTGGCCCTGCAGCACGCCGGCCTGGACCCCTCCTTCGCGATAGGCGGGGAACTCAACGAGTCCGGGGCCAACGCCCATGACGGCACCGGGGATCTGTTCGTCGCCGAGGCGGACGAGAGTGACGGCTCCTTCCTGGCCTACCGCCCGGCCGGGGCGGTGGTGACCAACGTGGAGGCCGACCACCTGGACGCCTATGGCACCGTGGAGGCCTACCGGGCCGGTTTCGACAGCTTCGTGCGCAGGATCGCCCCGACCGGGTTCCTCGTCAGCTGTGCGGACGACCCGGGGGCACGGTGGGTGGCGCAGACGGCCGGGCGGGCCGGGCTACGGGTGCTCAGCTACGGGCAGGCCGAGGACGCCGACATCCGGCTCGAGCAGATGTACGCCGACCCGGCCGGGGCGGGGGCCACCGTGGTCGGCCGGGGTCGCCGTCTCGGTGCGCTGCAGCTGAGAGTGCCCGGCCGGCACAACGTGCTCAACGCCGCGGCCGCTTTGGCCGCAGGGCTGGAGCTCGGCATCGGTTTCGCCACGATGCGTGAGGGGCTGGCCGGCTTCAGCGGCACCCGGCGGCGGATGGAGCTCAAGGGCGAGGCCGGCGGGGTGCGGGTGATCGACAGCTACGCGCACCACCCGACCGAGCTGACCGCGGACCTTCGCGCGGCCCGCGAGATCAGCGGGTCCGGCCGGCTCGTGGTCGCCTTCCAGCCACACCTTTTCAGCCGGACCCGGCTCTTCGCCACCGAGTTCGGGGTCGCGCTCGGCCTGGCCGACGAGGTGGTGGTGATGGAGGTCTACGGCGCGCGCGAGGATCCCGAGCCCGGGGTGTCGGGTGCGCTGGTGGCCGCGGCCGTGCCGCTGCCGGCCGGCCGGGTGGTCTTCGAGCCGTCATGGTCGGCGGTGCCAGGACGGCTGGCTGAACGCGCCAGGCCCGGTGACCTCGTGCTGACCCTGGGGGCCGGTGACGTCACGATGATCGGCCCCCAGGTGCTCGCCCTGCTCGCCGGGGAGTCGCGGTGAGCAGGCGGGTCGGGCCCACTGCGGCGACCGGCCCTGCGGTGGCGGGCGCCCGGACCGTCTCGCCCACCTCGGCGCGTCGCTTCGCTCGGCGGGCCCGGGCGCGCCGCTGGCGCAGTGTGCGCCCGGTCGTCCCGCTGGCCGCGGGAGTCGCCACGGTGGTCGCGCTGGTCTGGCTGCTGTGGTTCTCACCGCTGCTCGCGGTGCGCTCGGTCGCGGTCACCGGTGCCACGCCGGCGCAGGCCAGCGCGGTTCGCCAGGCGGTGCGATCGGCGATGGGTGTGCCCATGCTCCGACTCGACACCGCGGCGCTGCGGGAGGCGGTGCAGTCCCTGCCGGGGGTGGCGGCCGCGACGGTCAGCCGGCGTTGGCCGGCAACCCTGGCGGTGGCTCTTGACCCGCGTCGTGCGGTCGCGGTGATCATCGACGGCTCGTCGTACTTGCTGGTCTCCTCCGACGGCGTGGCCTTCGCCACCACCTCGCGCCGCCCGGCAGCCCTGCCGGTGCTCGCCGGCATCGGGACCGAGCGCAGCGCCAGGCTGGCGGCCGCGGCCGCCGTGGCCGCCGCGCTCCCACCGGCGCTGGCCAGCCAGGTGCTGGCCATATCGGCCGCCAGCCCCGATGCCGTGCAGCTCAGGCTGACCGGGCGCCGCTCGGTGGTGTGGGGCGATGCCTCCGACAGCGCGGAGAAGGTTGCCGTGCTCGACGTGCTCATGGCCCACCAGCGGGCCCGCATCTACGACGTGTCCGCGCCAGCGGCCCCCACCACCCAGCAGTGACGCGACCGGGCAGGGAGGGGTCGAGCAGCGCGACACGCCGAGGACCTTCGGCGCGTCGTTGACCCCTCCGCGGTCAGCCCCTACTGTTCCGGAAACCTCGAGGTTGACATAACTTTAAGGGTCTACTTGAGGCTGAGGGTTGGTTTCGACCGATCTTCTCGGTGTCCTCCGGGTCTACCGGCGGTGGGCACTGCGGTCATGGCACGGCGAGCAGAACGGGCAGGCGACAGTGGCAGCACCTCAGAACTACCTCGCGGTCATCAAGGTGGTGGGCATCGGGGGCGGCGGGGTCAACGCCGTCAACCGGATGATCGAAGTTGGCCTCAAGGGGGTCGAGTTCATCGCCATCAACACCGACGCCCAGGCCCTGCTGATGAGTGACGCCGACGTCAAGCTCGACGTCGGCCGAGAGCTCACCCGCGGGCTTGGCGCCGGAGCCGACCCGGAGGTCGGCCGCCGGGCCGCGGAGGATCACTCCGAGGAGATCGAGGAGGTGCTCAAGGGCGCCGACATGGTCTTCGTGACCGCGGGTGAAGGTGGCGGCACCGGCACCGGTGGCGCCCCGGTGGTGGCGAAGATCGCTCGCGGTCTCGGGGCGTTGACCATCGGCGTGGTGACGCGCCCGTTCACCTTCGAGGGGCGTCGGCGCGCCGTTCAGGCCGAGACCGGCATCGACTCGCTGCGCGAGGAGGTCGACACCCTGATCGTGATCCCCAACGACCGGTTGCTCTCGATAAGCGACCAGAAGATCTCGGTGCTCGACGCCTTCCGCTCAGCCGACCAGGTGCTGCTGCAGGGCGTCTCCGGGATCACCGACCTGATCACCACACCAGGGCTGATCAACCTGGACTTCGCCGACGTCAAGTCGGTCATGCAGGGCGCCGGCTCGGCTCTCATGGGCATCGGCTCGGCCCGCGGGGAGTCCCGTGCCGTTGACGCCGCGCAGATGGCCATCTCCTCGCCACTGCTGGAAGCCTCCATCGACGGGGCGCACGGGGTGCTGCTGTCCATCGCCGGGGGGTCTGACCTCGGGCTGTTCGAGATCAACGAGGCCGCCCATCTGGTCGCCGCCGCGGCGCACGACGAGGCCAACATCATCTTCGGCGCGGTCATCGACGACGCGCTCGGCGACGAGGTCCGGGTCACCGTCATCGCCGCTGGGTTCGACCCCGCCGGCAAGCCGCGCCCGAGCGCGGCAAGCGGCCGACCGGCCGCCGCCTCCACCGCGGGGGCACCCGTGCCCGCCGGTGCGGCCTCGGCGGCTGCAGCCGCGGCCGCACCGATCAACGTCGACTCGGCCAACCTGGCGGGGACCTCCGCCCCGGCCACTGCGGACCCCGCGGGCCGCCCCGAGCCGGTCCGGCCGCCCCGTGACCGCAAGGTGATCTTCGATGACACCGATGACCTCGACGTGCCGGACTTCCTCAAGTAGGTGTTCGTCTGGCGCGAGCAGATCGGCACGGTGAACCTGGCGGTCACCGACCGAGACGGCGGGGTGAGCAGCGGAGCCTGGGGCTCGCTCAACCTGGCCGCCCACGTCGGCGACGACCCGGACGCGGTCGCCCACAACCGTCGGCGGCTTGGCCAGGCCATCGGGCTGGGCCCGGACAGGCTGGTCTTCATGAGCCAGGTGCACGGCGCCGGGGTGGCCGTCGTGGAGGGGCCGTGGGACGCCGAGCCCCCCGAGGTCGACGCCCTGGTCACCGCGACCCCGGGACTGGCCCTGGCCGTGCTGGTCGCCGACTGCACCCCCGTGCTGCTGGCAGACCCGCAGGCCGGGGTGCTCGGTGTGGCCCACGCCGGTCGGCCCGGACTGGCCGCCGGCGTGGTCACGGCCGCCGTCGACGCCATGGCCGCCCTCGGCGCGAGCCGGGTGCGCGCCTGGGTCGGCCCGTCCATCTGCCCGGCCTGCTACGAGGTGCCCGAGTCGATGCGGGCCGAGGTCGCCGCGCTCGTCCCGCAGGCATGGGCGCTGTCCCGGACCGGCACCGCTGCCCTGGACATCGCCGCCGGGGTGCGCGCGCAGCTGGCCGGGCGGGTCGAGCAGGTCGAGCAGCTGCCTGGCTGCAGCCGCGAGGAGCCCCGGTTGTTCTCCTACCGTCGCGACCGGGTGACCGGGCGTTTCGCCGGGCTCCTCTGGCGATCGGCGTGAGCGAGCGGGGCGAGGAGCTGGCCCGGCGGCTGGCTGAGGTGCGGGCTCGGATCGAAAGGGCAGCCTGCTCGGTCGGGCGCGACCCGGCGGGGATCACCCTCATCGTGGTGAGCAAGACGTGGCCGGCCAGCGACGTACGGCTGCTGGCAGGACTGGGGGTCACCGACGTGGGGGAGAACCGCGACCAGGAGGCCGCGGCCAAGCATGTGGCCTGTGCCGACCTGGGGCTGCGCTGGCACTTCGTCGGTCAGCTGCAGACCAACAAGGCCCGCTCGGTGGCCCAGTACGCCGATGTCGTGCACGCGGTGGACAGGACCCGACTGGTCGAGGCACTCCAACGGGGCGCGGCGGCGGCGCGGCGGCGGGTCCGCTGCCTGGTGCAGGTCGACCTGTCCGGCCAGCCCGGCCGGGCAGGCGTGGCACCCGGGCAGGTGCTGGCGCTGGCGCGGGAGGTGGCCGGTCGTGCCAGCCTGGAGCTTGGCGGGCTGATGGCGGTGGCTCCGCTGGGTGCCGACCCGGCACCGGCGTTCGCCCGGCTTGCCGAGCTGGCCGAGCAGGTGCGGGCCGAGCACCCCGGGGCCGCGGACATCTCGGCCGGGATGAGCGGGGACCTTGAGGCGGCTGTGGCTGCCGGTGCGACACACCTGCGGGTGGGCACCGCAGTGCTCGGCGCCCGCCCCCGGGTCGGGTAACGTCACCGCTGACGACCTCGACACGTTCGAGGTGTCGCAACAGATCCGTCCGCGAACGACCGGAGGGCGCAGGGTCATGGCCGGCGCGATGCGCAAGATGGCGGTCTACCTCGGCCTGGTCGAGGACGAGGACCGATACGAGGAGTACGACGACTACGAGGACTACGCCGAGGCTCCGGTGGAGTCGGGGCGAGACGAGCGCACCCGTGAGGCTCGAGCGGAGGCGCAGCAGACCCGGGTGATGCCCGCCGCGCGTGAGGCTCGTGAGGGGCGCGGCACGGTCACCACCATGCCGTCGGCTGAGCGACGCCCCGCGCCGGGCCACACCGGGATGGACGCCTACCGGATCACCACGATCCACCCGCGCACCTACAACGAGGCCAAGCAGATCGGCGAGGCCTTCCGTGAGGGCACTCCGGTCATCATGAACCTCACCGACATGGACGACGCCGACGCCAAGCGCCTGGTGGACTTCTCGGCAGGGCTGGTGTTCGGGCTGCGTGGCAGCATCGAGCGGGTGACCAACAAGGTGTTCCTGCTCTCGCCGGCCAATGTCGAGGTCACCGCCGAGGACAAGCGGCGCATGGTGGAGAGCGGCTTCTTCAACCAGAGCTGACCCCGTGCACACCGTTGCGAGCGTGCTCGTCACCCTGCTGTGGCTCTACTTCGTCGTCCTGGTCATCCGGCTGGTCTTCGACTATGTCCAGCTCTTCGCCAGGTCATGGCGACCGCGAGGGGTGGTGCTGGTGCTCGCCGAGGCCGTCTACACCCTCACCGACCCGCCGCTGCGGCTGCTGCGCCGGGTGCTGCCACCCCTGCGCCTCGGACAGGTCGCCATCGACCTGTCCTTCCTCGTGCTGGTGATCGGCATCCAGCTGCTCATCACCGTGTTGGGGAGGGTCTAGCTGGATCACCCGATCGGAGGGGGATAGTGACGCGCCGTGCCGATCCCGACGCGGTCCGCAAGCCGAGCCGGGCTGGGCTGTACCGTTCCTGACGAGAAGTACCCGAAGACTTCCGTCGGCGTCTGCGGGGTGACCCGCGCGCCGGCCCTGCCCCGAGGTGGACCATGACGCTGACTCCCGAGGACGTGGCCAACAAGCAGTTCTCCTCCGTCCGGCTGCGCGAGGGCTACGACATGGAGGAGGTTGACCAGTTCCTCGACGAGGTCGAGCAGGAGCTGGCCCGACTGCTGCGCGAGAACGATGACCTTCGCGGCCGGCTGGCCGCGGCCGAGCGGGCGGTCTCGGAGTCCGAGCGAAAGGTCTCCGAGGCCGAGGGCCGTGCGATCGAGGCCGAGCGTCGAGCGGTCCAGGCCGAGCGTCAGGTCGCCGAGGTCGCGATGGAGGCCCCGCCTCTGCAGGCACCCATGGAGGCCACCGCGGAGCCGATGGCCGTGCCTGAGCCGCAGCCGTTGGCGGTGCCCGAGCCGCAGCCGTTGGCCGTGCCCGAGCCGGTCGCGACGGGGGAGACGGTTCGTCCCACCGAGGCTGCCGCCGGCATCCTGGCGTTGGCTCAGCGCACCGCCGAGGAGTACGTCAACGAGGCGCGCGCCGAGGCCGACCGGATGCTGGGTGAGGCCCGTACGCGTGCCGAGGAGATCACCCGCGAGGCAGAGGAGACCCGGCGCTCGACCATCGGGTCACTGGAGCGCGAGAAGTCCGAGATCGAGGGCAAGATCGCCGAGCTGAAGACCTTCGAGCGGGAGTACCGCAGCAGGCTGCGCTCCTACCTGGAGGGGCAGCTGCGCGAGCTCGACGAGCAGTCCGGGGGTCTGGGATCCGCGCCCGCCGCGGGAGACGTCCAGGGCTGAGCTGGGGCAGACCCGCTGGTGGGGGTGACCTCATCGGCCGGGCTGGGGCAGGCTGGGGCACTGGGCACGCGCAGCCCACGGATGCTCAGTGCGCTCGGATGTTCAGTGCGCGATGAGGCTCGGGTGGTTGTGGAAGAACGGGTCGACCGGTGGTGCGCTCGGCGCGCTGATCCGCATCGGGTCCAGGTGGATGTCGACCAGGTCGAGGACCGTGCGCGCCACATCGGCCGGGGTGATGCCCACGGTGCGCCCCTCGACGGTGACCACGGCCCGCGGGATGCTGGACTGCCCGCGCATCGGGCGGTCCACCATGAGGTCGACAGCACCGAGCAGCCGGGCCGATCCCGGGGAGTCACCGTTCCACGGGCGGTCCCACCACTGCAGAGTCGAGGGGGTGGCGACGAAGCGGCCGCCGCGGCGCACGTCGTGGGCTGCGACCGCCTCCCACAGCCGCTGCACGTCGAGGGCCTCGAGCACGACCTCAGGATTGATGCGACTCACCAGCGCCGGCACGGCCACCGCCTGGTGGACGATATGCACGGAGGGGTCATGTGACCCCCACGGAACCAGTGGTAGCGGCACCGGACCTCCCGTGCTCGCTGGGCACCATGGGTGCGGTTCACAGGGGTGCAGGAATGCCCCCCTGTGACAAGGAAAGCGTGATGATCGGTTTCCTACGACGGCCATCCGGGTGAGTCTGGGCCCAGCCACGTAACGGAACGAGAGGTTGAGGTGCGGCTGCGCGTGCGGGTGCAGACGGGGGCGAGGCACGCCGGTGTCGGGGGGACCCGCGGTGAGGCGTTGCTCGTGGTGGTCCGGGCCCGCCCGGTCGACGGCGCCGCCAACGCGGAGCTGCTCCGGGCCCTCGCTGAGGCGTTCGAGGTGCCGCTGGCGGCGTTGCGGCTGCTCAGCGGAGCCAGCGGCCGGGACAAGTGGGTGCAGATCGACGGCGATGAGTCGCGGCTGCGTGCGCAGCTGCGACAGCTGAGCGGAGGATGAGCATCCGCGGACACGTGCGGGCCGCGCCGTCCCCTGCCCGGTTCGGTGCGTTTCGTCTGTCCGCAGGGACACGCCGGACCCGTCCTTCGTTGTCGCTGACGGGTTCGGCACCTATCCTGCCCGCACCATGGCGTGTCGTGATCATCTGGATCCGCGGGTGGGGAAGGAAGCGACCATGTCCGGACGTAGGGCGGGTCTTGTCGAGCGGGCGCGCCAGCTTGTGGGGGGCACGATCCGCGCGGTGGCCGCCGAAGCAGGTCGGCGCTCACCGGTCGCAACGGCGCGGGTCAGCGGCTCGACCCCGGTGAAGAAGGCCGCCGCCAGCGTGGCCCCGGTCAAGGCCGCACGGGGGCAGGCCCCGGTGAAGAAGGCGGCCGTGGCGAAGAAGGCTTCGGTTTCGACCCCGAGCAAGACCACCTCGGTGAAGAAGGCCGCCGCCAGCGTGGCCCCGGCTAAGGCCGCACGGGGGCAGGCCCCGGTGAAGAAGGCGGCCGCGGCGAAGAAGGCTTCGGTTTCGACCCCGAGGAAGACGACCGCGGCGAAGAAGGCTTCGGTTTCGACCCCGAGCAAGACGACCGCGGCGAAGAAGGCCGCCGCCAGCCCGGCCCCGGCCAAGGCCGCACGGGGGCAGGCCCCGGCGAAGAAGGCCCCGGCGGTGAAGGCCCCGGCGGTGAAGGCCCCGGCGAAGGCGCCTGCCGCACAGCGTGATGGCGCCGCCAGCAAGCCCGCTCCCGCCCGCACCACCGCTGTGTCGTCGCAACCGGCCAGCAGGGCCGCTGGGCTCGCCGTGCGCGATGACGAGTCACCATGGACAACCGGGGAGCTCGCGCAGGTGCGCGCAGAGCTTGAGCTCGAGCTGACCCGGCTGCGCGCCGAGATCGCCGACGCGGAGGAGGAGATCGCGGATCTGCTGCGTGACGCCGGAGACGGTGCTGGTGACGACCAAGCCGATGCCGGCACGAAGACCTTCGAGCGTGAGCATGAGATGTCACTGGCCGCGAACTCTCGCGACATGCTCGACCAGACCGAGCGGGCGCTGGCCCGCATCGACGCCGGCACGTACGGGGTCTGCGAGTTCTGCGGCAACCCGATCGGCAAGCGTCGTCTGCAGGCCTTTCCGCGTGCGACCCTATGCATGTCATGCAAACAGCGCGAGGAGCGTCGCTGAGCGACGCAGACGAGTCCAAGCCACTTCGCCGACGCAGCCTGCGGGTCCTGCTGGGCGTCGCTGTCGTCGTCGTGATCGTCGACCAGGTCACCAAGCACCTGGCCGTGGCGGCGCTCTCCGACGGTCACACGGTCCGGATGCTGGGCGGTCTGCTCACCCTGCGGCTGGTGCGCAACGCAGGGGCGGCGTTCGGCCTGGCCACCGGGGCGACGATCATCTTCAGCCTGGTGGCCGTGGGGGTGATCGTGGCGGTGCTGCGGATCAGCCGCAAGCTCGCCAGCGGCCCCTGGGCGGCCTCGTTCGGCATGCTGCTCGGCGGAGCGGTCGGCAACCTCATCGACCGCCTCTGGCGAGCGCCTCGACCGCTGGAGGGCCACGTGGTGGACTTCCTCGAGCTGCCGCACTGGCCGGTCTTCAACGTCGCAGACTCCTGCATCGTCATCGCCGCGGTCACGATGGTGATCTACACGATGCGTGGGATGGGGTACGACGGCAGCTCATCCCGTGGCTGACCGACGCTCGTTGCCGGTTCCCGAGGGGCTGGAGGGTGAACGGCTGGATGCCGCGCTGGCCCGGATGTTCGGGCTCTCACGCACCCGGGCCGGTCAGCTGGCCACTGACGGGCTGGTCCAGCTGGACGGGGCCCAGGCCAGCAAGTCCGACCGGGTGCGGGCCGGGGCGTGGCTGGACGTCGAGCTGCCCGAACCGCCCGCGGCACCCGTGGTGGCGCCGCACCCGGTGGACGGGCTGGTCATCGTTCACGATGACCCCGACATCGTCGTGGTCGACAAGCCGGTCGGGGTGGCCGCCCACCCCAGCCCGGGCTGGACCGGTCCCACGGTGGTCGCAGGGTTACGCGCAGCGGGTTTCACGGTCGCGACCTCCGGGGCGCCCGAGCGGCAGGGGGTCGTGCACCGGCTGGACGTTGGAACAAGTGGTCTGATGGTGGTGGCCAAGTCGGAGCTGGCCTACAGCGCGCTCAAGCACGCGTTCCGCGACCGTGAGGTGGACAAGATCTATCACGCGGTGGTGCAGGGCCACCCGGACCCCTCGCGCGGCACGATAGACGCCCCGATCGACCGGCACCCCTCGCACGACTACCGCTTTGCGGTGGTGTCCGGCGGCAGGCCCAGCGTGACCCACTACGACACGCTGGAGGCATTTCGCTCCGCCAGCCTGGTGCAGGTGCGGTTGGAGACCGGCCGGACCCACCAGATCCGGGTGCACATGGCGGCGTTGCGCCACCCCTGCGTGGGCGATCTCACTTACGGGGCTGATCCCGTTCTAGCCGCACGCCTCGGGCTGGGCCGGCAGTGGTTGCACGCCGTTCGGCTCAGTTTCACCCACCCGCGCAGCGGTGAGTGGATGGAGTTCAGCAGCGACTATCCCGACGACCTCGCCGAGGCGCTGGTCCGCCTCGGCGAGCCGGCCTGAGCCCAGTCCGGGGCGCAGCCGGCCCTGCACAGCCAAGCAGCCTGCGGGGTCGCGCGCGTCGGCCCCGGTCTGTCCGGGCCGGCGACTAGGCTCGCCGGTGCGGGAGCAGGCGGGTCGGCAAGCCCGTCCCGCCCGACCCGCGCTGCTCGACCCGACCGACTTCCCCGCCTGCATGGCCGGTCGTCGCCGCAGCACCACCCGCCGCCCAGGCGACCAGCGGACGACGCGAGGAGGACCGGCCCGGATGCCCCGTCCCGACGAGCAGTTCGTGCACCTGCACGTGCACACCGAGTTCTCCATGCTCGACGGTGCCGCGCGGCTGCCCGACCTCTTCGCCGAAGCCGCCCGCCAGCACATGCCGGCGCTGGCCATGACCGACCACGGCAACCTCTTCGGCGCCTACGAGTTCTGGAAGGCCGGTCGGGCCGCCGGTGTCAAGCCGATCATTGGGATCGAGGCCTATCTCACCCCCGGTCAGGTGCACCGCGGCGAGAGGACCCGGGTGCGCTGGGGCAACGGGGGGGAGGACGACGTCTCCGGTGGCGGTGCCTACACCCATATGACGATGCTGGCCGAGACCACCACCGGCATGCACAACCTCTTCCGGTTGTCTTCGCTGGCCAGCCTCGAGGGCTACTACTACAAGCCCCGCATGGACCGCGAGCTGCTGTCCCGCTACGCCGAGGGCATCATCGCGACCACCGGGTGCGCCTCGGGTGAGGTGCAGACCCTGCTGCGGCTGGGCCGCTACAAGGACGCCGTCGAGGCGGCCGCGCAGTTCCGCGACATCTTCGGCCGGGAGAACTTCTTCTGCGAGGTCATGGACCATGGGCTGAGCATCGAGCGGCGGGTCCAGCGGGACCTGCTGCGACTGGCCGCCGACCTGAACCTGCCGTTGCTGGCCAGCAACGACCTGCACTACACCTTCGCCGCGGACGCCACCGCGCACGAGGTGCTGCTGTGCGTGCAGTCCGGTTCCACCCTGGCCGACCCGGGCCGATTCCGGTTCGACTCCAACGAGTTCTACCTCAAGACCGCCGCGCAGATGCGCCAACTGTGGGCCGAGCATCCCGAGGCAGCCGACAACACGCTGCGCGTCGCCGAGCGGTGCGAGGTGGGCTTCAAGGAGTCAACCGGCTCCTACATGCCACGGTTCCCCTGCCCCCCGGGTGAGGACGAGCAGTCCTGGTTCGTCAAGGAGGTCGAGCGCGGCCTGCACGAGCGCTTCCCGGCCGGGGTGCCCGACGTGGTCCGCCGGCAGGCCGACTACGAGGTCGAGGTCATCGTCTCCAAGGGCTACGCCGGCTACTTCCTCGTCGTGGCCGACTTCATCAACTGGGCGAAGACCCACGGCATCCGGGTGGGGCCGGGCCGCGGGTCCGGCGCCGGGTCGATGGCGGCGTACGCCATGAAAATCACCGACCTTGACCCGCTGCGACACGGCCTGATCTTCGAGCGTTTCCTCAACCCCGAGCGCATGTCGATGCCCGACTTCGACGTGGACTTCGACGAGCGTCGCCGCGGTGAGGTGATCCGCTACGTCACCGACCGCTACGGAGAGGACCGGGTCGCCCAGATCGTCACCTACGGCACGATCAAGGCCAAGCAGGCGGTCAAGGACGCCTCGAGGGTGCTGGGCTTCCCGTTCGCGATGGGCGAGCGGATCACCAAGGCCATGCCGCCCTCGGTCATGGGCAAGGACATCTCGCTTTCGGGCATCTTCGACCCCGCACACCCGCGCCACGGGGAGGCCGGGGAGTTGCGGGCGCTCTACGAGTCGGACCCGGATGTCGCCAGGGTCGTGGACACCGCTCGCGGCCTGGAGGGGCTCAAGCGGCAGTGGGGGGTGCACGCGGCCGGGGTGATCATGTCCAGCGATCCGCTGGCCGACCTTATCCCGATCATGAGGCGGGAGCAGGACGGGCAGGTCATCACCCAGTTCGACTACCCGACCTGCGAGGCGCTGGGTCTGGTCAAGATGGACTTCCTGGGCCTGCGGAACCTGACGATCCTCGACGACGCGCTGCGCAACATCGAGCTCAACGGGAAGCCGGCCCTGGACCTGGAGTCGCTGCCGCTGGATGACGCCCCCACCTACGAGCTGCTCGGCCGAGGCGACACCCTGGGGGTGTTCCAGTTCGACGGCGGCCCGATGCGCTCCCTGCTGAGGCTGATGAAGCCGGACAACTTCGAGGACATCTGCGCGGTCGGCGCGCTCTATCGCCCCGGTCCGATGGGTGCCGGCTCGCACACCAACTACGCGTTGCGCAAGAACGGCCTGCAGCCGATAACGCCCATCCACCCCGAGCTGGCCGAGCCGTTGGCCGACATCCTCGGCACGACCCACGGCCTGATCGTCTACCAGGAGCAGGTCATGGAGATCGCCCAGCGGGTCGCTGGGTACTCCCTCGGCCGCGCCGACCTGCTGCGTCGGGCCATGGGCAAGAAGAAGAAGTCGGTGCTCGACGCGGAGTTCGTCCCCTTCTCCGAGGGCATGCGGGCCAACGGCTTCTCCGCCCAGGCCATCCGGACGCTGTGGGAGATCCTCGTCCCGTTCTCCGACTACGCCTTCAACAAGGCGCACAGCGCCGCCTACGGCCTGGTCTCCTACTGGACGGCCTACCTGAAGGCGAACTACCCGGCGGAGTACATGGCCGCGGTGCTCACCTCGGTGCGCGACGACAAGGACAAGACGGCCCTCTACCTCAACGAGTGCCGCCGGATGGGCATCAGGGTGCTCCCACCCGACGTCAACACCTCCGACGGGGACTTCACCCCGGTCGGCACGGACATCCGGTTCGGGCTCACCGCGATCCGCAACGTCGGCGCCAACGTGGTCGAGTCGATCATCGCGACCCGCCTCGCGCGAGGGCGCTTCAGCGACTTCGACGACTTCCTGGACAAGGTCGACCCGGTGGTGTGCAACAAGAAGACGATCGAGTCGCTGATCAAGGCGGGGGCCTTCGACTCCCTCGGGCACACCCGTCGCGGGCTGCAGCTCGTGCACGCCGAGCGGATCGACCTGGTGATGGACGTCAAGCGCAACGAGGCGATCGGGCAGTTCGACCTGTTCGGGGCCTCCGGTGCCGCCGGTTCCGCCGCCGAGCAGGTCGCGCCGCGCCCGGCGATCCCGGACAGCGAGTGGGACAAGGCGGTGCTGCTGGCCGCCGAGCGCGAGATGCTGGGGCTCTATGTCTCCGACCACCCGCTGCTGGGGGTCGAGCACGTGCTGGCTGCCGCCGCCGACTGCTCGATCGCCGCGCTGACCGGATCGGAGGACCGGCTCGAGGGTGCTGTCGTGACGATCGCCGGGATGGTCAGCTCGGTGGTGCGCAAGGTCAACAAGAAGGGGGACTTCTGGGCCATCGCCACCGTGGAGGACCTGGAGGGGGCCATCGAGGTGCTCTTCTTCCCCTCCACCTACCAGCTGTACTCGACCGCGCTGCGGGAGGACGCCGTGGTGGTGGTGCGCGGCCGGCTGAACCGGCGCGAGGATGCTCCCAGCCTCTACGCGATGGAGCTGACGATCCCGGACCTGTCCGAAGGGCCACGCGGGCCGGTGGTGGTGCGCCTGCCCGCCACCCGGTGCACCCCTCCGGTGGTGGAGCGGCTCAAGGACGTGCTGCGAACCCACCCGGGCACCACCGAGGTTCACCTGGCCCTGCAGTCCGGCCCGCGAACGACCGTCATGCGGCTTGACGAGCGGTTGCGGGTCGCGCCCACCCCCGCGTTGATGGGTGACCTCAAGGAGTTGCTGGGGCCGAGCTGCCTGGCCTAGCCACCGGGGTGCCCCGAGGTGTGCTGGCCGGGAGCCCCTGCGTACGGTGGCCGGGTGCCGGCTGATCAGCGAAGGACCGAGAGCGCGCGCCGGGGGCTGCGGGTGGGCGCGCTCACCGCGGCCTCCTGCGTGGCGATCGGTGTGCTGATGGGGGTCGTGTGGTCGAGGCTGGCACCGATCGCCCCGCTGCGAGTCACCGATGCCGGGGCGGTGCTGGACGAGTCCGCCAGCGGGCGCCTCATCGCCGATGACGGGTGGTTCGCTGTGCTCGGCCTGGTGCTGGGGCTGCTCAGCGCGCTCGCCGGGTGGGTCCGGTGGCGCCAGCAGGTGCTCTCGCTGGGCGCCGGGCTGGCTCTCGGCGGCCTGGCGGGGGGGTTGGTGGCGTGGCGGGTCGGTGCCTGGCTCGGCCCCGCGCCACTTCACGAGCAGGCTGGCGGGGCCCAGATCGGGGCGGTGCTGCACCTGCCGCTGAGCATCCGGGCCCTGGCCGTGCTGCTGGTCTGGCCGATAACCGCCCTCATCACGCTGTTCGCGGCGGTGGCCGGGTCGGCCGAGGATGACCCGGACCAGACCGTCACGGTGGAGGCGGAGCAGGCGGGCGAGGCCGAGCACCCCCGGTCCGGCCCTGCGGCGCCGGGGGTTTCCGGGTCCGGGCTAGTCGGCGGGCCCGTCGCCGGCGCGGGCGATGGGGGCGAGCCGGGCACCGGTGGCGGCCAGCAGGTCGGCTGGGGCGAGCTCGAGGTCCAGCCCGCGCCGCCCGCCGGAGACCAGAACTGAGCCCAGCACGGCTGCGGAGGAGTCCAGGAACGTCGGCAGGCGGCGACGCGCGCCGACCGGGCTGATCCCGCCGACGACATAGCCGGTGGCCCGCTCGGCCAGCGCGGGCTCGGCCATGCGGGCCCGCTTGCCGCCGGCGGCGGCGGCAAGTGCCTTGAGGTCCAGCGAGGTCGTCACCGGCACGATGCCGACCACAAGCGCCCCGTCCACCTCGGCCAGCAGCGTCTTGAAGACGCGAGCCGGGTCCACGCCCAGGGCCTGGGCCGCCTCCAGCCCGTAGGAGGGGGCCGCCGGGTCGTGGGTGTAGGTGTGCACCGTGAAGCTGACCTTGAGCCGGGTCAGCGCGGTGGTGGCCGGGGTCGCGGGGGCGGGGCGGTGCTGGCGGGACACGGGGTGACCCTATGACCGGTCGGTGCCAGACCGGTCAGGCCGGCCCTGGGCCAGGGTGGCAGCCGCACGGGCCTGCGCGCCCGCGACGCCGATCGGTCCGGCCCGCCGACCTGCGCGCCGGCGACGCCGATCGGTCCGGCCCGCCGGCCTGCGCGCCGGCGACGCCGATCGGCCCGGCCCGCCGGCCGACCTACACTGGTGGGGTGATTCCCAGGCTCGACCTGCGCCAGAGCACCCGCGACCCGCGCGAGGTGCTGCCTCGCGCGGCCATGGACGTCGAGGCCGCGCTGAAGGTGGTCCGGCCGTTGTGCGAGCAGGTCCGCGACGGCGGGGTGGCGGCGATCGCCGAGATAAGTGCCCGGCTGGACGGGGTGGTGCCGCCGTCGCTGCGGGTCCCGACCGAGGTGTGCCACTCCGCGCTGGCCGGGCTGGACCCGAGGGTCCGTGAGGCGCTCGTGGAGGCCATCACCCGCGTCCGGGCGGTGCACGCCGACCAGCGCCGTCGCGAGCACACCACCGTGGTGTGCCCCGGAGGCACCGTCACCCAACGCTGGCTTCCAGTCGAGCGGGTCGGGCTGTACGTGCCCGGCGGGCGCGCGGTCTATCCCAGCTCCGTGGTGATGAACGTCGTGCCCGCCCAGCAGGCCGGGGTCGGCTCGATCGCCCTGGCCTCCCCGCCGCAGCGGGATCACGGCGGATGGCCGCACCCGACGATCTTGGCGGCCGCCGCGCTGCTCGGGGTCGAGGAGGTCTACGCCGTCGGTGGTGCCCAAGCGGTGGCCATGTTCGCCTATGGCGCGCGGGAGGCGCGCGGTGTGGATGGCGCGCGGGAGGCGGGTGACCTGGTCTGCCGGCCCGTCGACATGGTCACCGGGCCCGGGAACATCTGGGTCACGGCAGCCAAGCGCCTGGTCAAGGGCCTGGTCGGCATCGACGCGGAGGCCGGACCCACCGAGATCGCCATCCTGGCCGACGAGACCGCCAACCCGGCCCTGGTCGCCACCGACCTGATCAGCCAGGCAGAGCACGACGTGATCGCTGCCGCGGTGCTCGTCACCGACAGCGAGGAGCTGGCGGCGGCCGTGGAGGCGGAGCTGGCGGCCCGGGTCCCAGCCACCAAGCACGGCGATCGGATCCGCGAGGCGCTGGCCGGACGGCAGTCGGGGATCGCCCTGGTGCGTGACATCGAGCAGGGGCTCGACGTCGTCAACGGCTACGCCGCCGAGCACCTGGAGATCCACACCCGTGATGCCGCCGCCGTGGCCCGCCGGGTCCGCAACGCGGGGGCGATCTTCGTGGGTCCATGGGCGCCGGTGTCACTGGGGGACTACGCGGCCGGGTCCAACCACGTGCTGCCCACCGGCGGATGCGCCTGCCACTCCAGCGGGCTGTCGGTGCAGACCTTCCTGCGCGGGGTGCAGCTGGTCGAGTACGACGAGGACGCGCTGCGTCAGGTGGCCGACGACGTGGTGGCGCTGGCCAATGCCGAGGACCTTCCGGCTCACGGCGAGGCTGTGCTGGCCCGCTTGTCGGCCGGCGAGCACGACGTCGACGGCGGCTGAGGTGCCCGGTCTGGACGATCTCCCGCTGCGCGAGGACCTGCGGGGGCAGGTGCCCTACGGCGCCCCGCAGCTTGACGTGCCGGTGCGGCTCAACGTCAACGAGAACCCCTACCCGCCCTCGGCCGGCCTGGTTGCCGACATCGCCGCCGCGGTTGCGGGCATCGCCGGGACGCTGAACCGCTACCCGGACCGTGACGCCCTGCAGCTGCGGGCCGATCTGGCCGGATACCTCGGCCAGGACACGGGTGTGGGACTGAGCGCGGCACAGCTGTGGGTCGCCAACGGGTCCAACGAGATCATGCTGCAGCTGCTGCAGGCATTCGGTGGACCTGGGCGCGTCGCGCTGGGCTTCGCCCCGACCTACTCGATGTACCCGGAGTACTGCCGCGACACCTTCACCCGCTGGGTGGGCGTGCCCCGGCTCCCCGGTTTCGGCCTGGACGTGGCCACCGTTGTGGCGGCCCTGCGCGAGCACCGGCCGGACGTCGTACTGCTGGCCTCCCCGAACAACCCCACCGGGACGGCGGTCGAGCTTGACGTCGTCGAGGCGCTGTGCGAGCACAGCCCGGGCATCGTGGTGGTGGACGAGGCCTACGCGGAGTTCCGCCGTCCCGGGACCGCCAGCGCGGTCGAGCTGCTGACCCGTCATGCGCGCCTTGTCGTCACCCGGACGATGAGCAAGGCATTCGCTCTGGCCGGTGCCCGGGTCGGCTACGCGGCCGCTGACCCGGCCGTTGTCAGCGCGCTGCAGCTCGTCCGGCTCCCCTATCACCTCTCCGCGGTGACCCAGGTGGTCGCCCGAACGGCGCTGTCGCACGCCCCGGAGCTGCTCGGGCAGGTCGCCGCGCTGCGCCGCGCCCGTGACGAGCTGGTCGACTGGCTGCGCGAGCGCGGGTTTCGGGTCGCCGACAGTGATGCGAACTTCGTGCTCTTCGGTCAGTTCGACGACGCGCACGCGGTCTGGGAGGGTCTGCTGGCACGCGGCGTGCTCATCCGGGAGACCGGGCCGGCAGGCTGGTTGCGCGCGAGTCTGGGCACGCCCGAGGACAACGCCGCTCTGCGCGCCGCGCTGACAGAGGTGTCCGAGGCAGACCGACGGGAGAGACCATGAGCCGCACCGCGAGCGTTCGGCGGGCCACCAAGGAGTCCGACGTCAGCGTCGCGTTGGGCCTGGACGGCACCGGCGCGGTCGATGTGGCCACCGGGGTGCCCTTCTTCGACCACATGCTCGCCCAGCTGGGCAAGCACGCCGGCTTCGACCTGAGCGTGCGCACGGCCGGTGACATCGAGGTGGACGCGCATCACACGGTCGAGGACACCTCCCTGGCCCTGGGTGCGGCACTGCGCGAGGCGCTGGGCGAGAAGACCGGCATCCGCCGTTTCGGCGACGCGCTCGTGCCGCTGGACGAGTGCTTGGTGCAGGCCGCCGTGGACCTTTCCGGTCGGCCCTACCTGGTGCACACCGAGCCGGAGATCGTCGAGCTGATCGGCAGCTTTGACACGACACTGACCCGGCACATCTGGGAGTCCTTCACCGCCGAGGCCGGCATATGCCTGCATGTGCGGGTGCTGGCTGGACGCAACGCCCACCACGTCGTGGAGGCCCAGTTCAAGGCGGTGGCCCGGGCATTGCGTGAGGCCGTGCGGCTGGACCCGCGGGTGAGCGGGGTGCCCTCCACCAAGGGCAGCCTGTGACCGGGCAGCCTGTGACCGGGCAGCCTGTGACTAGGCGGCCGCGGAACGCTGCGCAGGCGGGCTGGGCCGGCCGGTGAGCCGCCCCGGTGTCGTCGTGCTCGATTACGGGTCGGGCAACGTCCGCTCGGCGGTGCGGGCCCTCGAGCACGTGGGCGCCGACGTGCAGCTCACCGCGGAGACTGACGCGGCGCTTCAGGCCGATGGCCTCGTGGTGCCTGGGGTGGGGGCCTTCGCCGCCTGCATGGCCGGACTGCGGGCAGTATCGGGCGCCCAGCTCGTCGGTCGACGGCTGGCCGGTGCCCGCCCGGTGCTGGGCATCTGCGTGGGCATGCAGGTGCTCTTCGAGGCCGGGGTGGAGCACGGGGTCCGGACGGCGGGTCTGGGCGAGTGGCCCGGCACGGTGGAGCGACTGCACGCCGATGTGCTGCCGCACATGGGCTGGAGCGTCGTGCACCCACCGGAGGGCTCCCGGCTGTTCGCCGGGGTGGAAGGTGAGCGGTTCTACTTCGTGCACTCCTACGCCGCCCGCCGCTGGGAAATGGCCGACTCCAGCCAGCTGGCACCACCGCTGGTCAGCTGGGCCGAGCACGGCGAGCGCTTCGTCGCCGCGGTGGAGAACGGGGTGCTTGCAGCCACCCAGTTCCACCCCGAGAAGTCCTCCTCCGCCGGTTTGACGCTGCTGGAGAACTGGGTGGGGATGCTCAGATGAGCGGGCCGAGCCTGCAGCTGCTGCCGGCGGTGGACGTGGCTGCCGGGCAGGCCGTGCGTCTCGTGCAGGGCGAGGCCGGCACCGAGACCTCCTACGGCGACCCGCTAGCCGCAGCCGTGACCTGGCAGCAGGCCGGTGCGCAGTGGGTGCACCTGGTCGACCTCGACGCTGCCTTCGGGCGCGGCTCCAACGCCGCCCTTCTGGCCGAGGTGGTGGCCGCCCTCGACGTCGCCGTGGAGCTGTCCGGCGGGATCCGTGACGACGACACGCTGCGCGCGGCGCTTGCGACCGGATGCGCTCGGGTCAACCTCGGCACCGCGGCACTGGAGGACCCGGCCTGGACCGCCCGGGTGATCGCCGAGCACGGGGAGCGGATCGCCGTCGGCCTCGACGTGCGGGGGAGGACCCTGGCCGCGCGCGGCTGGACCCGCGAGGGCGGGCAGCTGTGGGAGGTGCTCGAGCGGTTGGACCGTGACGGGTGCGCCCGGTACGTGCTCACCGACGTCACCAAGGACGGCACCCTGCGCGGACCGAACCTGCGGCTGCTGCGTGAGGTGTGTGCCCGCACCGACCGACCGGTCATCGCCAGCGGGGGTGTGTCATCGCTGGACGATCTGCGTGCCCTGCGTGAGCTGGTGGTGCACGGGGTGGAGGGCGCCATCGTCGGCAAGGCCCTGTATGCCGGAGCGTTCACGCTGCCGGAGGCTCTGGAGGTCGCTGGTGGGTGAGCCAGCCGGAGACCCGGCGGTGGGTGGGCTCGGCGGGGGCCCGGCGGTGCGCGTCATCCCGTGCCTGGACGTCGACGCCGGCCGGGTGGTCAAGGGGGTCAACTTCCTCGACCTGCGCGACGCCGGGGACCCGGTCGAGATGGCCCGAACCTACGACGACGAGGGCGCGGACGAGCTCGTCTTCCTCGACATCACCGCGTCCGCGGCCGACCGCGAGACCACCTACGACGTGGTGCGTCGTACCGCCGGAGAGGTCTTCATCCCGCTCACCGTCGGCGGTGGGGTGCGCAGCGTGGCCGACGTGGACCGGTTGCTGCGCGCCGGAGCGGACAAGGTGGGGGTCAACACCGCCGCGGTCCTGCGGCCGGGGCTCATCGCCGAGATCGCTGAGCGGTTCGGCAGCCAGGTGCTCGTGCTGTCCTTGGACGCCCGGCGGGTCAGCGGGTCCAGCCGCACCGAGTCCGGCTTCGAGGTGACCACGCACGGCGGAGGCCGGGGCACCGGGACGGACGCGGTGGCATGGGCGGCACGGGCCTGCGAGCTCGGGGCCGGTGAGCTGCTGCTGAACTCGATGGACGCCGACGGCACACAGTCCGGCTACGACCTCGAGCTGATCGCCGCGGTGCGCGCGGCCGTGCGGGTCCCGGTCATCGCATCGGGCGGGGCGGGCCGGCTGGAGCACTTCGCCCCGGCGGTGGCGGCGGGGGCCGACGCCGTGCTTGCCGCCAGCGTCTTGCACTTCGGCACACTGCGCATCAGCGAGATCAAGGCTGCACTGCGCTCCGCCGGAGTGGCCGTGCGCTGAACGCCGGGTGCGCCGGGCGTTCCCGGTGGACGAC
Organism: Actinomycetes bacterium; assembly: GCA_021848885.1. Classification (GTDB taxonomy): domain Bacteria; phylum Actinomycetota; class Actinomycetes; order JAJZTN01; family JAJZTN01; genus JAJZTN01. The sequence continues at coordinate 44,067 of JAJZTN010000003.1, forward strand.
CCGGGGACGACCGGCGCACCAGCGCGGTCCGGTCAGGGCGCGACCGGCTGCCCCTGCAGACGGCGGTAGGCGTAGGTCATCGCCAGCAGCGAGACCGGGACCGTCACGATCAGGCCGATCCCGCACAGCAGCGACCCGATGACGTAGGCGACCAGCACCCCGATGACCAGCATGACCACCGAGGAGGCGTTCTCCTTGACCAGGTGGAAGCTGGACTTCACCGACTCCCAGGCTCCCTGGTGCTGGTCGATGACGAAGAACAGGTAGAAGGCGGTGAAGAAGGACACCACCAGCGTCCCGACGTAACAGGCCAGCACCCCAACGAAGCTCAGCGCACCCACGATGACCGCCGCGCCGAGCACCACGCCGAGGTCCTTGGTGGACAGCAGGGAGGACAGCTCGAGGCGCGCCCCGTCCGCGATCGCCAGCGCGCCGCGGATGATGGCCGCCTGAAGGAAGGCCAGCAGCACGAAGAACACCCCGGCGGAGAACGCCGAGAACAGCAGGCTCATCACGAAGCCGGATCCCGCCGAGCTGCTGATCGCCCCGGTCGTCTGGTCCACCGTGATGCTCGCGGGGTGCACGAAAAGGGCCGAACCGACCATGAACCACACGACGTAGATCACGCCGATGACCACCACGTAGATCAGCGACGCGACCAGGATGGCACCGGCGTTCTGCTGGAACTTCGCCCAGCCCCAGTTGAAGGCCTCACCCACCGTGAAGGGTGCCCCGGCACCTGCCGGCTGACCGAGCGGGGCGGCCCCGAATCCGGGCGGGGGTGTGCCTGCGCCGGCGGGAGGGGGCGGTGGGGTGCTCCAGCTGGGTGGCGGCGGCGTCGCGCCCTGACCCCCGGCGCCAGAGTCGGGTTGCTCGCTCGGTGGGCGGAAGGGATCCGGGGGCTCGCTCGGGCCGGCCGGTGGGGTGTTCTCGCTCACAGGCACCTCGGGGTTGCTCGTCCTCCGCGTGGACGCGTGCACGCGCCGTCGCCGAACGTAGCGACCCGGCGTGGTGGTCGGGAGTGCTTTGCCGAGAGATCATCCGGATGCCCGAGGGTGTCCTCTCGCCGGGGGACACCCTCGGCACGTCGTGGACGGGCCGGGGGTGGCGGTGGTGGACTGTGCCGGAAAGGGGGGGCGATGACCACGCCGGACACGCTCGCGGCCGCCGCGGACACCTCGACCGACACCAGGGCTGGTCTGCTGGCCCGTTGCACCGCGCCGCTGGTCTTGGCTGGCGTCGGGTTGGCGGCCGTGGTGCTCGTCGCCGTGGTCGACCCCAACCAGCCGGGGCA
>JAJZTN010000099.1 GCA_021848885.1 Actinomycetes bacterium
ACCCGGAGTCCCTGGACGAGGCCTTCACCACGGTCGAGCATCGCAACGGCCCCGTCGAGGTGCTCGTGGCCAACGCCGGAGTCACCCGCGACCAGCTGATCCTTCGGATGAGCGAGGAGGAGCTGACCGAGGTCATCGACACCAACCTCGCGGGCGCGTGGCGGGTGGCCAAGCGCGCCGCGCGAGGGATGGTCCGGCTGCGCCGGGGGCGGATGATCTTCATCTCCTCGGTTGTGGGGATGCTCGGCTCGGCGGGACAGACCAACTACTCAGCCTCCAAGGCTGGCCTGGTCGGGCTGGCCCGGTCACTGGCGCGCGAGCTCGGGTCCCGCTCGATCACCGCGAACGTCGTCGCGCCGGGCTTCGTCGCCACCGACATGACCGCCGAGCTGTCCCCGCAGCTGCGAGCCCGCTACCTCGAGCAGATCCCGGCTGGCCGCTTCGCCACGGCCGAGGAGATTGCCGAGGTGGTGCTCTTCCTGGCCAGCCCGCAGGCCGCCTACATCACCGGTGCGATCGTGCCGGTGGACGGCGGTCTCGGCATGGGGCACTGACCCGAAGCAGCGCAACCGAACCGGTAGACAAGGGCAACCGAACCGGTAGACAAGGAAGGACCTCCATGCCACTGCTGCCCGGAAAGCGGCTGCTCCTCACCGGGGTGCTCACGGACACCTCGATCGCCTTCCACGTCGCCCGACTCGCCCAGCAAGAGGGCGCCGAGGTGGTGCTGTCCTCCTTCGGCCGGGCGACACGGATCACCCAGGCGATAGCCCGCCGGCTGCCAGCTCCGGCACCGGTGATCGAGCTCGACGTGACCTCCCCGGCAGATCTCGACGCGCTGCCGGCGAGGGTGGGCGAGCATGTTGACGGCCTTGACGGGGTGCTGCACGCCATCGGCTTCGCCCCCGAGGCCGCTCTGGGCGGCAACTTCCTGGCCACCGGTTGGGACGATGTCGCGACAGCGGTCCACGTGTCGGCGTACTCGCTCAAGGCCCTGACGGTGGCAGCGCGGCCACTGTTCGGTCCACGGGTCTCGGTGGTCGGGCTGGACTTCGATGCTGCGGTGGCCTGGCCGAGGTATGACTGGATGGGGGTGGCCAAGGCCGCCCTGGAGTCCACCGCCCGTTACCTCGCTCGCGACCTGGGCCAGCACGGGGTGCGGGTCAACCTGGTCTCGGCCGGGCCCTTGAGCACCACCGCGGCCAAGAGCATCCCCGGCTTCTCCGAGCTGTCCGGGATCTGGGGGTCCCGCGCCCCGCTGGGCTGGGACGTCTACGACCCCGAGCCGGCCGCCTTGGCCTGCATCGCTTTGCTGTCGGACCTCTTCCCGGCGACCACCGGCGAGATCGTGCACGTCGATGGTGGCGTGCACGCTATGGGCGCCTGAGTCCGCTCACACACCCTCATGACTCACACACCCTCATGAGCGGGGGTGGCCAGGCCCCCGTCGGCGGCGTCGGCTGCCTCGATCTCCTCGCGCGAGATGCCCAGCAGGAAGAGCACCGAGTCCAGGTAGGGGTGTGAGACCGAGGTGTCCGCGGCCTGGCGCACGATCGGCTTGGCGTTGAAGGCAACTCCGAGCCCGGCCAGGGCCAGCATGTCCAGGTCGTTGGCGCCGTCACCGATGGCAACCGTCTGGGACAGCGCCACACCCGCGTCGGCGGCGAAGCGCTCCAGCGCCCGCGCCTTGCCCGCCCGGTCCACCAACGGCCCGACCAGACCCCCGGTGAGCCGTCCGTCGCGAACCTCGAGGGTGTTTGCGGCGGTGTAGTCCAGACCGAGGTCAGCTGCCAGCGCGTCGGTGATCTGGGTGAAACCGCCGCTGACGATGCCGACCCGGTGGTCAAGCCGTTTGAGGGTGCGGATCAGGGTGCGTGCGCCTGGCGCGAGCTTGATACCGGTCCGCACCTGCTCGAGCATCGCGACGTCCAGGCCCGCGAGCAAGGCGACCCGCTGGCGCAGCGCCTCGGCGAAGTCCAGCTCGCCGCGCATGGCGGCGGCGGTCACCTCAGCAACCTGGTCCGCGCAGCCGGCCCGCTCGGCGATCATCTCGATCACCTCACCCTGGATCAGGGTCGAGTCGACGTCCATCACCACCAGGCGCTTGGCCCGCCGCATCAACCCGGCCGGCTGCACCGCGAGGTCCACCCCGAGGCTGGCCGCCTGCGGGGCCAGCGCCGCACGCAGGGTGGCCGGCAGCACACCGGAGACCTCAAGTTCGACCGCGGTGACCGGAGAGCGGGCCATCCGCACGATCCGGTCGATATTGGCTCCCAGGTCGGCGATCCGCCCGGCGATGCCCGCCACCGCGGCCGGGGTCAACCGGGTCGCCAGCACCGTGACATGGCTGCGGCCCGGCCGGTGCGGTGGCTCGGCCTCACCGGAGCGGACCTCGATCTGCAGACCCAGCTCGGCGGCTCTGGCGTGCAACGCCCCGCGCACCACAGCGTCCTCGCGCGCCCCGCCCAGCACGAACCCGAGCACCAGCCGGCCGCGAAGCACGACCTGCTCGATGTCGATGACCTCCAGACGTCCCCGGGCGGCAGCATCCAGCAACGCGCTGGTCACCCCTGGTCGGTCGGGTCCAGACACGGTGACCAGTAGCGGTGCAGCAGCCATGGCGGGCAGGTTAGCGAGGACCGCTCAGCCGGTGACGACCTGCCCCTTGCCCAGCACCACGATGCCGGAGTCGGTGACGGTGAACCCGCGGGCCCGGTCCTCGGCTGGGTCCACCCCGATCCTGACCCCCTCCGGGATGATCACGTTCTTGTCCACGATGGCCCGCCGAACGACCGCGTGCCGGCCCACCTTCACCCCGTCCATCAGGACCGAGTCGGTCACGGTGGCCCAGGAGTGCACCGAGACGTCGGGGGAGAGCACCGAGCCCTCCACCTGCCCACCCGAGATCACCGCGCCGGGGGAGACGATCGAGTTGACCGCATGCCCGACCCGGCCGTGCCAGCCGTGCACGAACTTGGCCGGTGGCCAGGTACCGGTGTTGGTGAAGATCGGCCACTCACGGTTGTAGAGGTTGAAGATCGGAAGCACCGAGATGAGGTCGACGTGGGCGTCGTAGAAGGAGTCGATCGTGCCTACGTCGCGCCAGTAGTCGCGGTCCCGGTCGGTGCTGCCCGGCACGTCGTTGTCGCGGAAGTCGTAGACCCCCGCGGTGCCCTTGCCCACCAGCGCGGGGATGATGTCGGCCCCCATGTCGTGCGCGCTGGTCTCGTCGGCGGCGTCGGCGGTGACCGCCTCGATGAGCACCCGGGCGTCGAAGACGTAGTTGCCCATCGAGGCGTAGATCTCCTCCGGGGAGTCGGCCAGTCCCGGGGTGCTGGTGGGCTTCTCGACGAAACGGGCGATCCGGCGCGGGTCCTCGGGGGCGGTTTCGATCACCCCGAACTGGTCGGCCAGCGAGCGCGGCTGACGGATAGCCGCCACGGTGACCGCGGCACCCGAGGCGATATGCGCCGCGACCATCTGCTGCGGGTCCATGCGGTAGACGTGATCAGCGCCGATGACGATCACGTGGTCGGGCCGCTCGTCGTAGATCAGGTTCAGGCTCTGGAAGATCGCGTCGGCCGAGCCGGCGAACCAGCGCTTGCCGACCCGCTGCTGGGCCGGCACCGGGGTGACGTAGTTGCCGAGCAGAGGTGACATCCGCCACACCGTGGTGATGTGGCGGTCCAGGCTGTGCGACTTGTACTGGGTGAGCACGACCACCCGCAGGTAGCCGGCGTTGATCAGGTTGGACAGGGCGAAGTCGATGAGCCGGTAGATGCCCCCGAACGGCACGGCCGGCTTGGCCCGGTCCGCCGTCAAGGGCATCAGGCGTTTGCCCTCTCCACCAGCGAGCACGATGGCCAGGACCTTGCGCGCAGGCATGATCGCACCATATCCGCGTCGACCGGGGGGCGCACGGCCGCGACGGATCGTCGGGTGCAGTGCTCGGGGAGCGCAGTAGCGCTGCACCCGCAGCGGCGGCTCAGCCGCAGGAGCGGGCAGCGTCGCGCCCGGCCTCGGAGGCGGCGGCGCACAACGCGCGGCGCGCGACACGCTCGACCTGGCCGAGCAGTTGGGCGCGCAACCGCATCTGGGCCGAGCTGACTGAGGCGCCCTCGTCCAGACGCGCGACGTCGACCACAGTGAGCAGCCGTACGGCGGCCAGGGCCACCCGCACCGCGCGTGCGGGGTGCCCCGGGGGCAGCCGGAGCTGGGGAGGGCAGTGCAGGGCGTGGCGCGCCGAGGCCGGCTGCGCGGGCATGCGGGCGACATCCAGACGGTTCATCGCCTCGGTCACCTCCCGCATCGCCTCGGCCAGCTCCCGCTCGGCCTCGGCCAGGCCCGGCAGCACGCCTGTCCCGGCCGTGCCAGCCGGGTGCACCGTCCAGTCGAGGCGGTCGAGGAGGAAGAGCAGGGCAGGCCCGCCGGTGCGCTCGGCCAGCACGGCGGCGCCGGCCTGCACCGCTGCAGCGTTCAGCTCGGGCGGGCCGGGCAGGCCCGCGACGTCGCCTGGCACCGGCAGCACGAGGCGCAGCCCCCTAACGCCCAGGCGCCGCAGGCTCGCCAGGGCGTAGGGCAGCGACACCGGCTCGGCCTCACCGGGTAGCCCGGCCACCCGCGGGCCCGGCCGGTCACCGCCGACCACGGCGGCGGCCTGGTCGGGGCTGCTCCGCCCGTCAAGCACGGCGGTGGCCCACGCGACAAGCAGCCCTGCGCGCAGTCGCACGTCGTCGAGGTCGGCTGGCGCAGGCACGCTCCAGGGTAGATCGCCCGGACGGTAGGTTGCGTGCTGGCCGAAGCGGCAGAGGAGGACCCATCCGATGACGGACGTGCTTCGCCTGAGCGGGGTGAGCGTTGTCCGTGGCGACTCCCGGCTGCTCGACGAGGTGAGCTGGACGGTCAGCGAGGGGGAGCGCTGGGTCGTGCTCGGCCCCAACGGAGCGGGCAAGACCACCCTGCTGCAGATCGCGGCCACGCTGCTGCACCCCACCCGGGGCAGCGCAGAGATCCTCGGCGAGCGGCTCGGAGCCGTTGACGTCTTCGAGCTGCGCCCCCGGATCGGGTTGGCCAGCGCGGCGCTGGCCGAGCGGCTCCCGGCCGGCGAGCGGGTCGCCGACGTCGTCGTCACGGCCTCCTATGCCGTGCTGGGGCGCTGGCAGGAGCGCTACGACGCCCTCGACCACGATCGGGCCCACGAGCTCCTCGACGCGTTCGGGGTGGCCGAGCTGGGTGAGCGCCGCTTCGGGACCCTCTCGGAGGGTGAGCGCAAGCGGGTCCAGATCGCCCGGGCCCTCATGACCGACCCGGAGCTGATGCTGCTCGACGAGCCCGCGGCCGGGCTGGACCTGGGCGGTCGGGAGGACCTGGTACGCCGGCTCGGCCGGCTCGCCGCTGACCGGCTGGCACCGGCGCTGGTTCTGGTCACCCATCACGTCGAGGAGATCCCGCCCGGCTTCACCCATGTGCTCATGCTGCGTTCTGGGCGGGTCGTGACGGCCGGGGAGATTCGCGCCACCCTCACCGCGCAGGCCCTTGCGGACACCTTCGGGGTCCCGCTCATCCTGCAGCGGCACGGGCAGCGCTGGTCGGCCCGGGCGATCCTGCGCTGACGGGTTCGCGCCGCCGGGAAGGCTTCCGGGTGCACCCGGGTCGAATGGCCGAGGCAGCCGGGCCGGCGCCGCCTAGGATCCAGGTATGGACTGGCTGGCCGCGCACACCTGGATCGTGTGGGTGGCACTGGCCGTAGGTTTCGGCATCGTCGAGATGACGACGCTGGACCTGGTGTTCCTGATGCTGGCCGCCGGTGCCCTCGCCGGCGGGCTGGTCTCCCTCGTCGGGGTGCCGGTCGCCGCCCAGGTGCTCCTCGCTCTTGGTGTTGCCCTGGCGATGCTCTTCGTCGTACGACCCGCGGCGCTGCGGCATCTGCGCACCCCCACCCAGGCCCGCACCGGCGTGGCCGCCCTCATCGGGCGCTCGGCCGTCGTGCTCGAGCGCATCGACGACAACGGCGGCCGGATCAAGCTCGCCGGCGAGGTCTGGTCAGCCCGCTCCTTCGACCCGCACCGGGCGATCGAGCCGGGAACCGCCGTCGAGGTGGTCCAGATCGAGGGAGCCACCGCCGTCGTCTACGAATCGGAGCTCTAGACATGGATGCCGCCGTCATCACCGTGCTCGTCCTAGCGATTGCCGCACTCTTCGTGCTCACGGCCCTGGCCAAGACCGTGCGGATCGTGCCCCAGGCCAGCGCGGGCATCGTCGAGCGCCTCGGTCGCTACACCCGCACCCTCGACGCCGGGCTGCACGTCCTCGTCCCATTCTTCGACAAGGTCCGGGTGATGATCGACCTGCGCGAGCAGGTGGTGTCCTTCCCGCCGCAGCCGGTCATCACCGAGGACAACCTCGTGGTGAGCATCGACACGGTCATCTACTACCAGGTGACCGACCCCAAGTCGGCCACCTACGAGATCGCCAACTTCATCCAGGGCATCGAACAGCTCACCGTGACCACGCTGCGCAATGTCATCGGCGGGATGGACCTCGAGCGCACGCTGACCAGCCGCGAGGAGATCAACGGGGCCTTGCGCGGGGTGCTCGACGAGGCCACCGGCAAGTGGGGCATCCGGGTCAACCGGGTCGAGCTCAAGGCGATCGACCCGCCCGCCTCGATCCAGGACTCGATGGAGAAGCAGATGCGGGCCGATCGGGACAAGCGCGCGGCGATCCTGCGGGCCGAAGGCGAGCGGGCCTCGGCCATCCTCTCGGCCGAGGGCGACAAGCAGTCCGCGGTGCTGCGCGCCCAGGGCGACCGGGAGGCGCTCATCCTGAGGGCCCAGGCCGAGCGGGAGTCGGCGATCCTTCGGGCCCAGGGTCAGGCGCAGGCCATCGACACCGTGTTCCGGGCGATCCACGAGGGTGAGCCCGACCAAGCGCTGCTGTCCTATCAGTACCTGCAGATGCTTCCCCAGATCGCCCAGGGTGACGCGAACAAGGTCTGGATAGTGCCCAGCGAGCTCGGCCGCGCCCTGGAGGGGCTCGGCGGGCTCGCCGGTGCGGTGGCCGGGACCCGGGCGCGGCGAGGCGGGCCAGCCCATTCGCCAGGGAAGTCGGACCCCTTCGACGAGGCTTCCGACAGCCAGACCCGGGTGGACCAGGCGGTCAGTGACGCCAACGCCGAGGTCGCCGCGGCGATCGCTGCGGCCCAGGAGTCCGGGGTCGGTGGCCCCGGCCCCACCCAGGACTCCGGGGTCGGTGGCCCCGGTCCCACCCAGGAGTGACGCCGCTGGGAGCTGTGGCGGTCGCCGTCGCCGGGGTCGCCGCAGGGACGATCAACACGATCGTCGGGTCCGGCACGCTCATCACGTTCCCGACACTGCTGGCCCTCGGCTTCCCACCCGTGGTCGCCAACGTCTCCAACAACATCGGGCTGGTCGCCGGTGGGCTCTCCGGCAGCTGGGGGTACCGGCGCGAGCTGAGCGGGCAGCGCGGCCGGCTGCTGCGGCTGGGGCCGGCGTCGCTGCTGGGTGGCATCGCCGGTGCGGTGCTGCTGCTGGTGCTGCCCAGCGCGGCCTTCGAGGCGATCGTGCCGGCGTTGCTGGCCCTCGCGCTGGGGCTCGTGCTGGTCCAGCCGCGGCTGCAGACACTGCTGCAGCGCCGGCGAGAGCAACGCACCTTGGCCCCGGGCGCCGTTCACACCACCACGTTGACCGCTGGCGTGGGTCTGGCCGGGGTCTACGGAGGCTACTTCGGCGCGGCGCAGGGAGTGCTGCTGGTGGGTCTGCTCGGCTCGATGCTGCCCGAGTCGCTGCAGCGGGTCAACGCCACGAAGAACGTGCTGTCGCTGCTGGTCAACGCGGTCTCCGCGGTGGTTTTCCTGCTCGTGGCTCGAAACCGGATCGACTGGCTGGTCGTCGGCCTCATCTCAGCCGGCTCGGTCGTCGGGGGACAGCTGGGGGCCCACACCGGCCGGCGGCTGCCGCCCCCGGTGCTGCGCGCGGTCATCGTGGTGGTCGGGCTCGTGGCCATCGTCAAGATTCTGCTTCCCTGAGCCCGTGGCCGAGCTGATCGAGGTCACCGACCCCGGTGACGAGCGCCTGGTGGACTACCTGCGGCTGACCGACGCGGTGCTGCGCACCCGTGTCGAGCCGGCCCGCGGGCTGTTCATCGCCGAGAGCGAGAAGGTGATCCGCCGGGCGGTCGCTGCGGGCTACCCGCTGCGCTCGCTGCTCACCGCGCCGCGCTGGGTCGAGGCACTGACCGACCTGCTCGCAGGGCTCGACGTGCCCGTCTACGTGGCCGGCCCGGACGTCCTCGCCGCGATCACCGGCTTCCAGGTGCACCGCGGGGCGCTGGCCGCCGTGGGGCGCCTGCCGCTTCCCGCCCCGGTCCAGCTCGCCGGCCCCGCCCGGCTGCTCGTCGTGCTGGAGGACATCGTCGACCACACCAACGTCGGGGCGGTCTTCCGCTCAGCCGCCGGGCTGGGCGCCGACGCCGTGCTGGTCAGCCCGCGCTGCGCCGACCCGTTCTACCGGCGCAGTGTGCGGGTGTCGATGGGAACGGTGCTCCAGGTGCCCTGGACCCGCATGCCGACCTGGCCGGGTGGGCTGGCCGAGCTGCGCGGGCTGGGCTTCTGCGTCGTGGGCATGGCACTGACCCCCGAGGCGATCGACCTGCAGGAACTGGTCGCTGACACACCCGAGCGGGTGGCTCTCGTGCTCGGCACCGAGGGCTGCGGGCTCGCTGCCACAACCCTGGCGTGCTGCGACCTGGTGGTGCGCATCCAGATGAGCCACCTGGTCGACTCCCTCAACGTCGCCGCCGCCGCCGCGGTGGCCGTGCACGCGATCCGAGCCGGCCAGCGTGCCCGGGTCGGGGATTGACCCATCGGCGGGGACTGACCCATCGGCGGGGGCTGACCCATCGGCGGGGGCTGACCCATCGGCGGGGACTTTGGGCCCTTCCGCAGATCCCCGATCGGTCGTTCATTCGAGGTAGCCGACCAGACCCGGGAGGAAGCCATGCGAGCCTCGATCGGTGACCGCATCCTGATCGCCTCAAACCAGCTGGACCGCCCGGCTCGCGACGGCAAGGTCGTCGAGCTGCGCAACCCGGATGGTTCGCCGCCGTACCTGGTGCGGTGGAGCGACACGGGCAGGACCGGCCTGTTCTTCCCCGGCCCCGACGCCCATATCGAGCACCACCCCTCCGAGCCGGCCTCACCCGTTCAGGCTCCCCGCGGACCGGGTCACGTCAAGACCTGGCGGGTCGAGGTGCAGATCTTCGAGTCCGGTGAGGACACCACCGCGAACGCCGTCCTGCATGCCGAATCAGCCACCGAGTTGGCTGGCACCGGCAAGGCGCACCGCAACCCGCACGACGAGCTGGTCCCCGAGATCGGCGACGAGGTGGCGGTGTCCCGGGCGCTGCGCAGGCTGGCCGACCAGCTGCTGTCCACCGCAGCCTCCGATATCGCCGACCTCGCGGGGCACCCGGTCAGCCTGCCGCGATAGCAGGCCCGCTCAGGCAGGCCTGGCCCGCTCAGGTCCGGCGGGCAGGCAGCTCTGGCCCGCTCAGGCCCAGGTCGACCAGTCGATGGGGGTCGCAGTGCTCCACCGCTTGCGCGGCTCGGGCTTGGGAGCCGGGTCGAGTTGTTTGGTGCGCTCCAGCCGGTAGACCAGCACGGAAGCCCCGTCGGCGGCGATGCGAGGCTCGGGATGGCCGACCAGCTCCCAGCCCTCTGCCCGGGCCTGGGCCAGCGCGACAGCGACCTCGACGACCTCGGTGGGCACGACCAGCTCGAAGACCTCTCGCACCGTCGTCGGCTTGCTCACCTGGGTCTCCTCGTCGAAGGTCCGCTGCGTCCGGTCCCCGAAAGACTTGTCGCGCCGAGGCCACGGATCGTTACAGCATCGCACCCGCGACCCCTTGGGAGCCCCGCCCGGTCAGTCCGATCAGCGGGCGTAGACGGCGACGAAGTCGCGGCTGGTCTGGGTCAGGTAG
>JAJZTN010000100.1 GCA_021848885.1 Actinomycetes bacterium
GAGGAGTTCAAGGGCGTCCGGTGGTTCAGTCTGAGCGAGCTTGAATCGGGGCCTGCACAGGAGCTGGACCCTCACATGCATCGCTTCGTTGAGAAGCTCGCCCTCATCCCAGAGCTGTAGTCGGCTCGACTGTGGGTTACTGCCGACGCGACTGGAGAGCCAGCCGTTCAGCCCGCGTCTGCGTCGCCCCATGCCGGCGAAGCAGCTGCTTGACGCTCGTCGTGCCGATGCCGAACTCCACCGCCAAGTCCTTGATGTAGCGCCCCTCGGCGTAGCCCCGGAGCAGCGTCTGGACCTGCGCCTCGGTCAACCGCTGGCTGAGCTTGTGCGGCGTCACTGCGCGCGCAGGAACCGGCTCAACAGGGGTGACATCACGCAGCTGCAACGCCTTGGTGATCTCGTCCCGGGTGTTCGAGTAGCGTCGCAACACCTCCACCACAACGTCGTATTCGAACTTCGGCACAGAGAAGAGGAGATCGAAGGGCTCCTTGTAGCCAGCTTCGACCACGTGGCCGTCGCGCACCTGGACCTGGTCGATCACGGCGGTGTTGAAGAGTTTGCGCGTTCGGTCGCCGGCCCGGCGGCAAGCGCGGGCGCAGCTGGTGGAGAACCGGCGGGCAAGGTTCATGACCTCCTGCCAGTCGTCGAGGCTCGATTCGATGACCGCTTGGCGGGACTGGACGGCGCGTAGCCCGGCGCCGATGCGCTCTTGTTCGCGCCGCAGCATCGTCACGTCGATGGCGTTGAGGTAGTGCGCCTCCCGGACAGCGGATCCTCGCCGACAAGGGGTATCGATCCGCCGAGTTCGAGTCCTTCTTGGCCGGCCACGGCGTCGAGCTCGTTCGGCCCGCCCACAAGAGGGACAAAGGCCGCGTGACGAGCCCACTTCTCAAGCCCTGCGCCAGCTCATCGAATCGGTCAATGCCGCGCTCCAGACCCAACTCGACCTCGAACGTCATCGAGGCAGAACCCCTGGTGGCGTGATGACTCGTGTGCTCCAGCTCCTGCTCGCCCTCACCGCAGCGATCTGGCACAACGCCAGGACCGCTCAACGTCCGCTCCGATCGCTCGCTGCGTCCGACCACGGCTGATCCCTTGGATTTGACCATCTGATGCGTACTCGCGATGGCGGGTCACCTTGGCCCGCAGCCGGGGCTGGTCCATGGTGGCGAAGTTCCACTTCCAGGAAGGCTGCCGCTCAAACTCTCTCGCCGTCGACGTCGAGCGACAGCTCCACGAAGGCATCGGGACACAGGTGCTTGAAGGGCTTGCCGGTTGCGACCACTGCTCCCAGGCAGCCTCGTCGCGAAACCAGGTCCGATTTCATCTCCATTGTTGGGCCGAGGTCGAGCAGCGCCACGTTCAGCCCGGCGATGACCGAGGTGCGGCGGAGAAAGAGCGGGTGCCGCCTTCCCCGGCGGCGGCGAGGTGCCCTCGACGAGCCTGGCGCCCGACCGGGTGAGCAACCACAAGAACCCGCCGCGGGGAGGTGACCAAGAGGGATGGCAGGATCGTCTACACAGTCGCCGACACCTGCAGGTGCGAGATCCGCGCTACGACCGGCACCTTCCGACCGCCGATCATCCTGGTCGGGCCCGAAGTGTCGGCCGACCTTTAGGATCGCTGCTGCGCCGGAGTTGTTCGACCACGCTGTCATTGCCGCGCCAGACGCTTCCGCCACTTGCAACGGTGTCAAGGATCAGCTTGTACAGGCCGGTTCGGTCTGTTTGGACCTTGCGGGTCCACAGAGGGTTTTCGACGACCTCGGGGTCGTAGCGGACTCCCCAGTTGGCGAGTTCGACCAGGACGGGGATGAGTTCAAGGCCTCTGCTGGTCAGCGAGTAGAACTCCCGGCGCCGGTCGGCAGGATCGCGCTGCTTGCGGAGGATGCCGCTGTTGGTGAGCTTGGCCAGCCGGTCGGCCAGAACGCTCGTCGTGATGCGCTCCTCGGAGGCCAGGAACTCACCGAAAGTGTGCTTGCCGTAGAACACGATGTCCCGGACGACGAGCAGGGACCATGGGTCTCCGACCACCTCCAAGGCGGAGTTCACCGGGCAGTGCGATTTCCGGTCGGTCCGCTTCACGACATCAGTCTAGCAACTCACTTGCATCATCGAAGTGATCTGGGTAGCGTCATCCAAGCCGGCACCACGAGTCGTGGATCCAAGATCAAAGGAGGAGCCAGTGCCTCAGACGATCGTGCTTGCATTCTCGACTCTCGACGGCATCATCGATGATCCGGACGGACGTGGGGGAACGCCGCACGGCGGCTGGGTCTTCCGCGACGGCCCGCCGCCTCCCGACCACTTCCAGTTGGGAGCCAAGCTCGACACCGGCGTCTTGCTCCTGGGCCGAAAGACCTGGGAGCTGTTCTCGCGCATCTGGCCTGAGCGTACCGACGACTTCTCGATGGCGATGAACCGCATTCGCAAACTAGTTGCCTCACGGACCCTCAAAGATCTGAGCGCGTGGGAGAACTCGTCACTGATGAGCGGCGACCTTCTCGACGCTGTCGAACGGGCCAAAGCCGAACGGGACGTCATCATCACCGGCAGTTCCAGCATCGTCCACGCTCTCACCGAGCACGACCTCGTGGACGAATACCGCATTCTGTTCTTTCCTACCGCGCTCGGCAACGGCACGCCGCTGTTCTCTCCGAAGGCTGCTCCGGTCCAGCTCCGCCTGGTGTACTCCGAGCCCAGCGGGCCCGCCATTCTCGCGAGGTACGAACGCGTCGCCAAGTGATTCGGACCCGTCCTGTCGCCAGACCGGTCGGGTTCGGGCAGTGGCGTGTTGGCAGCCGGCAGATTCCCGATCATCCCGACGGAAACGTGAGCTTCCCGTAGTCCTGACGTGATGTCGTTCCGGGGACCAGGCCTGGGCCGATGTTCGGGACCTCGATTATTGCTCCACGACCGCGACATCCCCCATGAAGCCGTCTCCGAGGTCGAGGTGGCGATCGAGGCGGTGGCTGGAGGCGGCCCGTGCGAGTGGGCGACCGGTCCCCCCACCCTCCGCTCGTGTCGCCCACGCCTGACTTGCTCAGGTCGATCTTCAGGGCAAGTCAGTCTCCATGAGTCGATTCCGCACGTCGGCGAAGATCGAATAGGAGCGGCTACGGCCCACTGTGTTATGTGTACACGGGAGTGTACACTGCTGGCCATGGAGGTCGTCCCGGTTCGCGAGTTGCGCAACGAACTGTCGCACGTTATCGACCGCGTCGCCGACCTGAGGCAGCACGTCGTCGTGACCCGGCACGGCCGCCCGGCGGCCGTCCTCATCCCTGTGGATGAGTACGACGCTCTCGAGGAGACGGCCGAGATCCTTTCTGACTCCGCCACGTTGCGCGCGATCGATCGCGGCCTTCGTGAGATCGAACGCGGCGAGATCGTGCCGCTGGATCACGTGCGCGAGGACGTCCGTCGTCGACACGATGGGTGACCCGTGGCCGCGGTTGTTCTCTCGCGCGCTGCCCGCCGCGAGCTATTGGCGCTGGACTGGGTCCTGGCAGACGCAGTTGTTGAGGCGCTCGGCATGCTGGAGCGGGGCACGGAGTCGGGACACGAACTGCGCGGTCGGCTTCGGGGCCTCCGCTCACTGAGGGTGGGCTCCTACCGCGTCATCTATCAGCTGAGTGCGGATGGTGCCACTGTCCGAGTCGCAGCCATCCGTCACCGGTCAGTCGCCTATGAGTCCGACCCTGGCTGAGTTGCATTTACGTCTCCCGAAGGGCCCCGCCGAAGGACGGGGCCGACAACCTGCTGCGGATGTTCGTCCACTTCCATGGAGACCGCATAGTCCTGATCATGCACGGCTACTGGACGATCTGTGGAATGCCAGATTCCCTGGTGGAGAAGTGGGGGTGATCGCCATCGTCAAGAAGTGCACCAACGGCGCCGCCGAGCGGGCAGCCACGCTCACGCCCGAAGGTCAGGCGGCGGTGCGCATGTTCGATGCGACCTACTCCGTCGGCGCGGCACTGAGGCGACGAACGGGACGGCTTCGAAGGTCGCCTCAACTTGCTGGAGGCGAGCCTGGCGCCGCGCTCTCTCGTCGCTGGCCGAGGTCAGATGCGGGCCCGCGGTCAGCTCGGCCAAGGTGATCGCACAGATCGCCATCTCGTCTGGAAGCGCCGCGGCGACGCCGGGGGCATCCCAGTCGATGACCACCGACGTGTCGAGAAGGCCCGTCGACATCTACATGCCCTGATCGATCGTGCGGTCGAGGTCGGACCTGAACCTGGCGGCGTCAAGGTGTGGTCCGGCAGCGGCGAGGGCCTGGAGCCCGACCTTGGGCACGAAGGCCCGACGTGGCCGCTGAACTGGCCGGAGCTCGGCCACCGGTACGCCGTTGCGGGTGACGAGGAAGGTCTGCCCGGACACCACCTCGTCGATCACCCGAGCGTTGTCGTTGCGCAGCTCGCGCTGGGCGATGGTCTTGGTCACGGACGTGGTGTGGCACACAGGGCTACGTATCGCTACAGGCGAGGCCGGCAACCCTACGGAGCCGCCCCCGCACGTCATCGAAGTTCGATTACGAGTACCTACGGCCCACCCAGACGCCGACCGTCATCGAGGGTCGACTGCGGCTGGCCGGTGCGGGGGTCTGTGCTCTCATGACGATCGGTGCACGGCCTCCTCGAACGCCGGACGGAGGTGGTCGGCGAAGAGCCGGGCGATGAGCTCCCCACGGCTGGTCGCGGCGCACTTGCGCAGGATCGCCTTGACGTGGTCGCGCACGGTGTGCGGTGACAGGGTCATCTCGGCGGCGATCTCTCGACTGGTCAGGCCGCGGGCGAGGTAGCCGACGATCTCGGTCTCCCGTTCGGTCAGTCCGTAGCCCTCCAGGACCATGGGGATCAGGTCGCTGGTCCGGGCCGGCTCGATGGTGAGGACGACGTGGCCGTCGGCCGCCGTGGTGCGGGCGGCGCTGATGCGCAGCCAGGTGCCCGAGGTGCTGCGCGTCCTTGTGCTCAGGTGCTCGCCGGCGACATTGAACCTGGCCCGCGTCACAAGTGCGAGCAGTGTCCCGGGGAGCTCTGACTCGTCGGCCATGCCGAGGTGCTGCACGGAGTGGATCTCCTCCAGAAGGGAACGCGCCTCGATCGTCGCGTGGGCGATGCGGTTGTCGCCGTCGACCAGCACGGTGGCGGTCTTGGCGTCCCGTCGTTCCCGGTCCAGCAGCATGGCCTGGCGGAAGGTGCGCGCGACGAATCGGGCCAGCTGCCGTACGCCGTCAACCTCGTCCTCGGGGAACGGGCCGGCCGTAGCCTCGCGCACCAGGCTAACGATGCCCCAGCAGGTGGTGCCGAGCACGAAGGCTGCGCGCAGTTCGTCGCCTCCCCCGAGCGGCTGGTACATCTCCCGGTAGGCGGGGGAGCGGCTCAGGTCGCCGTCGGTTGCGTCGTACAGTGTCGCGACGTGATCGGTGCTGCGGGCCAGCGTCGTGAACGTGTTGTAGCCCGGCGCCACCAGCTCGAAGTCCCAGAACGGCCCACACGCCTCGGGACGGAAACCCTCGACCACCCCGGCCACGGGCAGGATGGTTTGCGGGTCGACGATCATCAGGGCCGCCCAGCGGAAGTGGGCGACTCCCGCCAGTGCTGTCAGGCTCTCGTCAAGCGAGGTGGTCAGGTCGGAACGGGTGTCGACGAGCCGCAACAGGCGGTCACGGGCAGTCACGAATGCGGACACGCTCATGGCCGCAACCTAGGTCGGCCGGTGAGGAGACGCCATCCCCCACATGAGGGTCAGGGCCGGCAGGCGACGATCTTGGGGTCGTACCAGGACTCCTGCAGGATGGTCTTGGTGATCAAGGTCTTCTGCGCCGGCACATCGATGCCCCACAGCCTCTTCAGGGCCTGTTTAACAGGGTCGTAGACACTCAGCCCGACACCACCCGTGAGATTGGAGGTGAGACTGGACTGGCGGCACTTGACGATGCCGAGGTCTGATCCGTTGGTTATGCCGATCGAGGTGATGAAGCTGGCGACCGGACCCGCTCCGGCTACGGGGAGCCCGACCAGCAGCCCGAACTCGAAGGCGACGCCATAGACCAGGCCGTTGACACCTACCGAGACTCCGGCGATGGACTCGATGAGGCTGTCGCGTTCGGTCATCGTCGGGGTGGTGAGGGTGGTGCCGTCGAAGCCGAGGGGCCCGTCCAGGGCCCAGCTTGCGGAGGCACTGAGGTTCCCGTTCTTCGCGGTGAACGCGGTGCGCAGCAGGAACTTCAGCTTCTGAGTGAGGGTGGCGGGCAGGCCGCCGATGATGACACGCTGGGTGAGCGTCA
Organism: Actinomycetes bacterium; assembly: GCA_021848885.1. Lineage (GTDB taxonomy): Bacteria > Actinomycetota > Actinomycetes > JAJZTN01 > JAJZTN01 > JAJZTN01. Next base: position 6,292 of record JAJZTN010000100.1, read on the forward strand.
CCGGGAGCTCCAGCTTCACGCTGCGGTTGTCGCTGAGCCCATTGCCTGCCCCGGCGCTGATGCTGACCGCCAGTCCGGTGATCCCGTCGACCTGGAAGTGGGATGTGCCGACGACACCGCGCGTTATGGGCACATCCGCCTTGACACGCAGCTCGCGGGCCTCGACATGCGCCTCGAAGTTGACCTTCAGGCCTCCGCCGCCGGCCGTCCGCTCGCCACGTATGCCGATCGTCTCTGGGCCGCGAAAGGCGGTGAGCATCCAGTTCCCAACCTTCTTGGAGCGTTCGACTGCGTCGGCGGCCTGGACGAGTGATCGGTCTGCGACGAGTTCGATCCGCGAGCGCCGGGCACCGGCGACGGCGTGGGCAGCTGCCCCGGTTGCCGTCTGCTTGCTGTTCAGCGTGTCGGTGGGAGTGTCCAGGATCGCCCCGGGCAGGTCGGGCACCTCGCGAAACTCCAGAGCATCCAGCCCGACACGTTGATCGAGGCTCAGGTGGGCCTCGCTGACAACCTCGGTCAGCGCGACCGGAGCAAGGGTGACCGCGACGTTGGCGCCTCGCCGCTCCATCCGCAGGACCCGGCCGAGGGCGTCGCTGGAGGCGAACAGCACCTTGCCCCGGGCCAAGTCAGCGACGCCCTTGGCGCCGCCGTCGAGAATCCAGACCATGCGGTCGGCGCTGACACCGCGGATGGCCCTCGGGCCATCCGGCAGGGCAACAACATCGGGGTGGTACGTCGTATCCGGGTCCTTGATGGGCCCATAGCCGTAGGCGGACACCGCTTCGGCCTCGCTCAGGGCTGGCCCCGGGGATGTGGAGCCGCCGCTTGTGCAGCCGGTGGCGGCGATGCTGGCCGCCACCACCGCTGTCACCAGGGATCTGAGCCTTCGCCTCATGGCTTGGTCAGGATCAGGTGGGCAACGGTGACGGCCAGATTCATGGCCTGCAGCTGTTCCGGAAGATCACCCATGGCCACGGCCTGAACGGAGAAGTGCCGGGAGCCCGTCTTGACCAGGAGCGAGCCAGACAGCTGGGTGTCCCAGCGGGCCCCATCGCCGACCCCTGGCACGCGTTCACCCTCGGACTCCTCGTAGATCACCGCGTCGATCGGTGTGTAGTACACCTCGATCACGCGTCCTGACTTTGCTGATGCCTCGACGAAGCCGCAGCGGGCAGACGATGTCCGCGTCATCTCCACGCTGATGGCCCTGCTCAGCGTGGCGGCGTCCAGCGGACATGGCGTCGCGTCTCGAGTCGCAGGAGCCGTCGTCGCAGGGGCAGCAGCGGTGGTACCGATCGCGTTGGGGCGGCTGTCGGTGGCATCGCTCCCGCATCCCGCGAGGCCCACGGTTGCGACCAAGAGCGCAGCGAACAGATGGGCGGTGCTGTGTCGGATCCTCACTGGCAACCTCTCGGGGTAGGTCATCCTCGGGGTACGTCGCCCCGGAAAGTGGCTGTTGACGATCACCGTCTTCGCCGCAAGGTAGGCGGGTCGGTCTGCCGGCTCCATCCCCCCGATGAGGGGTGAGCACCACCGGTTGTGGGATGGCGGCGCATCTGTCGACGCGTCCACCGTCTGAGGCATGCAGACCACACTTCGTGCGGCCCTGACGGCCCACCGTCTCGACGGTGCCGCCCTCCTGCCCGGTGACTCGGGCTTCGACGAACACCGCGCCTGCTGGAACCTCACCCACGAGCACCGGCCGGCGGCGATCGTGTCCGCAACCTCAACCGCCGACGTCCAGGCGGCCATCCGATGTGCCGCGGAGCGGGGCCTGCGGATCGCGGTGCAGTCGACCGGGCACGGCCCCACCCGCGCGGCCGACGACGAGGCGCTGCTGCTCAACCTGGCCGGTCTCGGTCGGGTGAGCGTGGACGCGGGGGAGCAGGTGGCCGTCGTCGGGGGAGGCGTTACCTGGAGCCCGGTGCTCGCCGCTGCCCAGCAGCACGGACTGGCGCCGCTGCTCGGCTCGGCACCCCACGTCGGTGCCGTCGGATACACCCTCGGTGGCGGCTTTGGCTGGCTGGCCAGGAGGCATGGGCTCGCACTCGACCGAGTGCGCCGCCTCGCGGTTGTGCTCGCCGACGGTCGGTTGGTTCAGGCCAGCCCCACCGACCATCCCGACCTGTTCTGGGCGATGCTCGGCGCCGGCGCGGGCAGCCTTGGCGTGGTCGTGGAGATGGAGATTGGTCTCGTGCCGGTCCGTGACGTCTACGCCGGAAACCTGCTGTACCCCGCATCCGACGCTGCGGACGTCTTCGACTTCTACCTGGACTGGATCCAGACGGTTGGCGGGGAGGTCACCAGCGCGTTCAACATCACCGCCTTCCCGCCGCTGGAGGTTGTCCCCGCACCGCTGCGAGGCCGGGCGTTTGCGATTCTGCGCGGCTGCCACTGCGGAGATCTCGGTGAAGCACAGGCGCTGATCGACCTGTGGCGGCGCTGGCGGAAGCCGGAAGTCGACATGTTCGGGCTCTTGCCCTTCTCCGCGTCAGCAAGCATCTCCCAGGATCCGGTGGATCCCGTCCCCGCGAGCGCCAGCGGGCGCTGGATGCGGCGCGCAAACGCGGACACCGTCGTCGCCATGGTCGAGGCAGTCCTCGGTGGGCAGGGGCCGTCGCCGGTGCTGTTCGCCGAGCTACGGCACGCGGGCGGCGCGGTCGGCCGGGCCAACCCGGCAGCCAGTTTCGCTGCGCGCGCTGCCTCGTTCTCGCTGGAGGCGGTGGCGCTCACCCCGACTCCGCAGGCCCACGAAGAAGCGGGCCGCCGGCACGCCCGGCTGTGGGCCCGAGTGGCCGACGAGGTGGCCCCCCTGGGCGCCTACCTGAACTTCCTCGAGGGGCAGGAGCGGGTTGAGCTCACCCGCTCTGCCTTCGACCCGGAAACCCTGACCCGCCTCGCGGCCGTGAAGAAGGAGGTCGACCCCGATGGCACGTTCTCCTACGGGCTGCCCCTGTGACCCTGCCGCTGAGTGCGTGTTGCGAAGGCCTCGGCGTGGGGTCGTGACCGGTGATGCTGGTGGGGCGGGGTCGGGCCACTTCACGTCGGACCCCCGCGGTGACGCACACTCGACCTTCACCGATCTACCGCTGAGCGCTGCTGCGCTTCATTAGCGCTATGGCGACCATCCAGATCCGTGAGGTGCCCGAGGAGTCCTACGAGGTGCTTCGCCGACGGGCGCGCCGGGCCGGACAGTCGATGCAGGCGTATCTGCGCGGGGAGATCATCGCCATCGCCGCCGCCCCGACCAAGGCTGAGGCGGTCGAGCTGATCGAGACCATCCTGACCCGGGCCGGCGGGCCTGAACCAACGGCCAGATCGATCCTTGAAGACCTCGCCGCCGAACGCCGCTGACAGCGACGCCATGGCGATCGTGGCGGACGCCTCTGTGTTGGCGTTCAGCATCCTCGGGTCCTCGCCCGCGCATCGATCTCTGCGACAACGCCTCGCGACTGAAACCTGCTACGCCCCCCATCTGATCGACGCCGAGATCGGCAACGTCCTCCGGCGACGAGTTCTGCGTGGCGAGCTGCAGGCAGCCGAAGCCCGGGTCTTGCTCCTCGCCGCCGCCCCACTCATCGATCACCGGTATGAAATGACCGGAAGCCTGGGACCGGCCGCCTGGGCACTTCGTGAGAATGTGAGCTTCAACGACGCTGTATACGTGGCACTCGCTGGGGCGCTTTCGGT
>JAJZTN010000101.1 GCA_021848885.1 Actinomycetes bacterium
ACCGAAGTCGACGGCTGGTACGCCGCCCGCCTCGTCGCCGGCCCCGCCCGCCTCGTCGCCGGCCCCGCCCGTCTCGGCCGCGGCCCCCGTGGCAGAACCGACCCCGCCCGCCCGGGCGGCCAGCAGCGCCGGCGCCTTCGCGTAGAGGTGCTCGCGCAGCGCCAGCACGACGAGCTTGGGCGAGAGCGGCTTACCGGTGTTCCAGGCCGGGCACTGCGACTGGCAGCGGCCGCACTCGGTGCAGGTGGAGAAGTCCAGCAGGCCCTTCCAGCTGAAGTCCTCGATCTTGCCGGCACCCAGCGCGGCGTCCTCATCGAGGTCCTCGATGGTGCTCAGGTCGACCGGCTCCCCGTTGACCCGGATCGGTTCGAGCCGCCCCAGCGCGGTGCCCCCACGCGCGTCCCGGCGGAACCAGACGTTGACGAAGACGAGGAAGCGGTGCCAGGCCACACCCATCGTGAGGTTGAGCGCCAGCACGAGGAACCACGTCATCGACACCGCGATCTTGACCGCCGCGATGGTGACGATCGCCGTGCCGATGGCCGAGGTCGACGCCCCGGAGAACGCCGTACCGATGAACCAGGTCAGCGGGTAGTGCACGCTCCAGCCGCTGTGCCTGGCCAGGGCGTACTCCAGCCCGCGCAGGCTCAGCACGCACAGCGCCACGACGACGATGACCCACTCGACGAAGTAGCCCTGCCACATCGTCGAGCCGGTGAACCGGCTCGCCCGGCCGAGCTTGGCCGGCAGGTTCGCCAGCCGGATGCCGATGAGCACGGCGATGCCGAGCAGCGTGGCCCAGGCGATGAGCTCGGTGCCCCACTCGAAGACCACCCAGTGCCCGATGAGGGGCAAGGTGAAGCTCGGCGAGAAGATCTGCCCGTACGCCGTGACCAGCGTGAAGAACAGTGCGCCGAAACCGACGAAGACGAACCAGTGCGCCACCCCGACCTTGGTCCACTGCAGCATCCGGGTGTGCCCGACCGTCTCGGTGAGCATGCTCACCCAGCGGCGCGCGGGCTGGTCGCTACGGGAGCGGTCCGGTGCGCCCAGGGCGATCACCGCGACCATGCGCGCGGCCGCCCGGGCGAACATCGCCACGGCCACGAGCGTGAGGGTCAGCGACACCACGATCGCCACGGGTTGCATGCGCGGCTCCTCCAGGCGGGGCGGTCAAGGTTGGCGCTGAGCCTAGGCCGAGCCTCGCCCCGCCGGGCGGGCTCGGGCCAGCGTTCACGCTCGGCGCGGCGTGATCCTACTCACCGGTAACCTGCGGCCTGTCCCGTGAGGCCGCGATCAGGCCGCCACCCCCTTGGCGCCGATCAAGCAATCTCCGCACGCAGCGTGCGGAGATTGCTTGATCACGGCAGGAGGGGGAGCGGGCGGCCGCGGGAACCGACCGGGCGTGACGTAGCGTCGAGGCGTCCCAGCGTCGGCTGCCGGTCGGCTGCGCTCCGCCACCCCCACCGGGAGACCGCCCGGATGAGACCCGTGCGCATCCTCGCGCTGACCCTGCTCAGCGTCGTGGCCCTGGCCGGCTGCTCCAGCCCGTCCGGCGGCGCGGCGGGCGGCGCGGCCCCCGGCGCCCCCGGTGCCCCCGGCGCGGCCCCCGGTGCGGCAAGCGGCCCGTCCCCCGGGGCCCCCGGAACGGTCGTGGTCGGCGCGTCGGGGTCGCGGCAGAGCAGAGTGCTCGCCGAGGTCTACGCCCAGGCGCTGGCCTCCGCGGGCTTCACCGTCACGACCCGGCTCGACGTGGGGGGCCGGGCGACGTACCTGGCCGAACTGCGCACAGGTGCCCTCGACGTCGTCCCGGACTACCTCGGCGCGCTGCTGCGCTTCTACCAACCCGGCTCACCCGAGACCGCCCCGGGCGCGGTCGCCCAGGCGCTGGCGAACTACCTGCCCGGGGACCTGTCCGCGCTGGACGCCTCGAGGGCGGCGACCACCGACACGATCGTGGTGAGCGCGGCCAGCGCCCGCCGCGACAGCCTGACCAGCATCGCCGACCTGGCCAGGCTCACCGGGCCCATAGCCCTGGCCGGGCCGGGCGGGCTGGCCGGCGACGGGCACGGTCCTGCCGCGCTGCGGGCGGACTACACGCTCAGCATCGCCCGGTACGACGTCACCGAGACGTCGGCCCAGATCCTCGCCGCACTGGGCTCGGGGGCGGACGAGGCGGCGATCCTGCCCGCCAGCGACCCGGCGCTGCTGACCGGCGGGCTGGTCGGGCTGAGCGACCCGCGGCATGCCTTCCTCGCCGAGAACGTCGTGCCGGTGGTCCGCGGGGTCGCGGCCAGCCCCCGGCTGCGCTCGGTGCTCAACCCCGTCTCGGCCGCGCTGAGCACTGCGGCGCTGGCCCGGATGGACCAGCAGGTCGCGGCAGGGGCCGACCCGGCGGCGGTGGCCAGGGCGTGGCTGAGGGCCCAGGGATTGGCCTGATCAGCGCGAGGGCCTGGCGGGTGGCTGCCCGCCCAGCCGACGGGTCAGCTCCCCCGCCGCGCGCCGGGCCACCTCGGCCAGCGCGGCGGGGTCGACCTGGTCGTGGCGGTCGGCCGCCTGCCCGGCGGAGGCGTAGGTGATGGCCAGCCCGGCGGCCGGGTGCCCGGCATGGTCGAGCACCGCCGTGCCGATGCTGGCGAAACCTGGGGTGACCTCGCCGTCCTCGGTGGCGTAGCCGCGCGCCCGCACGCCCACCAGCAGCCGGCGCAGCGCGGCCGGGGAGTCCGGCCCTGTGCCGTGGCGGCGCACGAACGCGCCGCGGTCCGGGAACAGCGCCCGCACCTGCGCGGGCGGCAGCGCCGCGAGCATCGCCCGCCCCGAGGCCGTCAGGTGTGCGGGCAGGCGCACCCCGACATCGGTGACCAGCGAGGGCCGGCCCTTCGCGCACTCCTCGACGACGTAGAGCACCTCACGCCCGTGCAGCACGGCCAGGTGCGCGCTCTGCCCGACCGAGTCCACCAGCCGCGCGAGCAGCGGGCGGGCGAGGCGGGCCAGGCAGTCCTGGTGCGTGTACGCCGAACCGACCTCGAACGCCGTGACGCCCAGCCCGTAGCGGCGCTCCTCCGGCAGGTGGACGACAAAGCCGGCCTCGAGCAGGACTCCCAGCAGGTGGTAGACGGTCGAGCGCGGCAGCCCGAGGTCACCGGCGATTCGGGCGGCCGGCAGCGGGGCCGCGTGACGCGCCAGGTGGGTGAGGATGCGTAGGGTCTGCTCGGCGGCCGGCACCCGGCTCGAGCCGCTCACGGGAGGAGCCGCCCATGCACGGCACGGTTGAGCGCGAGCGCTACCTGGAGGCGCTCGAGCAGGACGTCGCGGCCATGACCGCTCACCTGGGCACCGGTGACCTGACCGCGCCGGTGCCCGCGTGCCCGGGCTGGGACGTCGGCGACCTGGGCGCCCACCTGGGGCTCGTCCACCGCTGGGCCACCGACGCCCTCACCTGCGCGACCCCGCCTCCCATGGGGAGCGCGCCAGGGCGCGCCGAGCTGGCCGGGTGGTTCGCCCAGGGCGCCGCGCGGCTGCTGCAGGCGCTGCGCGAGACCGATCCCGCCACCGAGTGCTGGGGGTTCGGGCCGCGCCCGCACACCGTGGGGTTCTGGGTGCGCCGACAGGCGTTGGAGACCGCGGTGCACGTCTGGGATGCGGCCACGGCCCTGGGCCGTGCGGCCACGGTTCCGGCTGATCTGGCCACCGACGGCGTCGACGAGGTGGCCCGGATGTTCTACCCGCGCCAGGTGCACCTCGGCCGCCGCGAGGCCATCCCGGCGGCCGTGCTGCTGCGCTCCACCGACACCGGCGCCGAGGTCCTGCTCGGGCAGGGTCAGCCGGGCGCGGTGCTGGCGGCCCCGGCCGAGGCGCTGCTCCTGCTGCTGTGGGGACGGGCCGACCTGGAGCACCTGCTGGCCGGTGCGGCGGTGGTCTCGGGTGAGGCCGAGCTGGTCCGGGCCGCGTTCGCCGCGCCGCTGACGCCCTGAGCCCGGGCCGCGTTCGCCGCGCCGCTGACGCCCTGAGCCCGCGCCGCGTTCGCCGGTCACGGCACCGAGGCTAGCCCGTGTCTGGGATCCCAGACACAACGTCGACCCCCGGGTGCCCGCGCGAACCCGCGCGGGGCTGCAATGGTCACCATGACCGACACTGCGCAGCACCCGCCGACCGCGCGCCAGGTGAGCGTGGGCACCGGGCCACTGGCGCCCTCCGACGTCCTCGCCGTCGCCCGCGAGGGAGCAGGCGTCCGGCTCGACGAGCGGGCCCTCGCCGAGATCGCGCGTAGCCGCGCGGTCATCGAGGCGCTTGCCGGCGAGGACGTGGCGCACTACGGGGTCTCCACGGGCTTCGGCGCGCTGGCCACCCAGCACATCCCGGCCCCGCGGCGCGCCCAGCTGCAGCGCAGCCTGATCCGCTCCCACGCCGCAGGGTCCGGGCCGGAGGTCGAGCGGGAGGTCGTGCGCGCCCTGATGCTGCTGCGGCTGTCGACCCTGGCCACCGGGCGCACCGGCGTACGACCGCTTGTGGCGCGGACCTACGCGCGCATGCTCGACGCCGGGATCACCCCGGTCGTGCACGAGCACGGCTCGCTGGGCTGCTCCGGTGACCTCGCGCCGCTGGCGCACTGCGCGCTCGCGCTCATGGGGGAGGGCCAGGTGCGCGATGCCCGCGGCGTGCTGCGCCCGGCCGCGCAGGCGCTTGCCGACAGCGGCATCGAGCCGGTCGTGCTCGCCGAGAAGGAGGGCCTGGCGCTCATCAACGGCACCGACGGCATGCTCGGCATGCTGGTGCTGGCCGTGCACGACCTGCGCGAGCTGCTGGTGGTGGCCGACATCGCCGCCGCGCTCAGCGTCGAGGCCCTGCTGGGGACCGACGCGGTCTTCGCCGCGGACCTGCAGCGGCTGCGCCCGCACCCCGGCCAGGCGGCCAGCGCCGCCAACCTGCGGGCCTTGCTCGCGGGCAGCGCCATCATGGCCAGCCACCGGACGCCGGCCTGCACCCGGGTGCAGGACGCCTACTCGCTGCGCTGCGCGCCCCAGGTGCACGGCGCGGCCCGCGACACCGTCGAGCACGCGGCCCTCGTGGCGGGCCGGGAGCTCGCCTCTGCGATCGACAACCCGGTCGTCACCCCCGATGGCCGGGTGGAGAGCAACGGCAACTTCCACGGTGCCCCGCTCGCCTACGTGCTGGACTTCCTCGCGATCGCCGTCGCCGACCTCGCCTCCATGAGCGAACGGCGCACCGACCGTTTCCTCGACGTGTCCCGCAGCCACGGCCTGCCGCCGTTCCTCGCCGCCGACCCGGGCGTCGACTCCGGCCACATGATCGCCCAGTACACCCAGGCCGCGATCGTCTCGGAGCTCAAGCGGCTCGCGGTGCCCGCCAGCGTGGACTCCATCCCCAGCTCGGCGATGCAGGAGGACCATGTGTCGATGGGCTGGTCGGCCGCACGCAAGTTGCGTCGCGCACTGGACGGGCTGACCCGGGTGCTGGCCATCGAGGTGCTCACGGGTGCCCGCGCCCTGGACCTGCGCGCCCCGCTGACCCCGGCGCCGGCCACCGCGGCCGTGCTGCGTCGGGTGCGCGAGCAGGTGCCCGGCCCCGGACCGGACCGTCAGCTGTCCCCGGAGATCGAGGCGGCCGTCGAGCTGGTCGGATCCGGCGCGCTGCGGGCCGCCGCCGAGTCGGTCACCGGTCCGTTGGCCTGATCCGGCGTACGACGCTCCGACCCGCACCCACCCCGGCCCGCACCCACCCCGGCCCCCAGGAGACCCCGATGCCATCAGGCCCCCGCCCCGTCCGCGCCCCGCGCGGGACCACCCTGACCGCGCGGTCCTGGGCCACCGAGGCGCCGCTGCGGATGATCCAGAACAACCTCGACCCGGAGGTGGCCGAGCACCCCGACGAGCTCGTCGTCTACGGCGGGTCGGGCAAGGCGGCCCGCGACTGGGCCTCCTACGACGCGATCATCCGCACCCTGACCACGCTCGGGCCGGACGAGACGATGCTCGTGCAGTCCGGTCGCCCCGTCGGGGTGCTGCGCACCCACGAGTGGGCCCCTCGGGTGCTCATCGCCAACTCCAACCTCGTCGGGGACTGGGCCACCTGGGAGGAGTTCCGCAGGCTCGAGGCGCTAGGGCTGATCATGTACGGCCAGATGACGGCCGGGTCGTGGATCTACATCGGCACCCAGGGCATCCTGCAGGGCACCTACGAGACCTTCGCGGCGGTGGCGGCCAAGCTCGCGCCCGGGCGGGCCGGGGGTGCGCGCGGCGGCGCCACGCTGGCCGGCACGATCACCCTGACCGCCGGGCTGGGCGGGATGGGCGGGGCCCAGCCGCTGGCCGTGACGATGAACGACGGGGTGGCCATATGCGTGGAGTGCGACCCGTCCCGGATCGCCCGCCGGCTCGAGCACCGCTACCTCGACATGGCCGCGGAGAGCATCGACGAGGCGCTGCGGCTGGCCGAGCGGGCCCGCGCCGATGCCAGACCGCTCTCGATCGGGCTGCTGGGCAACGCCGCCGAGGTGCTGCCCCGGATGCTCGCCATGGGCGCACCGATCGACATCGTCACCGACCAGACCTCCGCGCACGACCCACTCATGTACCTCCCGCTCGGGGTCGCACTGGAGGACTGGCCCGCGCTGCGCGCCGAGGACCCGGCCGGGCTGAGCGAGCGGGCCCGGGAGTCGATGGCCCGCCACGTCGAGGCGATGGTCGGCTTCGCCGACGCCGGCGCGGAGGTCTTCGACTACGGCAACTCGATCCGCGACGAGGCCCGCAAGGGCGGCTTCGCCCGCGCGTTCGACTTCCCCGGCTTCGTCCCGGCCTATATCCGCCCGCTGTTCTGCCAGGGCAAGGGGCCCTTCCGCTGGGCCGCGCTGTCGGGGGACCCGGCCGACATCGCCGCCACCGACCGGGCGATCCTCGACCTGTTCCCGGACAACGAGCCGCTGACCCGCTGGATCCGGATGGCCGGCGAGCGGGTGCACTTCCAGGGCCTGCCGGCCCGGATCTGCTGGCTCGGCTACGGCGAGCGGGACCGGGCCGGGGCGCGGTTTAACGACATGGTGGCCTCCGGGGAGCTGAGGGCCCCGGTCGTCATCGGCCGCGACCACCTGGACTGCGGCTCGGTCGCCTCGCCCTACCGGGAGACCGAGTCGATGCTTGACGGCTCGGACGCCATCGCGGACTGGCCGCTTCTCAACGCCATGGTCAACGTCGCCTCCGGGGCGACCTGGGTGTCGATCCACCACGGCGGCGGGGTCGGCATGGGCCGGTCGATCCACGCCGGGCAGGTCACCGTCGCCGACGGCACCGCGCTGGCCGCGGAGAAGATCGCCCGGGTGCTGACCAACGACCCGGGCACCGGCATCATCCGGCACTGCGACGCCGGCTACGAGCTGGCTGGGCAGGTCGCCGCCGAGCATGGGGTGCGCATCCCGATGCGCGAGGGAGCATGAGCGGGACCGGGCCCGGCGTGGGCGGGACGGCGTACGACGCGGGCGGGACGGCGTACGACGCGGGCGGGACGGCGTACGAGGCGGGCGGGACGGCGTACGAGGCGGGCGGGACGGCGTACGAGGCGGGCGCCGCCAGCTTCGACGCGCTGTGGGCCGACCTGGCCGCGATCGGGCGTGACCCGGGCACCGGCGGCTACCACCGGCTGGCCTTCACCCCGGCCGAGCTTGGCGCGCGGGACTGGTTCGCCGCGGCCGCCGGAGAGCGTGCCCTGGTGGTGCACACCGACCGCGACACCAACCTGTGGGCCTGGTGGGTCGGGCCGTGGGGCGGGCCGGATGACCCCGACGCCCTCGTCCTCGGCTCGCACCTGGACTCGGTCATCGACGGCGGCGGCTACGACGGGGGGCTCGGGGTGGCCAGCGCCTTCGCCGCGCTCGACGCCGTCCGCGCCGCCGGGCTGACCCCGACCCGTCCGGTCGCGGTGGCCGCTTTCGCCGAGGAGGAGGGCGCCCGCTTCGGGGTGGCCTGCGCCGGGTCGCGGCTGCTCACCGGGGCGCTCGAGCCCGGGCTGGCCCGCGGGTTGCGCGACCGGGCCGGGGTGAGCCTGGCCGAGGCGATGGCCGCCGCCGGGTTCGACCCGGACCGGCTGGGGCCCGACCCCGACCGGCTGGGCCGCATCGGGGACTACGTCGAGCTGCACATCGAGCAGGGCCGCGGGCTGGTCGACCTCGGGGCGCCGGTGGGGGTGGCCGACCGGATCTGGCCGCACGGGCGCTACCGGCTGGACTTCAGCGGGGAGGCCAACCACGCCGGGACCACCGAGATGTCAGACCGACATGATCCGATGCTGACCTTCGCGATGACCGTGCTGGCGGCGAACAAGCAGGCTCGTCTCGCCGGGTCCCGTGCCACGATCGGGCGGGTGCAGGTCGAGCCCAACGGCACGAACGCCGTGCCCTCCCGGGTGCGGGCCTGGCTGGACGCCCGGGCCGCCGACGAGGCGAGGCTGGGCGAGCTCGTCGAGGTGGTGGCGCGCCAGGCGGGCGAGCGGGCCGAGCGTGACGGGACCGGGTTCGCGCTGACCCCGGAGTCGGTGACCGCGGCGGTGGACTTCGACCGTGGGCTGCGCGACCGGCTGGTCGCGGCGGTGGGCCGGGCGGTGGGCCGGGCGGTGGGTGGCGCGGGCAGTGGTGCGGGCAGTGGTGCGGCGGTGGGTGGCGCGGCGGTGGGTGGCGCGGGCAGTGGTGCGGCGGCCGCTCGTGTAGCTAGGCCCGGTGGCGTGCCGGTGCTGCCGACCGGGGCCGGCCACGACGCCGGCATCCTGGCATCCGCGGGGGTGCGGGCCGGGATGATCTTCGTGCGCAACCCCACCGGGGTCTCGCACTCCCCCGGCGAGCACGCCGAGACGGCCGACTGCCACCGCGGGGTCGCGGCCCTGGCCGCAGTTATCGAGGACCTGGCGTGCTAGTCCGCCCCATGCGGCGCGATCAAGCGACCCGTGCACGGGTGGTCGGGCACCGAACCGTCGGTCGGGCGTGCGGAGATTGCATGATCGTCGCCGAGGGGGGCCGGGCGGGTCGGGGCGGGTCGGGTTGGGGCGGGGCGGGCGTGCGGAGATTGCATGATCGTTGCCGAGGGGGGCGGGCGCGGCTAGAGCTCCTGCGGGCCCGAGTGCCGGTTGGCCGGCACCAGCCGCGCCACGTTGATCCCCCAGCCCACCCCGAAGGGCGGCCGCTCGACGATCAGCCTCGGGTCATCGGGTCGCCACAGCGCGCCGATCACTCGGGCCGGTGTCGGCACGCGCAGGTCGTAGGGGATGCCCAGGATCCGCCCCTGCCAGGTGCGCGTGCTGGCGGGCTTGCGCAGCTCCTCCACGACGGCCGCGCCGATGACTGCCGTGCTGGCGACCAGCGCCAGCTTCTTGATCCGCTTCATGGTCGTGATTCTCGCCTGGTCGGCTACCGGTTGGAGGGGGTGTGAGCGAGAAGTCACCCTCCCGGGTCGTGACCACCTACCGCTGCGGGCTCGCCTGGCTGCCGGGCGGGCTTGCGCGTGACGTCCACGTCGACGTCGACGCCGCAGGCCGGATCGCCGCGGTACGCACGGGGGCCGCCCCCACCCCGGCCCCCAACCCCGCCCCGGCCCCCAACCCCGCCCCGGCCCCCACCCCCGCCCCGGCCCCCACCCCCGCCGTGGTCACCCTGCCGGGGCTGGTGCTCCCGGGTCTGGCCAACGCGCACTCGCACGCCTTCCACCGCGCGCTGCGCGGGCGCACCCACTCCGGGCGCGGGTCGTTCTGGACCTGGCGCGAGGCGATGTACGCCGTTGCCGGGCGGCTCGACCCGGACAGCTACCTCGCGCTGGCCACCGCGGCGTACGCCGAGATGGCCCTGGCCGAGA
>JAJZTN010000102.1 GCA_021848885.1 Actinomycetes bacterium
CCTCTCGCTGGGCCGCGCCGTGGCCCTCGGGGTCGTGCCGTTCCTGGCCGTCGAGGCGGTCAAGGTGGCAGCGGCGACGGCTGCGCTGCCCGGCACGTGGAAGGCGCTCGCGCTGCTGCGCCGGTGACGCCGGGCTCGCCCGGGATGCCGCAACGTCACGCAGCGGCGTTCGTCGTACTCCGTAACGCCGCAACGTCACGCAGCGGCGTTCTGAATGCCGCAACGTCACGTCGCGGCATTCGTCGTACGCCGTAACGCCGCACAGTCCGGGGCGCCAACCGCGGGCCCGGCATCGTAGGGGGACCCCGGCGCAGACGCGTCCGGCCCACCCCCGGCGCCGACCGTGCTGGACCGGACCGGCCCACCCCCGGCGCCGACCGTGCTGGACCAGACCGGCCCACCCCGGCGCCGACGCGTCCGGCTCACACCCCGATCGGGTGCCAGACCGTCTTGGTCTCCAGCACGGCGAGCATTCGACCCAACCCCGGGTCGGCGCTGAAGTCCTCGCTGCCGGGCCGGCGGACGCGCTTGAGGCTCTGCGCGGCGGCTACCTCCAGCTGAACGGCCAGCTCGGGCGATGCCCCCGTGAGGTCTAGGGCGTTGACGTCGAGGTGGCTGGCAAGCCAGGGGGCCACCTCGGCGGGCCGGCCGGTCAGGACGTTGACCACCCCGGCCGGCACATCCGAGGTGGCCAGCACCTCGGCCAGGGTGACGGCCGGCAGCGGGCGGGTCGGGCTGGCCAGCACCACCGCGGTGGCTCCGGTAGCCAGCACCGGGGCCAGCACCGAGACCAGGCCGAGCAGCGAGGAGTCCTCGGGGGCCAGCACGGCCACCACGCCGGTCGGCTCCGGCAGGGAGAAGTCGAAGTAGGGCCCGGCGACCGGGTTGGTCGAGCCGAGCACCTGGGCGAGCTTGTCGGTCCACCCGGCGTACCAGACCCACCGGTCGATGCTCGCCTCGACCTGCTGGCGCGCCTGCTCGGGAGGGCAGCCCTCGCTGGCGGCGACCTCCTCGACGAACTGGGCGCGACGGCCCTCGAGCAGCTCGGCGACGCGGTAGAGCACCTGGCCGCGGTTGTACGCCGTTGTGCCCGACCAGCCGGCGAAGGCCTTGCGGGCGGCGGCGACGGCGTCGCGGGCGTCCTTGCGGGAGGCCAGCGCGGCGTTGGCCAGGAAACGACCCTGCGCGTCGGTGACGACGTAGGTGCGCCCAGACTCGCTGCGGGGGAAGACCCCGCCGATGAAGAGCTTGTAGGTCTTGCGCACGGCGACACGCTGGGTCACTGCGATCCCTCCGAGGCGAGGTACGGCGCCAGACCGTGCTGGCCGCCCTCGCGGCCGTAGCCGGACTCCTTGTAGCCACCGAACGGGCTGGTCGGGTCGAAGCGGTTGAAGGTGTTCGCCCACACCACCCCGGCGCGCAGCCGCTGGGCCATCCACAGGATGCGCGAGCCCTTCTCGGTCCAGATCCCGGCGGAGAGCCCGTAAGGGGTGTTGTTGGCCTTGGCCACCGCTTCGTCGGGGGTGCGGAAGGTCAGCACCGAGAGCACCGGACCGAAGATCTCCTCGCGGGCGATCCGGTGCGCCTGGGTGACCCCGGTGAAAACGGTGGGCGGGAACCAGTAGCCGCGCGAGGGCAGCGTGCACTCGGCCGTCCAGCGGGTCGCGCCCTCGGCGTCTCCGGCCTCGGCCAGCGCGCGGATCCGGCCGAGCTGCTCGGCGGAGTTGATCGCCCCGATGTCGGTGTTCTTGTCCATCGGATCCCCCAGCCGCAGCGTGCCCAGCCGCCGGGTGAGGGAGTCCAGCACCGGCTGGTAGACGCTCTCCTGGACCAGCAGCCGCGAGCCGGCGCAGCACACGTGGCCCTGGTTGAAGAAGATCCCGTTGACTATGCCCTCGACGGCCTGGTCGAGCGGGGCGTCGTCGAAGACGATGTTGGCGCCCTTGCCGCCCAGCTCCAGCGTCACCCGCTTGCCCGTTCCGGCCACGGCCGCGGCGATCGAACGGCCCACGGCGGTCGAGCCGGTGAAGGCCACCTTGTCCACGTCGGGGTGGGCGAGCACCGCCTGCCCGGTCGGCCCGGCACCGGTGAGGATGTTGACCACCCCTGCGGGCAGGTCGGCCTGCTGGCAGATCTCGGCGAAGAGCAGCGCGGTCAGCGGGGTCGTCTCCGCGGGCTTGAGCACGACCGTGTTGCCGGCGGCCAGCGCCGGGGCCACCTTCCAGGCCAGCATGAGCAGCGGGAAGTTCCACGGGATGACCTGCCCGGCCACCCCGAGCGGGCGGGGCGCGGTGCCCAGCCCGGCGTAGCCGAGCTTGTCCGCCCAGCCGGCGTAGTAGAAGAAGTGCGCGGCGACCAGGGGCAGGTCGACGTCGCGGGATTCCCGGATCGGCTTGCCGTTGTCCAGCGTCTCGGCCACCGCGAGCTCGCGGGAGCGCTCGGCGATGAGCCGGGCGATGCGGAACAGGTACTTGCCGCGCTCCCGGCCGGGCAGCCGGGACCACACCTGCTGGTAGGCCCGCCGGGCTGCGGCCACGGCACGGTCGACGTCGGCGGCGCTGGCCTCGGCCACCTCGGCCAGGACTTCCTCGGTGGCCGGGTTGACGGTCTTGAAGCCGTGCCCCTCGAGCGGGTCGACGAACGTCCCGTCGATGAACAGCCCGTAGCTGGAGCGCAGGTCCAGGATGGCGCGCGACTCCGGGGCGGGGGCGTAGTCCAGCGTGGCCATGGGTCAGTCCACCGTGACGTAGTCGGGGCCGCTGTAGTGGCCGGTGGTGAGCTTGCTGCGTTGCATGAGCAGGTCGTTGAGCAGGCTGGAGGCGCCCAGCCGGAACCAGGCCGGGTCCAGCCAGTCCTGCCCGACGGTCTCGTTGACCAGGACGAGGTAGCGGATAGCGTCCTTGGTGGTGCGGATCCCGCCGGCCGGTTTCACCCCCACCTGCCGGCCGGTGGCGTCCCGGAAGTCACGCACGGCCTGCAGCATCACCAGGGTGACCGGAAGCGTGGCCGCCGGGCTGACCTTGCCGGTGGAGGTCTTGATGAAGTCGGCGCCGGCCAGCATGGCCAGCCACGAGGCCCGGCGTACGTTGTCGTAGGTGCGCAGCTCACCGGTCTCCAGGATCACCTTCAGGTGAGCCGGCCCGCAGGCTGTCCGGATCGCGGAGATCTCGTCGAAGACGTCCAGGTAGCGCCCGGACAGGAAGGCGCCCCGGTCGATGACCATGTCCACCTCGCCCGCCCCGGCGGCCACCGCGTCGGCGGTGTCGGTGAGCTTGACCCCCAGCGAGGCCCGCCCGGAGGGGAAGGCGGTGGCGACCGAGGCCACCCGCACCCCGGAGCCCGCGAGCGCATCGACCGCCACGGCGACCAGGTCGGAGTAGACGCACACCGCCGCAACCGGGGGGACGCCCGCGTCGCGCGGGTCAGGCCGCGCCGCCTTGGCGCACATGGCCCGCACCTTGCCGGGGGTGTCCATGCCCTCCAGCGTGGTCAGGTCGATCATGGAGATGGCCAGGTCGATGGCCGCCGACTTGGCGGTGGTCTTGATCGAGCGGGTGGACAGCGCCGCGGCCCGGGCATCCGCGCCCACCTGGTCCACCCCGGGCAGCCCGTGCAGGAAGGCGCGCAGCGCGGCGGGGGAGGAGGTGATCCGCTCGACGTCGATGTCGGGCCCCGACCCGGTGATCAGGTTCATGGGCACAGGTACGCCGGCGGGCTCCCGGGCGGGCACGGTCATCGGATGATCCTAGTCCGCGCAGGGTTGTCCCGGACCGGCCCCGACGCGGTCTCGGAGCGGCCCCGACCGGTCCCGCCGGACCGGCGGTCACCGGGCTCAACCGAGGCCCAACACCCCGGCGAGCTCGAGCCGCATGGCCCGCAGCGTCGCATCGGCCGCGGCCCGGGCGGTGGCCAGCCTCTCGTCCCGGGCGGTGTCCGTTGAGCTGACCGGGCCGCTGACCGGGCCGAGCGGCTCGACAACCTCGAGGTAGCACTTCAACTTCGGCTCGGTCCCCGAAGGGCGTACGACGACCCAGGCGTCACCGGACAGGGTGAGCCGCAGCCCGGAGGTGGGGGGCAGCCCGTCCACCCCGGCGGCCAGGTCCTCGACCCGCTGCACACCACGCCCCCCGAGGCTGGCCGGCGGGGTGCCGCGCAACCGGTCCAACGCTGCCCAGATGAGCGCCCGGTCGGGCACCCGGACCGAGAGCTGGTCGGTGGCGTGCACCCCGTAGGTCCGGGCGAGCTCGTCGAGCACGTCGGTCAGGCCTCGCCCGGCCGCCTTGAGCCCGGCGGCGAGCTCGGCGGCGAGCAGGGCCGCGCTCACCCCGTCCTTGTCGGCCACCGCGGCCGGGTCGACGCAGTAGCCCAGTGCCTCCTCGTAGCCGTAGGCCAGCCCGGGCACCCGGCCGATCCACTTGAACCCGGTCAGGGTGCGCGCGCTGCCCAGACCGTGCGCTGCGGCGATCTTGCCCAGCAGGGTCGAGGAGACGATCGAGGTGGCCAGCACCGACCCGGCGGGCAGCCCGCGGGTGACCAGGTGCCAGCCGAGCAGCACGCCGACCTCGTCACCGCGCAGCATCCGCCAGCCAGATGGCACAGCGGGGTCCGGGATGGCCAGCGCGCATCGGTCCGCGTCCGGGTCGTTGGCGATGACCAGGTCGGCGGCGGCCTCGCGGGCGGCGGCGAAAGCCAGGTCCAGGGCCCCGGGCTCCTCGGGGTTGGGGAAGGCCACCGTGGGGAAGTCCGGGTCCGGCATCGCCTGGGCCGGCACCACCCCGGGGCGGGGGAAGCCGGCCGCCACCAGGGCGTCGTGCACGACCTGCCCCCCCACCCCGTGCATCGGGGTGTAGACCAGCCGCAGGTCCCGCGGCCCGGGCGGCAGCAACGACACCACCCGGTGCAGGTAGGGCTCGAGGACGTCGGCGTCGCCGAGGGTGTGCCAGCCGTCCTCGGCGCGGCGCACCTGGCGCACCGGCCCGACCGCCTCGATATGCGCGGAGATCTCCGCGTCGGCCGGTGGCACGATCTGCGAGCCGTCACACAGATAGACCTTGTAGCCGTTGTCCTGCGGCGGGTTGTGCGAGGCGGTCACCATGACGCCGGCGTCGGCCCCTAGGTGGCGGATGGCGAAGGCCAGCACCGGGGTGGGCAGCGGGCGGGGGAGCACCATCGCGCTGAGCCCGGCCGCGGTCAGCACCGCGCAGGTGTCTCGGGCGAAGACGTCCGAGCCGTGCCGGGCGTCGAAGCCCACCACGACGCTGTCCCCGCCGTGCTCACGCAGGTACCCGCCCAGCCCGGCCGCGGTGCGGATGACCGTGGCGCGGTTCATCCGGCTCTGCCCGGCGCCCAGCGGGCCCCGCAGCCCGGCGGTGCCGAACTCCAGCGGCCCGCTGAAACGGTCCGCCAGCTCGGCCAGCGCCGCGCCGCTGTCCCCCGGTGAGGTGGCGGCCTGGAGCAGGCGGCCCAGCTCCGCGCGGGTCAGCGGGTCGGGGTCATCGGCCATCCAGTCCCGGGCCCGGGCCAGCAGGGCCCGCACGTCACTCACGGCTGGTGACCCTAGCCGAACCGTCCCGACCCGGTGGTGCGCGTGTCGGGACCCGCGGCCGTCCCGCCCCGCGGTGGACTAACGAGCGATGACCACCGGGGTGGCCACGAGGCTGACCCGCACCGGCGTACCTGGGCTGAGCCGGGCGACATCGGCGCTTGGCACCTGGGCCAGCATCGTGGTGCCGTCGGCGAGGGTGAGACTGACCCGGCCGGTGGGCCCCAGGAAACTGGCCGAGATCACCCGTGCCGTCCCGTCGGGGGAGGGGGTCACCAGCACCGACTCCGGGCGCACCAGCACCGTGACATGCCCCGGTGCTGTAGCCGGGTCGACCAGGGGCACCTGCTGGCCCAGCACCGTCACGGTGCCATCGCCTCCGACCCGGCCGGGCAGCCGGTTGGACAGCCCGACGAAGTCGGCCACGAAGCTGGTGGCCGGCCGGGTGTAGACCTCGTCGGGAGTGCCGATCTGCTCGAGGTTGCCGGCCCGCATCACCCCGACCCGGTCGGCGATGCCCAGCGCCTCCTCCTGGTCGTGCGTGACGAAGAGAGTCGTCGTGCCGACCTCGAGCTGGATCCTGCGGATCTCGTCGCGCAGCTGCACGCGGACCTTGGCGTCCAGGGCGGACAGCGGCTCGTCCAGCAGCAGCACCTGCGGTCGGATCGCCAGCGCGCGGGCCAGCGCCACCCGCTGCTGCTGCCCGCCGGACATCTGGTGCGGGAAGCGCTCGGCCTGCTCGGACAGCCCGACCAGCTCGAGCATCTGCGCGGCGCGGCGGGCCCGCGCCGTCGCGTCGACGCCGCGCAGCCGCAGCCCGAACTCCACGTTCTCCCGCGAGGTCATGTGCGGGAAGAGGCTGTAGGCCTGGAACACCATGCCCATGTCGCGGCGGTTGGCCGGCATGTTGGTGATGTCCCGGCCGTTGACCAGGACCCGCCCGCCGTCGGCATCCTCCAGTCCGGCCAGCAGCCTCAGCGCGGTGGTCTTGCCGCAGCCGGAGGGCCCGAGCAGCGCGACGAGCTCTCCGGGCTCGAGCGCCAGGTCCAGGCCGTCCAGCGCCCGCACCGCCCCGTAGTGACGACGCAGCCCGATCAGCTGGACGGCCACCCCGTGCCCGGCGCGCTCCGATGCGCCGGAGGGCACCCGGACGGCTGACGGCGAGCCACCTGCGGCGGTCTCGTTCACGCGACCTCCTCGACGGCGGGGGCCTCGACGGCGGGGGCCTCGACCCCGGGCCCGGCCAGCGCGTCCAGCCCAACCGCACGGGGGCCGCGCGCTCGCCCCGCGAAGGACAGCAGGAACAGCAGCAGGAAGGCAAGGGCGAGGGCGGCAAAGGAGACCGCGATCGACATCGACGCGTCGCGCTTGCCCAGCAGGTTGATCCCGACCTGCAGGTTCTGTCGGTTGAGCAGTGAGGCGATGGTGAACTCCCCAAGGACCAGGGCCACAGACAGGAAGGCCGCCGAGAGCACGGCGCTGCGCAGGTTGGGCAGCACGACACGGACCAGCACGGTGCCCCAGCCGGCCCCCAGGCTGCGGGCCGCCTCGGACAGCGTGCGCACGTCGATGCTGCTCAGCCCCGCGTCCAGCGCCCGGTAGGCGTAGGGCAGCACGAGGATGGTGTAGGCGAAGGTGAGGGTCAGCGAGCTCCCGCCCAGGAAGTAGACGACCCAGGCGTAGACCGGGGCCAGCCCCACCACGATGACGATCGCCGGGATGGTCAGCGGCAGCAGGCACAGGAACTCGACCAGACGTCGCAGCCGAGGCAGGCGCAGCCGCACCCAGGTCATCGTCGGCACGAGCAGGACCATCATGAGCGCCACGGTGAGCACAGCGAGCCCGGCCGAGGCCTTGATCCCCGCCCACAGCTCCGGGTCGTTGCTGGCCAGGGCGTTGACGTCGAAGAGCTCCCGCCAGGTGGACAGCGTCCGGGTGCCGCCCGGGCCGCGGGTGGTGAACTCCAGCATCGCCACCAGCGGGGTGGCGAAGAAGACGGTGGCAACGCTGAGCACCGACCAGCGCAGCATGCCCTGCCGACGGCGCCGCCGGGCGCTCAGCCGAGCCATCGCGCGGTCCGTCGTTGCAGCCGGGCATAGGCGATCATGACCACCCCGACGACCAGCACCATGCCCAGGGCCAGCGCCTTGCCGACGTTGGCCTGCCCGAGCACCACCTCGCTGGTGATCGCCTCGCGGATCTTCAACGGCACGATGGGGGAGCCCTGGCTGACCAGGGCCGCCGCCGTTGCGTACGCCGAGAACGCGTTGGCGAAGAGCAGCAGCGTCGAGCCGAGGAAGGACGGGGTGAGCAGCGGGATGCCGACATGGCGCCAGTACTGCCAGGTGGACCCGCCAAGCCCCTCGGCGGCCTCACGCCACTGCGGGCGGATCCCATCCAGGGCCGGGAGGAAGACGATGACCATGAGGGGGACCTGGAAGTAGGTGTAGACCAGCATGAGCCCGGGCAGCTGGTAGAGCCAGCCGCTGCCGGTGATGTCGATCCCGAGGGTGTGCTGGGCGAAGACCGTGACGAAGCCGTTGAAGCCCAGTGTCGCCAGAAAAGCGAAGGCCAGGGTGACTCCGCCGAACTGGGCGAGCACCCCGGAGGCGGCCGCGACCACGCGGCGCAGCAGCCCGTGCGGCCGGGCCGTCACGACCGTGTAGGCGATCATGGCTCCGGCGCTGGCCCCGATCAGCGCGGTGCTGGCCGAGAGCACGATGCTGCGCACGAAGGCGTCCACGATCGTCGAGGTGCCCAGCGCCTCGACGTTGCCCAGGGTGGGACGGCCCGTCGCGTCGCCGAAGGCGCCGATGGCCACCACAAGGGTCGGGATGGCCAGGAAGATCCCGACGAAGGCCAGGAAGGGGACCACTCCGAGCAGGGGCGCCCCGGCCCGGGCCCGCCGCGCCCAGCCCCAGCCGAACCCGGCCCCCCCGTCTGTGACGGGGGGGCCGGGTTCGGCAAGTCCGGATGCCATCAGGCGGTCAGCCGATCGCCTTCGCCCAGTTGCTGGCCAGGTACGCGCTGGCCGCCTTGGTCTGGGCCTGGCTCAGGAACACCGGGGTGCCGACCACCTTCGGCAGCGCCGCATAGGCGGTCTGGTCGATCGTGCCGGCCTTGACCATCGCGTCGGCGCGCACCGGTCGGGCCCCACCCTGCAGCCACAGGTTCTGCCCGGCGTCGGAGTAGAGGAACTCCTCCCACAGTCGCGCCGCGGCTGGGTGCGGGGCGTCCTTGCTGATCGCCTGGATGTAGTAGGAGCCCACCACGGCGTTCTCCGGGACCACGGTCTTCCAGTTGATCTTGCCTTGCAGCTTCACGCCCTGGGCCACGTTGAGGTAGTCCCAGTCGATGACCACCGGGGTCTGCCCGGAGGCGATGGTCGCCGGGGTCGGGTCCACGGGCAGGAAGTTGCCCGCCGCCTTGAGCTGCTTGAAGAAGTCGACACCCTTGCTGATGTCATCGGCCGAGCCGCCGTTGCCCAGCGCGGCCATCACCACGCCGTTGAACGCCGCACCGGCCTGGGTCGGGTCGCCGTTGAGGGCGACCATGCCCCTGTAGGCCGGCTTGAGCAGGTCGGCCACCGTGGTCGGCGCGGGCACCTTCGAGGCGTCGAACCCGATCGACATGTAGCCGCCGTAGTCGTTGACCCAGGTGCCCTGCGCGTCCTTGAGCGCGTCCGGGATGGTGTCCCACGTCGACACCTTGTACGGCGCGAACATCGCGGTGTTGGCCATCGCCACCGAGGCACCGACGTCGAAGACGTCCGGGGCGTTGGACTGGCCCTTGAGCTGGTTCGCGGCGTTGATCTCGTCCTGGCTGGAGGCGTCCGGCTGCGCCGAGTTCACCTTGATGCCGTACTTCGCCTGGAAGGCCTTGATGATCGCGCCGTAGTTCGCCCAGTCCGGCGGCAGCGCGATGACGTTGAGCTGGCCCTCCTTCTTGGCCGCGGCCACCAGCGCATCCATGCCCCCGAAGGCGGCGGCGCTGGTCGCGGTGGCCGCGTTGACCCCTCCGCTTGAGCTGGGTGCGCTTGTCGAGCTCGGCGGCGAGCACGCGCCGAGCGCGAGCGACATCGCGGCTGCCGCGGCGAGCGCGCCTGCGCGAAATTGTGCCTTACGCACGGGTCCTCC
>JAJZTN010000103.1:0-8641 GCA_021848885.1 Actinomycetes bacterium
GGGGCCCGGGTCAGCCGGCCGTCGCCGCTGGCCCGCCGTGGGACTGTCCGGGTGCCTCCCCGTGCACGGTCCAGCCGCGTGAGCGCAGCGCCGCGGCCAATGCCTCGGCCGCCTGCGGGGCGACGGCGAGCTCGACCAGCCCGGCTGGCTGGCCCGGGGAGTGCTCGATCCGCAGGTCCTCGACGTTGACCCCGGCCGCACCGGCGTCGTGCAGCAGCCTGGCCAGCTCGCCCGGGTGGTCCGGCACGACGACCGGAACAGTCTGGTACGCCGTTGCCGGGCCGCCGTGCTTGCCCGGGATGCGGGCCCGGCCCTGGTTGCCACGAACCAGCAGCTCGGTGAGCCCGGCCAGCCCCTGGCCAGGCATGGAGAGGGTCTCGATGAGGCGGTCCAGGTCGGCTCTCACCTCGCGCAGCTGGGCCAGCACCGGGCCGGCGTTGTCCCGGACGATCTCGGTCCACAGGGCCGGGTCCCCCGCGGCGATCCTTGTGACGTCCCGCACCCCCTGACCCGCCACGGCCAGCTCGGTGTCGGCGGCGACGGCCAGCCGCGCCGCCACCAGTGCGGCGAGCAGGTGCGGCAGGTGCGACACGACAGCGACCGCCTCGTCGTGCTCCGCCGCCTCCATCACCACAGGAACCGCTCCGCAGGCGCGGGCCAGCGCCTCGACGCCGGCGCTCACCTCTACCGCCGAGTGCGGGCCGGGGCACAGCACCCAGGGTCGGCCCTCGAAGAGGTCCCCCCGGCCCGCACGGGGACCGGACCGTTCGCTGCCGGCCAGCGGGTGCCCACCGACGTAGCGGCTCAGGTCACCGCCGGCAAGCTCAAGGTCACGTAGAGGTCGAGACTTCACCGAGGCGACATCGGTGTAGCCCTGCGCGAACCGCTCACGCTGCAGCGCCGCCACTGTTGCCCCCACAGCACCCGGGGGGGTGGCCACGACCGCCAGCAAGACCGGGTCATCCGGCGGCAGGTCGGTGCCCGCACCAAGATCGGCGGCCTCCCGTGCCCGACCCGGCAGGGCGTCGCGCAGGTGCACCTGCACCCCACGTCGACGAAGCGCCAGGCCGATGGAGGTGCCCAGCAGGCCGGTTCCGACCACGAGCACCGGGCCGACCGGGGCCCCTGACTGGGTACTCACTGGGCGAGGTCCAGGCGCAGTGCACGGGCACCACGCAGGTAGACGTGACGCACCTGCTCGCGCGGCCGGTCGGTCTCGACGTGAGCCAGCAGCCGCACCACCCTGGGCAGCGCCCCCGGCACGTCGATCTCCTGGGCACTGAGCAGCGGCACCGCTCCGAAACCCATCTCGCGCGCGCCGACCGCGGGGAACTCGCTGCGGATGTCCGGTGTCACCGTGAAGAGCACCGAGATGAAGTCCTCGGGCGCCAGGTCGTTGGCAGCCAGCAGCTCACCGAGCAGCTCGCGCACGGCCGCCAGCAGGTGCTGGCGCTCGTCGACGTCTAGCTGCGTCGCACCGCGCAGCGCCCGAACCGCCATCGTCCCTCCTCTGGGCTGGGGCAAGGCTAGTGCGGGGCGGGCTGGCGGGACCCGGGCGTCCGGACACCGGAGGCCGGCCCCGGCGTCACAGACCGACCTGCGCGAAGAGCTCGCCCAGCTCGACCCGGGTCAGCACCCGGGTGCGCCCGGGACGCAGCTCGCCGAGCCGAACCGGACCGATCTGGGTGCGGGACAACCGCCGGACCGGATGCCCCGTGGCGGCGAGCACACGGCGTACGACGTGCTTGCGGCCCTCGTGCAGCACCAGCTCCACCAGGGCATGACCCGGGGCGGCGGCCAGCACACGGAAGGAGTCGACCCGCACCGGCCCGTCATCGAGGTCGATCCCGGCGCGCAGTCGGGCCCCCAGGTCACGTGGCACCGGCGCGTCGATCTCGGCGACGTAGGTCTTGGCCACCTCGTAGGAGGGGTGGGCGAGCCGGTGCGCCAGCTCGCCGTCATTGGTCAGCAGGATCAGCCCGTCGGTGTCGGCGTCGAGGCGTCCCACATGGAAGAGCCGCTCCGGGCGGTCTCCGACGTAGTCACCCAGGCATGGCCGGCCCTGGGGGTCACTCATCGTGGACAGCACCCCGCGCGGCTTGTTCAGCGCCAGGTGCACCGAGCTGGTCCGGGTGTCCACCCGCATGCCGTCCACCGTGATGACGGCGCACTCCGGATCGACTCGCAGCCCCTGACCCCGCACCACGGCGCCGTCGACACGGACCCGGCCGGCCTCGATGAGCTCCTCGCAGGCCCGCCTGCTTCCGACCCCGGCCAGGGCGAGCACCTTCTGCAGTCGGACCCCGTCCGGGTCGTGCTGAGCCACCGCTGCCTGGGACGTGTCAGCCCTGGCCGCTCTGGGCGTGCGCGCCGCGCGCTGCCCGTCCGCGGGACCCGGGCGTCGGGGGCTCATCGGCCGGCCTCGGAGATCTCGTCGACAGCGGTGAGGTCGGGCAGGAACGGGGCCAGATCGGGCAGCTCGTCCACGGAGTTCAGCCCCATCCGCTCGAGGAAGTACGCCGTTGTCCGATAGAGCAGCGCACCGGAGTCCTCCTGCCCGGCCTCTTCGACCAGACCGCGGGACACCAGGGTGCGCATCACCCCGTCGACGTTGACCCCGCGCACCGCCGAGACCCTGCCACGGGTCACCGGTTGGCGGTAGGCCACCACCGCGAGAGTCTCCAACGCCGCCTGCGTCAGCCGCGCCTGCTGCCCGTCGCGAACGAACCTCTCGACGACCTCGGCGCATTCCCCGCGCGAGTAGAACCGCCAGCCCCCGGCCACCTTGCGCAGCTCGAACCCCCGCCCGGTGGCGTCGTACTCGGCGGCCAGCGCGCTCAGCGCTGCGCTCACCTGCGGGACCGGCTGCTGCAGGACCTGGGCCAGGCTCATCTCGCTGACCGGCTCGTCGCTGACCATGAGCACCGCCTCAAGCGCCATGGGCAGCGGGACACCCAGGTCGGCGGCGCCGATGTCATCGGCCCCCGGACCGGTCGACTCCTCGTCTCGCGCCTGCTGCCCGACCTCGCCGATGCCCACCGTCGGCTCGCCGGGGGGCAACCTCTCCTCGCTCACCCGGACCTCCACCTCGCTGACCTGATCGTTCTGGCTCACCGTTGCCCCACCTGGTCGGGCTCCACGTCCGGTGCTGCCTCACCGATGTCGAGCTGGTCGGGCTCCACGTCCGGCGCCGCCTCACCGATGTCGAGCTCGTCGGGCTCCACGTCCGGCGCCGCCTCGACGGTGTCGAACTCGTCGGGGACCCCCACATCGCCGGAGTCCGACCCGGTCCAGCGCACCGTCAGCTCGCCGAGAGCGCTGATCTGCTCGAAGGCGACCGCCGACTCACGGAAGAGCTCCAGCAGAGCGAGGAACCGCGCCACCACGACCAGGGTGCTCTCGGCGTCGGCGACCAGGGCCCGGAACGTGCTCGAGCGCGCGCGGCGCAGCCGATCGACCAGCACGGCGGCTTGCTCCCGCACGCTGACCGCGGGAGCGTGCACGTGCTCGAGGCTCACTGTGGGCACCGGCCGGGGAGCCAGCACCCGGGCGGCCAGGTCGGCCAGCTGCTGCGGGGTGATCGACAGCACCAGCTCGGGCAGCACCGAGGCAAGCGCCGGCTCTAGGGCGACAGTTCGCGGCACCCGCCGGGACTGCTCGGCGAGCCTGACGGCGAAGACGTCCGCGACCTGCTTGTAGGCCCGGTACTGCAGCAGCCGCGCGAAGAGCAGGTCACGGGCCTCCAGCAGCGCGAGGTCCTCCTCATCCTCGACGTCTCCGGTCGGAAGCAGTCGCGCCGCCTTCAGATCGAGCAGCGTCGCGGCCACCACGAGGAACTGGGTGGTCTGCTCCAGGTCCCACGCCTCCCCGAGCGCCCGGGTGTGCGCGATGAAGTCGTCGGTGACCTTGGACAGCGCCAGCTCGGTGACGTCGAGCTTGTGCTTGGCGATCAGCTGCAGCAGCAGGTCGAAAGGGCCTTCGAAACCTTCCAGTCGGACCTGGAACCCGCTGACCTGCTCGGCTGTGGCCGGCTCAGTCATCGGTCAGCCGACGCACCAGCACGCTCTGCTCGCCCCAGGCGTCGTAGTCCTCCAGCAGCAACGCCAGCGCCGCGGTGACCACCTCGGAGCGGGTGACCGGCAGGGCATGCTCGCGGGCCAGCAGCCCCCGGACTCGCTCGAGCTCGAGCACGAGAGCCGAAGGCAGCCTCAGGCCGACCTGCTCGGTCGGGGCCGACCCGCTCGCCTCGCCCGGGTGGACGGGCAGTGCAGGGTGCGGGGTCGGGGCAGGGCCGAGCGCCGCGGGCAGGTGCACCGGGTGGTGGGGCTCGTGCGGCGCAGCCGCGGGCTGACCAGAACCGGGCGCAGCCGCGGCTGGCGGCGCAGGCGCAGCCGCGGCTGGCGGCGCAGGCGCAGCCGCGGGAACAGCGCGCAACGGCCGGGCAGCCGGGGCCGGCCCGTGAACCGGGGCCGAGGCGGGCCGCTGATGCTCGACCGGTAGGTGCGGGCGCTCGCGCGGCACCGTCGGGCGGAACAGCTCAGCGGCTCCGGGAAGGCTCACTCGGCGGCCCACCGGGCCAGCACCTCCCGGGCCAGGCGTCGATAGGCCGCCGCGCCGGTCGAGCTGGAGGCATAGGTCGTTATCGGCTCCCCCACCACAGTGGTCTCCGGGAAGCGCACGGTCCGGTTGATCACGGTGTGGTACACCCGGTCACCGAAGGCTTCCACGAGACGGGCCACCACCTCGCGGGAGTGCAGCGTGCGGGAGTCGTACATGGTGGCCAGCAGGCCCTCGATCTCCAGGTCGGGGTTGAGCCGCTCCTGGACCTTCTGGATCGTCTCCACCAGCAGCGCCACCCCGCGAAGCGCGAAGAACTCGCACTCCAGCGGGATGATCACTCCCTGGGCGGCGGTGAGCGCGTTGACGGTGAGCAGGCCCAACGAGGGCTGGCAGTCGATGAGCACGACGTCGTAGTCGGCCAGCACCGGACGCAGCACCCGGGTCAGGGTCTGCTCGCGCGCCACCTCACCGACCAGCTGCACCTCCGCGGCGGACAGGTCGATATTGGAGGGCAGCAGGTCCAGGCCGTCCACGCCCGTCTTGACCAGCACGTCCTCGACCGTGCAGCCGCGCTCCATGAGCAGGTTGTAGATCGTGCGGTCCAGCTCCAGCGGGTTGAGCCCCAGCCCCACCGACAACGCGCCCTGCGGGTCGAAGTCGACCAGCAGGACCCTTCGGTCCAGCTCAGCCAGGGCGGCCCCGAGGTTGATCGTCGAGGTGGTCTTGCCGACCCCGCCCTTCTGGTTGACCATCGCCACAACCCGGGCGGGGCCGTGCCCGCTCAGCGGCGGCGGCTCGGGGAGGTCCACCGGTGGGCGCCCCGTCGGCCCCAGCTCGAGCTCGACGCCCACGTCACCACCACCCGGCGAGCGCGGCGCCGCGCTGCCCTGTGATCGGTCGACCTGCGCAGCCGGCGTCGTGGACACGATGTGCGGCCTCCTGGTCAGCGAACGGTCACCTGCCCGTTGGCGGTGAGTCACCCGGCAAGCGTACGGCGGTCGACCACCGGTGCACGCCGCCGCGGCGCGACCCTACGCGGTCCTGACAAGGCCGCACAACACGGTGGGGGCGGCCGGCCCTGACCGGCCCGCGACGACAGGGATCAGCCCCGGGCCCGTGGGTGGGCGGTGGCGTAGACCTCCCGCAGCCGGTCCACCGTTACCAGTGTGTAGACCTGTGTGGTGGTCACCGAGGCGTGCCCGAGCAGCTCCTGCACCACCCGGACGTCGGCTCCCCCGTCGAGCAGATGCGTGGCGAAGGAGTGCCGCAGGGTGTGCGGGCTGACCTTCTCGGCCTGCCCGGCCCGCGCGGCGGCGGCCTTGAGCACGAGCCAGGCGCCCTGGCGGGTCAGCCGGCCCCCGCGGGCGTTGAGGAAGACCGCTGGTGTGCCGCGACCGCGCCGGGCCAGCTCAGGTCGGGCCCGGACCAGGTACGCCGACAGCGCGTCTCGGGCGAATGAGCCCAGCGGGACCAGCCGCTCCCGGCTGCCCTTGCCGACCAGCCGCACCGCCTTGGCGTCCAGGTCCAGGTCGTCGATGTCTAGCCCGGTGGCCTCCGAGATGCGCGCCCCGGCACCGTAGAGCAGCTCGAGCAGCGCGCGGTCCCGCAATGGCAGGGGGCCCTCGCCCACCGCGGCGGACTCCAGTAGTGCCACGACCTGTTCCACCGCGATGGCCTTGGGCAGACGCCGCGGCGGGGAGGGCGGGTGCACCTCGGCGGCCGGGTCGCTGCTGACCCGGCCCTCGCGCATCGCGAAGCGGTGCAGCCCTCGCACAGCCACCAGCGCCCGCCCGGCCGAGCCGGCTGACAGCGGGGGGTGCTCGGTGTCCCCGCTGCGCAGCGCGCCCAGGAATGCCTGCACGCTCGCCTCGTCCACCCCGTCCAGGCTGGTGTGCCCACGGCGCTGCAGGTGGTCCACGTAGCGGCGCAGGTCGCGACGGTAGGAGACCAGCGTGTTCAAGGCCAGGCCCCGATCGACCGCGAGGTGGTCGAGGTACTCCCCCACGATGGCCTCTAGGCGGTCGCGGTCGGCCACCGGGTGTGCAGTGCCACCCGGTGGCTGGCCTGCGCTCTCACCCAGGGTCAGGAGAGCACCTCGTCGAGGCGGATGTGGTCCAGACCGTGCGCTTCGGCAACCGGGCCGTAGACCACGCGGCCGCCGTGAGTGTTCAGCCCGAGGGCCAGCGCCGGGTCGGCCTGCAGCGCGGCCCGCCAGCCCCGGTCGGCCAGCTCCACCGCGTAGGGCAGGGTGACGTTGGTCAACGCGTAGGTGGATGTGTTGGGCACGGCTCCGGGCATGTTGGCCACGCAGTAGAAGACCGAGCCGTGCACGAGGAAGGTCGGCTCGGCGTGGGTGGTCGGCCGGGAATCCTCGAAGCAGCCACCCTGGTCGATGGCGATGTCGACGAGCACGCTGCCGGGCTTCATCCGGGAGACCAGGTCGTTGGATATGAGCTTGGGTGCCTTCGCACCGGGCACCAGCACCGCCCCGATGACCAGGTCGGCGTCGAGCACGGCCCGCTCGATCTCGTAGGCGTTGGACGCCACTGTCTGCAGGTGGCCCTGGTAGATCCGGTCGGCGGCACGCAGCTTGTTGACGTCCTTGTCCAGCAGCAGCACCTCGGCCTGCATGCCCAGGGCGATCGCGGCAGCGTTCATCCCGGACACCCCGGCACCGATGACGACGACCTTGGCGGCGTACACCCCCGACACCCCGCCGAGCAGCACCCCTCGCCCACCCCCCGCGCTCATCAGCGCGTTGGCCCCCACCTGCGTGGCGAGCCGGCCGGCCACCTCGCTCATGGGAGCCAGCAACGGCAGCGCGCCGTCGGGCGTCTCCACCGTCTCGTAGGCGATGCCGGTGACCTCGCGCCGGCACAGCTCCTCGGTCAGCGGCTTGTCGGCGGCCAGGTGCAGGTAGGTGAACAGGACCTGGCCCGCACGCATGAGGGGGTACTCGCTGGCCACCGGCTCCTTGACCTTCAGGATCAGGTCCGCGATGCCCCACACGTCCTGGGCGGTGGGAAGGATCTTCGCCCCGGCACCGACGTACTCCTCGTCGACTATCGCCGAGCCGACGCCGGCGTCGTGCTCGATGACGACCTCATGGCCGTGCCGGGTCAGCTCATGCACCCCCGCCGGGGTGATGGCGACGCGGTACTCGTTGTTCTTGACCTCGCGAGGGATGCCGACCTTCACGGCTACACACGTCCTTCTGCGCTCGCCCGCCGGCTCCGTCGCCGGCGGCACGCCCTGCCTGGGCGTGGGCAGTCTAGTGTCGCCGCTCGCCCCGGCCCGCTCGCTCGGCTCAGCCGATCGCGATGCGCGGGTGCGCCGCGGGGCGCAGCCACTTCAAGATCGCGACGAGGCTGGGCCGCGGCACCGAGACGCACCCGGCGGTGGGGTAGCTGTTGGCGACGTGCAGGAAGATCCCGGCACCCCGGTAGGGCACCGCCGGGTCCATGTTGAAGTTGATCACCACCGCGTAGTCGTACTGCCCCGGGTGGTCGATGAGGTGCTCGCTGCCGTTGACGTCGGACTCCGGCAGGGTGGTGTTGAAGCCACCGAGGGAGGCTTGCCGCATGGTGTTGTAGTAGGGGCTGTTGTTGTCCTCCACCCACCAGTCCTCGGCGCTGACATGGTGATAGGGCATGGTCGTGCCCGGGTTGGCGTCGATCCCGAAGGCCTGGGTCAGGGTGAAGGTGCCCGCCGGGGTGGAGTTCGTGCCCTGCTTGCGGGTTGCTTCCGGTACGACGCCATTGGCGCCGACCCGTCCGGCAGCGGTGCTCAGCACGGCATGCCAGCCGGTGACGGAGTGCTGCCAAGCGGTGACGGTGGCCCAGGTGCCCGACGCCTTCACGGTGATGACCTGCTCGGCGTTGCCAAGGGTGACCGGCACGGGGAAGGGGTCGGCCGCCGCCGTCGGGCGGGCCGAGCTGGCCGCGCCGCCCTGGGCCGCGGAGCTGGTGGGAGGGGACGGGCGGGGCGAGCTGGCCGTCGGTCGTGCGGGTGGGGAGCTGGTGGGAGGGGACGGGCGGGGCGAGCCGGCCGTCCCATCGAGACCGCCGGTGGTGGGCCCAAC
>JAJZTN010000103.1:8651-9678 GCA_021848885.1 Actinomycetes bacterium
CTTGGCTGGCCGGACCGGAGGAGCCCGAGACGTGCCCCGAGCTGGCCGTCGCCACGGGGCTCTGTCCCACGGCGGCGGTGCAGCCGGCCAGCAGGCCGACCAGTGCCAGGGCCGCACCGGCGGCCCGCGCGCCGGCACGGGCGCGGTGTGCCATGGCGGGGGGCGTCAAGTCGCGGCGAGTCATGGCGGGGCGGGTCAGGTCAGGGCGGGTCATGGCGCCGCCGTGGGCGTGCTCGGCAGCGGGCGCGACGGGTAGCCGGTGTCGAAGTGCTGGTAGTCGATGGTGGCGTTGTCCTGCCAGATCCAGCCGGCCGCGGTGAAGACGCTCCACGCGGTACCACCCTTCGTGATCACCCCGGTCCCGCTGCGGTGTCGACCGTAGTAGGCATCGGGCTGGAAGCAGGCGCAGCGCGGGTCGATCCACGGGTTCTCGTAGGGGTTGACGTCGATGGCCCGGCCGTTGCCGTGCGGGGAGGCGGTCGCGGGCGCGTTCGCCTGCGACGCACGTCGGCAGTTGTAGGCCGAGGTGTTGTCGGCGGCCATGCTCGCGTTGTCGTCCCCGCCGTAGACCTCGATGGGCTGCATGCGGTGGATCGGGAAGCCCTCGGTGTACAGCCGGGTGAAGATGTGCGCGACGCTGTCGGCGACGTCGGCGTTGACCACCAGCACCCCGCGGTGCACCCGAGCGTCGAAGCCGTGGAAGTTGACCTCCACCCGGCGCAGCTGCGCCTGGCCGACCGGGCAGCCAGGGTGCCAGGCGCCGACTGCGACGATGCGGGCCCACTGCGCGTCGGGGACCGGGCGGACCACCGCGTCGGCGCCCGCCGTCGTGGGCGTGGGCGTGGGCGTCGGAGCGGTCGCGGTGGGTGTCGGTGGCGGAGTCGGAGTCGGAGCGGTCGCGGTGGGTGTCGGTGGCGGGGTGAACGTGGGCGTCCGGGTCGCGGCCGCACCGGTGACGGCGGTGCTGTGCCCGGTCGGCGCACCCGAGGCCGGTACGCCGAGGGAGCACCCGCCCAGCAGGGCCACC
>JAJZTN010000104.1 GCA_021848885.1 Actinomycetes bacterium
CGGGTAGTCCCCGGAGTCGTACTCCCAGCCGGTCTTGCTGGTATAGGGGAACTGCTCGGGGCGCAGCAGGTTCTTCATCCGAAGCTCGGCCGGGTCGATGCCAAGCTCGTCGGCCAGGACATCCACCATGCGCTCGACGAGGTAGACCGCCTCGGTGACCCGGAACGAGCAGGCGTAGGCCACCCCACCGGGCGCCTTGTTCGTGTAGACCCCGGTGACCTTGCAGTGCGCCGCCGCCAGGTCGTAGGAGCCGGTGAAGATGTGGAAGAAGCCAGCCGGGAACTTCGTGGGCTGCGCGGTGCCGTTGAAGGCACCGTGGTCGGCCAGCACGTCGACCCGCAGGCCGAGGATCTTCCCGTCCCGGGTCGCTGCGATCGAACCGGTCATGTGGTAGTCGCGGGCGAAGGCGGTGGACATCAGGTTCTCGCTGCGGTCCTCCACCCACTTGACGGGTTTGCCGGTGACGATCGAGCCGACCACGGCGAGCACGTACCCGGGGTAGATGCCGACCTTGCCGCCGAAACCGCCGCCGATGTCCGGGGAGATGATCTGGATCTTGTGCTCGGGGATCCCAGCGACCAGCGCATACACGGTGCGGTGGGCGTGCGGGGCCTGGTTGGTGGAGTAGACGGTGAGCTTGCCGGTCACCGGGTCCATGCTCGCGATGGTTCCGCAGGTCTCCAGCGGCGAGGGGTGCACCCGGGGGTAGAGCATGTCCTGGCTGACCACCACCTCGGCGTTGGCGAAGACCTCGTCGGTAGCCGCGGAGTCGCCGGCCTCCCAGTCGAAGATGTGGTTGTCGGTCTTGCCCTCGATGTCGTCACGGATCACCGGGGCGTCGGGTGCCAGCGCCTTGCGGGCGTCGATGACCGGCGGCAACGGGTCGTAGTCGACCTCGATGAGCTCGAGGGCGTCACGGGCCGAGTAGCGGTCCTCGGCGATGACGAAGGCGACCTCCTGGCCCTGGAAACGCACCTTGTCGGTGGCCAGCACGGCCTGCACGTCCATCGACAGGGTCGGCATCCAGGCCAGCTTGAGGGTCTCCAGCAGCGCCCCGGTGATGACCGCCTTCACCTTGGGGTGCGCCTCGGCGGCGGAGGTGTCGATGGAGCGGATCCGGGCATGGGCGAAGGGGCTGCGCAGGATCGTACCGTGCAGCATCCCGGGCATCGTGATGTCGTCGAGATAGTGCCCCTTGCCGCGGACGAAGCGGACGTCCTCCTTGCGCAGCATCCGCCCGAAGCCCATCGGGTTGCCGGCCGGGCTGGTGGTGGGGGGCTCGTGCACTGTGGTCATGCCTGCACCTCCTCGGATACGGCGTGCGTGGCGGCCCACCGGACCGCCCGGACGATGTTCTCGTAGCCGGTGCAGCGGCAGATCTGCCCGGAGATGGCCTCCCGGATGGTTGCCTGGTCAGGATCCGGGTTGTGGTCGAGCAGCCAGCGGGTGGTCATCATCATCCCGGGGGTGCAGAAGCCGCACTGCAGCCCGTGCTCCTGCATGAAGCCTTGCTGCACCGGGTCGAGCTCGCCGCCCTGCTCGAGGTCCTCCACGGTGCGGACGCTGCGCCCGTCGGCCATGGCGGCCAGCACGGTGCAGCTCTTCACCGGGGTGGCGTCCAGCCACACCACGCAGGCGCCGCACTGGGTGGTGTCGCAGCCCCAGTGCGTCCCGGTCAGCCCGAGCTGCTCGCGCAGGAAGTGCACGAGCAGCAGCCTCGGCTCGACATCGGCGCTGACCTCGGCGCCGTTGACGGTCATGGTGACCTGCATGTCAGACCCTTCCCTCGGCGCGGGCCACGGCCCGGCGAAGCGACCGCAGGGTCAGCTCCCCGGCCAGGTGGCGCTTGTAGTCGACCGGGCCGCGCTGGTCGGCGGTCGGTGAGCTGGACTCGGCGGCCAGCCTGGCCGCCTCGGCGAGGTGCTCCTCGGTCGGCGGCTTGCCGCGCAGGTAGTCCTCCGCGGCGGGGGCGCAGAAGTGATCGGCGCCGACCGCGGTCAAGCCGATGCCAAGGTTGGCGACCGTGCCCTCGGTCAGCACGACGAAGGCCCCGACCGCCGCGGCGGCCCAGTCCCCGGCCCGCCGCTCAACCTTGCTGTAGGCGCTGCCGGCCCCCGGCCGGATCGGCACGCGGACCTCGGTGAGGATCTCGGCAGGACCGACGACGGTTTCGTAGGGGCCGGTGTGGAACTGGCGGGCCGGCACCGTCCGGGTGCCCGAGGCGGATCGGATGACCAGGTTCGCGCGCAGCGCGGAGGCGACCGCGGAGAGGTCCTCGGCCGGGTCCGCCTGGCACAACGAGCCGCCGACCGTGCCGCGGTTGCGCACGATCGGGTCGGCGATGACGCGCTCGGCGTCGTGGAAGATCGCGTAGTGCTCGCCCACCACCGGGGATGCCAGCAGTGCTGCGTGGCGGGTCATCGCGCCGAGCACCAGCTCATTGCCCTCGATCCGGATGTAGTCCAGCTCGTCCAGGTCGTTGATGTCGATGACGCACTCTGGCCGGGCCAGCCGTAGCTTCATCATCGGCAGCAGGCTGTGCCCGCCGGCGATCAGCCGAGCCTCCGGCCCGAGCTGGTCGAGCAGCTGCAGAGCGTGGCTGACATCTCGTGCGCGCCGGTAGTCCACCGGTGCCGGAACCTGCATCGCGCAACCCCCTTCGTGCTGCTTCGGCGCGCCGCGACGCGCCTGGGCCTGACTGGCCAAGAGCCGGCGAGTGTGATGTGCAGCACTCGCGGCGGCTCGTGGGCTCACTCTGCACCAGGGCTGGGCTCCTCGCCAACGATTGCGGCGAAGTCGCCCCCCGGTGAGCCGGCGAGCCCCTCGGTGACGTGGCGAGCCCCGGTGAGCCGGCGAGGCCCCCGGTGACGTGGCGGCGGGCGGGGCTCAGAGCCGGCGCAGCGCGGTGACCCGCAGCACGGCCGAGCCGGCCTCATCGGAGGCAGCCAGGTCGACGTACGCGTCGATGCCCCAGTCGTGATCACCCGCCGGGTCGTCGAGCACCTGGCGGACCAGCCACACCCCTGCCCGGCCGGGCGGGTCGGTCTGCAGCTGGAAGAGGGCGGGACCGTGCGCGGACGGGCCTGTGCCGATCTCGTCGTGGTCGAGGCGGTAGGCCGCCAGGGCCTCGGCCCAGCCCGCCTCGTCCAGCCCACCGGGCAGGCCCGGCTCGGCATCGAGGGCAGCCGGCTCGGCATCGAGGGCGGTCGGCTCGGCGTAGCCGGCGTCCAGGGCGGCCAGCTCGGCGGTGCGGCCCAGTGCGGCCAGCTGCACCCGGCGGAACATCGCGTTTCGCACCAGCACCCGGAAGGCCCGCGGGTTGCCGGTCACCGGCGGCGCCTCGTCGCTGGGCGCCCCGGTGGGGGCGCCGGCCTGCCCCTGCCCCGACTCACGCAGGCTCGCCCACTCCTCGAGCAGGCTCGAGTCGGTCTGGCGGACCAGCTCGCCGAGCCACTCGATCGTCTCGGCCAGCTCCTCGGTGCGGGCCTGCTCCGGGATGGTCTGGCGCAGGGCCCGGTAGGCGTCGGCGAGATAGCGCAGCAGCACCCCCTCGGCGCGGGCCAGCCGGTAGTGCGCGACGTACTCGGTGAAGGTCATCGACCGTTCGGCCATGTCGCGCACCACCGACTTGGGCGAGAGCACGAAGTCGGCCACCCACGGGTGCCCGCGCCGATACAGCTCGTACGCCGCCTCGAGCAGGTCAGCCAGCGGCCGCGGCCAGCTCACGTCCTCGAGGGCTTCCATGCGCTCCTCGTAGTCGAGCCCTTCGGCCTTCATCGCCGCGACCGCCTCGGCCCGGGCGGCCGAGCGTTGCGCGGCTAGCACCGGGCGGGGGTCCTGCAGGGTCGCCTCGATGATCGAGACCGCGTCGAGGGCGTAGCCGTCCGCGTCGCGGTCGAGCAGTTCGAGGGCGGCCAGGGCCAGCGGGGACAGCGGCTGGTTGAGGGCGAAGTCCTCCTGCAGGTCCACCGTCAGCCTCAGCCGCCGCCCGGAGGGCTCGGGGATCTCCAGCCGCTCGACCACCCCGGCGGCCAGCAGGGCCCGCAGGATGGCGATGGCGCGCAGGATGTGGCGGCGCTGGCGCGAGCGGTCCTCGTGGTTGTCCTCCAGCAGGTGGCGCATCGCGGTGAACGGGTCACCGGGCCGGGCGATGACGTTGAGCACCATGGCGTGGCTGACCTGGAAGCGGGAGCGCAGCGGCTCGGGCGCAGCGGTGAC
Organism: Actinomycetes bacterium; assembly: GCA_021848885.1. GTDB lineage: Bacteria > Actinomycetota > Actinomycetes > JAJZTN01 > JAJZTN01 > JAJZTN01. Next base: position 4,219 of record JAJZTN010000104.1, read on the forward strand.
CAGCCGCTCGAAGGTGGCCCGCGACCAGCCGACGCTGCCCTCCACCGGCTTGCGGCGCACCACCTTGCGGCGCTTCTTCGGGTCATCGCCAGCCTTGGCCAGCGCCCGGGCGTTGTCGATCTCGTGCTCGGGTGCCTGCGCGAGGACGTAGCCGAGGGTGTCGAAACCGGCCCGCCCGGCCCGCCCGGCGATCTGGTGGAACTCCCGGGCCTGCAGCAGCCGGGTGCGCCGGCCGTCGTACTTGGCCAGCCCGCTCAGCAGCACCGTGCGGATCGGCACGTTGATGCCCACCCCGAGGGTGTCGGTCCCCGAGACCACCTTGAGCAGCCCCGCCTGGGTGAGCCGCTCCACCAGCCGGCGGTAGCGCGGCAGCATGCCCGCGTGGTGCACCCCGATGCCGTGGCGGACCAGCCGGGACAGCGTGGTCCCAAAGCCGGTCCGGAACCGGAAGGCGCCGATCTCTGCCCGGATCGCCTCCTTCTCCGCCCGGCTGCACACGTTGACACTCATCAGGGCCTGGGCCGCCTCGATCGCGGCGGCCTGGGTGAAGTGCACGACGTAGACCGGGGCCTGGGCGTTGTCCAAGAGCTCGCTGATCGTCTCGTGCAGCGGGGTCATCGCGTAGCGGAAGCTCAACGGCACGGGCCGTTGCGCGGAGTCGATGACCACCGTGGGTCGGTGGGTGCGCCGGGCCAGGTCGTCGCGGAAGAAGGAGGCGTCCCCGAGAGTGGCCGACATGAGCAGGAACTGTGCCCGCTCCAGCTCGAGCAGCGGCACCTGCCAGGCCCACCCGCGGTCCGGGTCGGCGTAGAAGTGGAACTCGTCCATGACGACCTGGCCGATATCGCTGTCTGCCCCGTGCCGCAGCGCGTGGTTGGCCAGCACCTCGGCGGTGGCGGCGATGATCGGCGCATCGGGGTTGACGCTGGCGTCGCCGGTGAGCATGCCGACCCGCTCGGGGCCGAACTGCTCGCACAGCGCGAAGAACTTCTCCGAGACGAGGGCCTTAATCGGGGCGGTGTACCAGCTGCGCCGCCCGGCGGCCAGGGCCGCGAAGTGGGCGCCGGCGGCGACCAGGCTCTTGCCCGACCCGGTGGGGGTGCCCAGGATGACGTTGGACCCGGTGACCAGCTCGACAAGCGCCTCGCTCTGGTGCGGGTACAGGCTCAGCCCGGTGCTGCTCACCCAGTCGGCGAAGGCGTCGTAGACGGCCTCGGGGTCGCTCGGGCGTGCCTGTACTGGGCGTGCCTGTACTGGGCGTGCCTGTACTGGGCGTGCCTGTACTGGCTGATCAAGCAATCGTTGCCCGCCTCCATCGCGTTCGGGCAATCCTGGCACGCTCCGCCTCAACGGTGCTGGTCAGCCACTGGGGCTGGGCGCTCCTCCTCGACGACGGCCCCGGCGAACTGCGCCGAGTAGAGCCGGAAGTAGGCACCCTCGGCGGCCAGCAGCCCGGCATGGGTTCCCTGCTCGACGATGCGCCCGGACTGCATCACCAGGATGAGGTCGGCGTCGCGGATGGTGGACAGCCGGTGGGCGATGACGAAGCTGGTCCGCTCGGTGCGAAGCGCGGCCATGGCGCGCTGCACGAGCAGCTCGGTGCGGGTGTCCACCGAGCTCGTGGCCTCGTCGAGGATGAGCAGCGAGGGGTCGGCCAGGAAGGCCCGGGCGATCGTGATGAGCTGGCGCTCGCCCGTGCTGATGTTGGAGCCCTCCTCGTCGATGACGGTGTCGTAGCCGTGCGGCAGGGCGCGCACGAACCGATCCACGTACGTCGCCTCGGCCGCGGCGAGGATCTCGGCCTCGGTGGCGCCCGGCCGGCCGTAGGCGATGTTGTCCCGGATCGTGCCGCCGAACAGCCAGGTGTCCTGCAGCACCATGCCCACCTGGCGGCGCAGCTCGGCGCGTGGCATCGCGGTGATGTCGACCCCGTCCAGGGTGATCCGGCCGGAGTCGATCTCGTAGAAGCGCATGATGAGGTTGACCAGTGTCGTCTTGCCCGCCCCGGTCGGCCCGACGATGGCCACGGTGTGCCCTGGCTCGGCGAGCATCGACAGGTCCTCGATGAGCGGCTGGTCGGGCAGGTAGCGGAAGCTGACCCGGTCGAGCGCGACCCGCCCGCGGCGCACCCCCGCGCGCACCGGGCGGTCGGTGTCGGGCACCTGCTCGTCGGCGTCGAGTAGCTCGAAGACCCGCTCGGCCGAGGCCACCCCGGACTGCAGCAGGTTGGCCATCGAGGCGATCTGGGTCAGCGGCTGGGTGAACTGCCGGGAGTACTGGATGAAGGCCTGCACGTCGCCCAGGCTCAACGACCCGGTCGCCACCCGCAGCCCGCCGACCACGGCGATGGCGACGTAGTTGAGGTTCCCGATGAACATCAGCGTGGGCATGATGATCCCGGAGATGAACTGCGCGGCGAAGCTGGCCTCGTACAGCTCGGCGTTGGTCGCTTCGAAGATCGCCTCGATCTCGCGGCGCCGGCCGAACACCTTGACGAGGTCGTGGCCGGTGTAGGCCTCCTCGATCTGGGCGTTGAGCGTCCCGGTGTGGGTCCACGTCGCGATGAACTGCGGTTGGCTGCGCTTGGCGATCAGCGCGGTGACCAGCATCGACGCCGGGATGCTGACCAGCGCGATGGCGGCCAGCAGCGGCGAGATGAGCACCATCATCGTCACCACGCCGATGACGCTCAGCAGCGAGGTGAGCAGCTGGCTCAGGCTCTGCTGCAGGGTCTGGGAGATGTTGTCGACGTCATTGGTGACCCGGCTGAGCAGCTCACCGCGGGGCTGGCGGTCGAAGAAGCCCAGCGGCAGCCGGTGCAGCTTGTCCTCGACGTCGGCGCGCAGCCGGTAGACGCTCGCCTGCACGACGTCGTTGAGCAGGTAGCCCTGCAGCCAGGACAGCGTCGAGGCCGCCAGGTACAGCGCCATCACCAGGGTGAGCACCTGGCGAAGCGCAGTGAAGTCGATGCCCACCCCGGGCACCACGTGGATGCTGGCCAGCATGTCGGCGAAGTTGGTGTTTCCCGCGGCGCGGGCGGCGGCCTCGGCCTGGCTCACGCTCACCCCGGCCGGGATGTTCTTGCCGATCACTCCGGCGAAGATGATGTTCGTGGCGTGGCCGAGCAGCCTGGGCCCGAGCGCGGTCAGTGTCACGCTGACGAGAGCCAGGGTGAGCACCGCGAGCACCCGCAGCCGCTCCGGTGCCAGTCGTCGGGCCAGCCGGCGCGCCGAGGGCCAGAAGTCCAGTGACTTCTCCACGGGCATCGCCGCGCCGGCCATCGGGCCGTGCCCCATGGGGCCGCGTGGCATCGGTGGGCGCGCGAGCCCAGCCCGTCGCCCTGCCGCGGCTGCCCGCGCTGGCCCGCCCTGCCCTCGCGTGCTGCTCACGCCGCGTCCAGGCCGAGCTGGGAGGAGACGATCTCGGCGTAGGCCGGGCACGTCTGGACCAGCTCGTCGTGACGGCCGAGTCCCACCACTCGGCCGCCCTCGAGCACGATGATCTGGTCGGCGTCGATGATCGTGGAGACCCGCTGGGCGACGATGAGCACCGCGGCCTGCTCGGTCAGCGGCCCCAGCGCGGCGCGCAGCCGGGCGTCGGTGGCCAGGTCCAGGGCGGAGAAGGCGTCGTCGAACAGGCAGATCTGCGGCTTGCGGACCAGTGCCCGGGCGATCGACAGCCGTTGCCTCTGGCCGCCGGAGACGTTACTGCCGCCCTGTGCGATGGGCGCCTCGAGCTGTCCGGGCATGGCCGCGACGAAGTCGCGGGCCTGCGCCACGCTCAGCGCCTCCCACAGCTCTGCGTCGGTGGCCGCCGGGTTGCCGTAGCGCAGGTTGGAGGCCACCGTGCCGGAGAACAGGTAGGCCCGCTGCGGGACCAGCCCGATCCGCGACCACAGCAGGTCCGGCTCGATCGCGCGTACGTCGATCCCGTCGACCAGCACCGACCCGGCGGTGACGTCGATGAGGCGGGGCACCAGGGACAGCAGGGTGGACTTACCCGACCCGGTAGCTCCGATGATCGCGGTGGTCTGACCGGCCCGGACCGTGAAGGAGATGTCGTGCAGCACTGGCTCGCTCGCCCCGGGGTAGTGGAAGCTCACCCCGCGCAGCTCCAGCTCGCCCCGGCCGGGCAGCGTCATGACCGGCTCGCTCGGCGGGCGGAGGCTGGACTCGGTGTCGAGCACCTCGCCGATCCGGTCCGCGCACACCGAGGCGCGCGGGATCATGATCGCCATGAAGGTGGCCATCATGACGGCCATGAGGATCTGCAGCAGGTAGGCCAGGAAGGCCGTGAGCGCGCCGATCTGCATCTGCCCGGAGTCCACCCGGCCGGCGCCGAACCACAGCACGGCCACGCTGGAGGCGTTGAGCACCAGCATGACGGTCGGGAAGATCAGCACCATCAGCCGCCCCGCCCGCAGCGCGGTCCTGGTCAGCTCGGCGTTGGCCACCGCGAAGCGGGCGGTCTCGTGCGGCTCGCGGACGAAGGCGCGAACGACGCGGATGCCGGAGATCTGCTCGCGCAGCACGCGGTTGACCACGTCGATGCGGGACTGCATCGCCCGGAACTGCGGCACCATGCGCGAGACGATCAGCCCGATCGCTGTGAGCAGCACGGGCACGGCGACCATCATCAGCCAGGACAGCCCGACATCCTCGCGCAGCGCCATGATGACCCCGCCGATGCTCATGACCGGTGCAGCGATCATCATCGTCGCGCTCGTCACGACGAGCATCTGGACCTGCTGGACGTCGTTGGTGTTGCGGGTGATCAGCGAGGGTGCGCCGAAGCCGTTGACCTCGCGGGCGCAGAACTGCCCGACCCGGTGGAAGATCGCCGCCCGCACGTCGCGGCCGAAGCGCATCGCGCTGCGCGCCCCCAGGTACACCGCCACTATCGAGCAGGTGATCTGCACAAGGGTGACCAGCAGCATCCAGGCACCGGTGGCGACGATGTAGTGCGTGTCGCCCTTGGCCACGCCGTTGTCGATGATGTCGGCGTTGAGGCTGGGCAGGTACAGCGAGGCCATCGTGGCGAGCATCTGCAGCGCCACGACGGCCGCCAGCGCGGCGCGGTACGGGCGCAGGAACCGCCGGAGCAGCCGGATCAGCATCGGTCCTCCTCGCGACACGCCAGGCCGTTGAGCAGCAGGTCGACGATCTCCCGCGGCGCGGGAGTGGGGTCGAAGGCAGTCTGCACGGCCGCGTCGACCAGGTGGGCGCGACGCTTATCGGCGGGTCGGTCCGGACGGACTAGCCGAACCAACCGAGCAGCCAGCCGGTGCCGAGCACGCTGGCCGAAAGGGCCAGCGCCAGCATGCCCAGCAGCCACAGCGTGGCCGGCAGCCCGGTGAGCTCGGCCAGCTGGTCGGGGTCGGAGTCGCGCTCGCGCCGCAGGCGACGC
>JAJZTN010000105.1 GCA_021848885.1 Actinomycetes bacterium
GCGGCCCGTACGACCGGCTCGGGCGCCCGGCGCACCAGCGTCCACCCGGCCGACCACACCGACAGCTGGATCCGCTCGCTGACCCGCCGCTCGGCGTGGCGGACCCGCTCGCTCACCCGCCGCTCGTCTCGCTGGACCCGCTCGCTCACCCGCGCTCGCCGGTCCCCGGCGCCAGTGCCTGTCGGCGGACCAGGGCGACCCGCTGGGCGATCGTGACGAGGCTGGCCACGGCCAGCAGCCACAGGCCGACGGCGAGCACGTAGGGCACCCCCAGCCCGTCCAGCCCCGTCACCACGAGGATGAGCACCAGCCGGTCGGCGCGCTCGGCGATGCCCACGTCGGCGCGCATCCCCAGCCCCTCGGCGCGGGCCTTGACGTAGGAGGTCAGCGACCCGGCGACCAGGCACCACAGGGTCAGCCCGGCCATGGGCTGGTTGTCGGCGGGCCCGGCGAACCACAGCAGCAGCCCGGCGAAGATCGCCGCGTCACCGACCCGGTCCAGGGAGGAGTCCAGGAACGCCCCCCACACGCTGGGACGACCCGACAGCCGGGCCATCACCCCGTCGACGGTGTCGGAGAAGGCGAAGGCGGTGACCACGAGCGTGCCCACGAAGAAGTTGCCTCGCGGATAGAAGGCCAGCGCCCCCACGACGACGCCGAGCGTGCCGAGCACGGTCACCGCGTCCGGGCTGACCCGGGCTGCCAGCAGCAGCCGGGCCACCGGGGTGAGGATCCTCGTCACGACGGCTCGTGCGTAGCGGTTGAGCATCCCGGTCCGATCGGCGGAGGTCCTGGCGCCGCTCATCGTAGCGATTGTGATCCACAGGACCTTGGACCTTGTGCCAGGGTCGGCCACAGGTGAAGGCTCGACCCGCACCGCAGCAGGCGCGCATGTCGCAAGGAGGCGATCGAGGTGGCGCAGACGCAGGGTTCCGGGGCCGCCGGCAGGGCACCGGAGGCCGACCAGCCGGGAGCGATCCGCAACGTCGTGCTGGTCGGCCACACCGGGGCCGGGAAGACCACCCTGGTCGAGGCACTGCTTGCCGAGACCTCCACCATCGGCCGGCCCGGGCGGGTCGAGGACGGCACCACGGTCTCGGACTTCGACGAGGCCGAGATCCGTCAGCAGCGCTCGGTGTCCCTCGCGCTCGCCCCGCTCGTGCACGACGGGATCAAGATCAACCTGCTGGACACCCCCGGGTACGCCGACTTCGTGGGTGACCTTCGGGCCGGGCTGCGCGCCGCCGACGCGGCGCTTTTCGTCGTCTCGGCCGCCGACGGGGTGGACGGCAGCACCCAGATGCTGTGGGAGGAGTGCGCGACCGTAGGCATGCCGCGAGCGGTGGTCATCACCAAGGTGGACCACCAGCGCGCCGACGTCGAGGAGATGTTCGCGGTGTGCCAGCGGGTCTTCGGTGACGGGGTGCTGCCGTTGTACCTGCCGATGTACGCCGATGACTCCACGGTGGGCGGACTCATCGGGCTGCTCACCCAGCGCGTCTACGACTACACCTCGGGCACCCGGGTGGAGAAGGACCCCGACCCCGAGCACCTGCCGCTGATCGCCGCGGCGCGCGACGAGCTCATCGAGGGCGTCATCGCCGAGAGCGAGGACGAGACCCTCATGGACCGCTACCTGGCCGGGGAGGACATCGACGTGAAGGTCCTCGTCGAGGACCTGGAGAAGGCCGTGGCCCGTGGCTCGTTCTACCCCGTGCTCGTCACCTCGGCCCCGCTGCGCATCGGCATGCGGGAGGTGCTCGAGGTGATCACCTCGGGTTTCCCCTCCCCGCTGGAGCACCCCCTGCCGGCGGTGAGCACACCGGGCGGGCAGCCACGAGGCCCGCTGGGCTGCGACCCGTCCGGGCCGCTGGTGGCCGAGGTGGTCAAGACGACCACCGACCCCTATGTCGGGCGGATCAGCCTGGTGCGGGTCTTTTCCGGCACCCTCACCCCGGACTCCATGGTGCACGTGTCCGGGCACTTCCGCCCCGACAGCGGTCACGAGGACCACGACATCGACGAGCGGGTCGGGGCGCTCAGCTGCCCGCTGGGCAAGACCCAGCGGACCATCGGGGTGGCGGTGGCCGGGGACATCTGCGCGGTGGCCAAGCTGACCCGGGCCGAGACCGGGGACACCCTGTCGGACAAGGACACCCCGCTGCTTGTCGAGCCCTGGGTGATGCCCGAGCCGCTGCTGCCGGTGGCGGTGGTGGCGCGCTCGAAGGCCGACGAGGACAAGCTGTCCCAGGGGCTGGGCCGGCTGGTCGCCGAGGACCCGACCTTGCGGCTGGAGATGAACGCCGAGACCCACCAGCTCGTGCTGTGGACGATGGGCGAGGCCCATGTCGACGTGCTGCTGGACCGCCTGCGCAACCGCTACGGGGTCGAGGTCGACTCGGTGCCGCTGCGGGTCTCGCTGCGGGAGACCTTCGCCGGCAAGGCAACCGGGCACGGCCGCCACGTCAAGCAGTCTGGCGGCCACGGTCAGTACGCCGTCTGCGACATCGAGGTCGAGCCGCTGGAGTCCGGTGCCGGCTTCGAGTTCGTCGACAAGGTGGTCGGCGGCGCGGTGCCCCGCCAGTTCATCCCCAGCGTCGAGAAGGGCGTGCGCGCCCAGATGGACAAGGGCGTAGCCGCCGGTTACCCGGTGGTGGACATCCGGGTCACCCTCACCGACGGCAAGGCGCACAGCGTGGACTCCTCCGACATGGCCTTCCAGACCGCCGGTGCGCTCGCACTGAAGGAGGCGGCCAAGGCCACCAGGGTGCACATGCTCGAGCCCTACGACGAGATCAAGGTGCTGGTCTCCGATGAGTACGTCGGGGCCGTGATGAGCGACCTGTCCGGCCGGCGTGGACGGGTGCTGGGCACCGAACCGGTCGGGGCGGGGCGCACCCTGGTGCGGGCCGAGGTGCCGCAGCTGGAGATCACCCGCTACGCGATCGACCTTCGCTCGCTCTCGCACGGCACCGGCACCTTCACCCGCGACTACGTCCGCCACGAGCCGATGCCGAGCGCGATCGCCGCGAAGGTTGCGGCCGAGGCGGCCGAGACGGGCTGAGCGCCGCCAGCCGCCTCACCCCCCGCTCAGTCGCGCGGCCAGGCCCTCGCCAGCCGCTCGCGGGTGTCCCCGAGCAGCTCGGGAAGCGCCCGGGTGCGCGCCACGATCGGCATGAAGTTGGAGTCCCCGCCCCAGCGCGGCACGACGTGCTGGTGCAGGTGCGCGGCGATGCCGGCGCCGGCCACTCCGCCCTGGTTCATCCCGAGGTTGAAGCCCTGCGGGGCCGAGGTGTCCCGCAGGGCCCGGATCGCCCGCCGGGTGAGGTCGGCCACCTCGGCGACCTCGGCCACGCTCAGGTCGGTGTAGTCGGCCACGTGCCGGTAGGTGCACACCAGCAGGTGCCCGGGGCTGTAGGGGTAGAGGTTGAGCACTGCGTAGGCGAGCTCGCCGCGGGCCACCACCAGCCCCTCCTCGTCGGACAGGCCCGGCACCCGGCAGAACGGGCAGCCCTGACCCTCGGCGGCGTCCGGGGGGCGGTTCTCGCCGCGGATGTAGGCCATCCGCTGCGGGGTCCACAACCGCTGCACCCCGTCCGGGAAACCCGCTCCGAGCGGCTCCGGGACCGCACTCGCCGCGTTCGGGTCCGACCCGCCCAGCCCCGACGACGGCTGATCCTGGGCGCTCACACGCCCGATCCTAGGCAGCCGCGCAGTCCAGCGGGTCAGACCTGCACGCGTGTGGCGATCGCCTCGAGGATACGGTCGAGGGCCTGCTGCACCGGCACGCCGTTGTCCTGGGTGCCGTCGCGGAACCTGAAGGAGACAGCACCCTTGCTCACGTCCTCGTCCCCGGCGATGAGCATGAAAGGCACCTTCTGCTTCTGCGCCGTACGGATCTTCTTCTGCATCCGGTCGTCGGAGGTGTCCACCTCGACCCGCACCCCGTGCTCGCGCAGGCTGGCGGCGACCCGCTGGAGGTGCTCCACATGGGAGTCGGCCACCGGGATGCCGACCACCTGCACGGGAGCCAGCCAGGCCGGGAACGCCCCGGCGTAATGCTCGGTGAGCACGCCGATGAAGCGCTCCACCGAGCCGAAGAGCGCCCGGTGGATCATCACCGGACGCTGCCGGGAGCCGTCCGGGGCGGTGTAGGTCAGGTCGAAGCGCTCGGGCAGGTTGAAGTCCAGCTGGATGGTCGACATCTGCCAGGTCCGCCCGATGGCATCGCGGGCCTGCACCGAGATCTTCGGCCCGTAGAAGGCCGCGCCGCCCGGATCGGGCACCAGCTCCAGCCCGGACGCCTCCGCGGCGGCCCGCAGCGTCTGGGTGGCCTCCTCCCATGCCTGCTCGGTGCCCACGAACTTCTCCGGGTCCTTGGTGGACAGCTCGAGGTAGAAGTCGTCCAGCCCGTAGTCGCGCAGCAGGTCCAGCACGAAGCGCAGCAGCGAGGCGAGCTCGGCGGCCATCTGCTCCTTGGCACAGAAGATGTGCGCGTCGTCCTGGGTCATCCCCCGCACCCGGGTCAGCCCGTGCACCACGCCGGACTTCTCGTAGCGGTAGACGCTGCCGAACTCGAACAGCCGCAGCGGAAGCTCCCGGTAGGAGCGCCCGCGGGCGCGGTAGATGAGGATGTGGAACGGGCAGTTCATCGGCTTGAGGTAGTAGTCCTGCCCGGCGCGACGCAGCGTGCCCGCCGCGTCGCGCTCCTCGTCCAGGTGCATCGCCGGGTACATCCCCTCGGCGTACCAGTCCAGGTGCCCGGAGACCTCGAAGAGCGCCGACTTGCTGATGTGCGGGGAGTAGACGAACTCGTAGCCGGCCGCCTCGTGCCGGGCCCGGGAGTAGTCCTCCATCGTCTTGCGCAGCGCCCCGCCCTTGGGGTGGAAGACCGCAAGGCCCGAACCGATCTCGTCGGGGAAGGAGAACAGGTCCAGCTCGGCACCCAGTCGGCGGTGGTCGCGACGGGCGGCCTCGGCCAGCCGGGCCTGGTGGGCCTTGAGCTCATCCCGGCTCGGCCAGGCGGTGCCATAGATGCGCTGCAGCTGCGGGTTGTGCTCGCTGCCCCGCCAGTACGCCGCCGCCGAGCGCATCAGCTGGAAGGCCGGGATGTGCCGGGTGCTTGGCAGGTGCGGGCCGCGGCAGAGGTCCTTCCAGGCCAACGAACCGTCCCGACGGGTGTTGTCGTAGATCGTCAGCTCGCCGCCGCCGACCTCGACCGAGGCCCCCTCGGCCGCGGCCTCCGCACCGGGACCCTTCAGGCCGATCAGCTCGAGCTTGTAGGGCTCGTCGGCGAGCTCGGCGCGGGCCTGCTCGTCGCTGACCACCCTGCGGGCGAAGGACTGGCCCTCCTTGACGAGCTCGCGCATCCGCTTCTCGATGCGCTCGAGGTCCTCGGGGCGGAACGGCTCGGGAACATCGAAGTCGTAGTAGAACCCGTCGGTGATGGGCGGACCGATGCCCAGCCTGGCCTGCGGGAACAACTCCTGCACCGCCTGGGCCATGACGTGCGCGGTGGAGTGGCGCAGCACCGCCAGACCGTCCGGGGAGTCCAGGGTGACCGGCTCGACGACGTCGCCGTCGGCCAGCTCGTGGGTCAGGTCGCGCAGCGTCCCGCTGACCCGGGCCAGCACCGCCGTGCGGTCCTCGGCCAGCAGGTCCCCGGCCGTCGTACCGGTCGGGACGCTGCGCTGTGCTGGCTGAGCACCGACCAGGACGACGCGGACCTCGGACACCTGGGGCTCCTGCTCGTGCGGTGATGGGAGCTCGATGCTACCGATGCGCCCCAGCGCGCCCCGACGTCGCAGACCTGTGGGCGATACTGGGATCGAACCAGTGGCCTCCTCGGTGTGAACGAGGCGCTCTCCCGCTGAGCTAATCGCCCGATAGGGCACCGGTGGGAACGGCGCCTCGGCGCAGGAACTCTACCGGATGAGCGGCACCCAGCCTGGCACCCAGCCCGGAGCCCCCACCAGCCGAGCCGTGCCCACCAGCGCCCCCACGACGAGGCAGAGCCCGCCGGCAGTCACCAGCAGCTTGACCACGAGGGCCTGCCGGCTGATCCACCGGGTCCAGTTGCGCACCTGCCCCCGCACTCGGTGCAGCAGCCGCTCGGCCCAGTCGAACTCGGTGGCCAGCACACCAAGACCCACGAAGATCACCAGCCAGCCCGGTCCGGGCAGCGGGAGGAGAAACAACCCGGCGACGACGATGGCCAGACCCAGCAGGGCCACACCGCCCCGGTAGATCACCCGCGTCGTGGCGTGGGCGCGCAGCCGGTCGCGAAAGCCCATCCGCTCGGCGAGCTCGTCGAGCAGGTCGGGCTCGTCCTCACGTTCCGTGGCCGAGAGGTCCGGCACCGGACCAAGCCCGTCCTCGCGCTCGCCGCCCTGCTCGTGCTCACGCTCACCGGCCAGACGGCTCACCTCCTCCGTGCCCGCGCGTGCCCCCGCGTGCCCCCGCCCAGCGTATAGACGCCTGCGAAGCCCGGTACGGCGAAGTGGTGACGCACTAGTCTCGGGCCGCCGGGGAGGAGGGAGGTTCGAGATGTCACTTGGACATGACACCGAGATGGCACTGGTCGGGGCCGTCGAGCTTGTCAACACCTCCCCTGCCGTGCGCGGCACCGAGGGGCTGGGCGACCTGGCCGCGCTGGCCAGCTTCGTCAGCGCCCGCGACATCAGCGAGGTCAGCAGCCTCACCGACTCAGATCTCGTCGCGGTGCACCGCGTGCGCGCGAAGCTGGCGGCCATCCTGGCTGAGCTGGCCGACCTGGCTGAGCTGGCTAACGTGGCCTCGGCGAGCACCGCGATCAACGCCCTCATCGCCGAGGCCGGGACCACCCCACGGCTGACCGATCACGACGGCTACCCGCTGCACATCCACTACTTCACCCCGGGGGCGCGGCTTGCCGAGCACCTCGCCGCCGACTGCGGCATGGCGCTGGCCCATCTGCTGACTGCCGGCGAGGCGGACCGGGTCGGCCGCTGCGCCGCGCCGGACTGCCATCGGCTCCTGATCGACTTCTCCCGCAACCGCTCGCGCCGCTACTGCGACGAACGCACCTGCGGCAACCGGATTCACGTGGCCGCCTACCGACAGCGACGCCGAGCCAGCGCCGGGTGACCACAGGTACTCCCCTGGCCCCCGGAGCCTCGGCCGCCTCAGGGATCGAGGTCCAACGCGGCCTGGCGGCCGAACTGCTCGGCGATACCGCGGGTGCGTGGCCCTGGAGCCGCGAGCACACGCCCGTCCAGACTGTGCACTGCCTGCACCTGCCGGGTGGTGGAGGTCAGGAACACCTCCTGGGCGACGGCGAGCTCGGCGAGTGCGAAGTCGGCCTCCACGGCCTCGGTCCACTCCAGCACGAGCCCCCGGGTCACCCCTGCCAGGGCACCGGTGCGCAGGGTGGGGGTGAGCACCTGCCCGTCCAGAACGACGAAGACGTTCGAGCCGGTGCCCTCGCACACCCGCCCCATGCTGTCGGCGAAGATCGCCTCCGTTGCCCCGCGCGCCCGGGCGTGAGCCAGTGCGAGCGCGTTCTCGGCGTACGACGTCGTCTTCAGCCCGGCCAGGGCGCCACGCTCGTTGCGGGGCCAGGGCACGGTCACCACGGGCACCGAGACCGGCACCGGACCCAGCGCGGCCACGGCCACGACGAGGGTGCCCGCCGCCCCGGAGCGGTCCGAGCCCAGTGACCCCGGCCCGGACGTCCACGTGATGCGCAGCTTGCCGGGGCCGACCAACGGATTGGCGTCCAAGGTCGCCGTCACGGCCTCGCGCACGAGGGTCTCCGGCGGGGCCGCCAGACCCAGCCCGGTCGCGCTGGCCGCCAACCGGCGCAGGTGGCGGGTCAGCGCGAATGGCGCGCCGCCGAGGACCTTGACCGATTCGAAGACGCCGTCACCGACCAGGAAACCGTGGTCGAGGACCGACACCATCGCTTGCTGGTCGGCCACCAACCGGTCATTCACCCAGACCTGCACGAGCGCTCCCTCCCGCCTGCCCGCCGCTGGGTCCCGGCGATCGGCTCCGCGCCGACGCGTCCCGGGGCACCCACGCGATGAGTTTGTCCGAGTCCACCGATCGGCTAAAGTGCTCAGCGCGTCGGCCACCTGCTTGGCCGGCTCGCGCGGACGTGGCTCAGTTGGTAGAGCATCACCTTGCCAAGGTGAGGGTCGCGGGTTCGAATCCCGTCGTCCGCTCGGAGAGGTCGAGAGGCCTCACCTCGGTGGAGTGGCCGAGAGGCGAGGCAACGGCCTGCAAAGCCGTCTACACGGGTTCAAATCCCGTCTCCACCTCAGGGCCGATCCGGGGCTGACCTCGGCGGCCGCAGGGGCGATTAGCTCAGTGGGAGAGCGCTACCTTGACACGGTAGAGGCCACTGGTTCAATCCCAGTATCGCCCACCATATGACTAGGCCTCAGACCTGCGGAAACGCAGAGCAGGGGCCTTGATCGTTCTAGGGCGTGCGACAAACGTGCTAGTAGGTCAGGCCCTCCGAGACGCCAGGGAGGCACACCATGACCACCACAACCACTACCGCCGCACACCAGCCGTGGTGCCGGCTCCCCGCCGGCCACGTCACCGAGCCCGAGTCGTGGTGCGAGTCCGACATGGTGCACGTGGGCGACCGTCGCGACATCTCCGCCTGGGCCATGTGGGACCCCGAGGAGCAGGCGTCGCTCATCGTCATCGACACCGGCTTCGGTCCCGGGCTCACCCCGGACGAGGTGCGCGCCTACGCGGCCGAGCTGGTCCGCCTGGCCGACACGGTCGAGGCCGCCGAGGCGGACCGTGCCTGACGGCTGCGGCTGGCCTGCTGCGGTCGAGGCGTACGTGACCTTCCTGCGCTCTGGCGGGGTCAGCCCGGGCACGGTGCGGCTGCGCCGGCACTACCTGGGCTTGTTCGCCCGGCGCGTCGGGGCGGGTCCCTGGCAGGTCGGCCCGGATGAGCTGGCCGGGTTCCTGGCCGAGCCGGGGTGGGCGCCGGAGACCCGCAAGTCGGCCCGCTCGACCCTGCGCGGGTTCTACGCCTGGGCCGAGGACACCGGCCGGGTCGACCGGGACCCGGCTCGGCGGCTGCCAGCCGTGCGGGTGCCGGCCGGTCTGCCCCGACCGGCACCGGAGCAGGTCGTCATCGCCACGGTGACCCTCGCGGACCCACGCACGGCGCTGATGGTGCGGCTCGGGGCACTGGCCGGGCTGCGCTGCGGCGAGATCGCCCGGGTGCACACCAGGGATGTGACGGTCGAGGGGCTGCGCGTCACGGGGAAGGGTGGCCGGACCCGCGTCGTGCCGCTGGCCGATGCGCTGCGGCGGGAGCTGCTCGACCGGCCCGCGGGGTGGGTGTTCCCCGGCCTGATCGACGGGCACCTCTCACCCGGCCACGTGTCCAAGCTGCTCGAGCGGGCGCTGCCGGACGGGTGGACCGCGCACACGCTGCGGCACAGGTTCGCCTCGCGCGCCTACGCCGGCACCCGGGACCTGCGGGCCGTGCAGACCCTGCTCGGCCACTCCAAGCCAGAGACGACGGCTCGCTACACGCTGGTCCCGGAGGACTCGCTGTCCGCCGCGGTGGCCGCCGCGGCATTCGCGCCCG
>JAJZTN010000106.1 GCA_021848885.1 Actinomycetes bacterium
TCATCCCTGGTCGGGGAAGTAGCAGGATCCGGTGGCCCGCACCGGCAGCGCGGCTGCGGCGGTGGTGGCCTGCCGTCCGGCACGCAGCACCGCCTCGATGAGGGCGTCCTCGCCCACCTCGAGCGCGCCGGCGGCGGCCGTTGCACGCACCGAGCGGGTCACCGCGTCGACGGAGAGCCGGTCCCAGCGCAGCGCGGACTCCAGCGCGAGCACCGGGTCGGGCAGGTCGTTGAAGTCACCCGTGAAGACGGCGCTCTTCACCAGGTCGCCGTGGGTGGCGAGGTAGAGCCGGACCAGACCGGCAGGGGTCTTCAGCAGCGCGCTTCCGCTGCCGTCGGGGACCCGGCCGCTCGCCCGCACCCACTCGGTGTGGGCGTAGCGCTCGCCGACCAGACGCTCGGCCAGGGCACGCTCGGCCGCGCTCGGCTCGCCCGGCTCGAGGGTGAGCGAGAACTGCTTGGCGAACCCGGTCGCGATCGCCTCGCGGATGCTCGCCCCGGTGTGCCCCTGCCCGGTCTCGCGGCTGACCGTGGTGACCCGCTCGGCGACGGCGGCCGCGGCCTTGTCCGCCAGCTTGGCCGCCGGCACGGCGAGCACCTGAAGCATGAAGGCGACGTCGAGATCGGCCAGCACGCTGGCGTGGAAGAGCAGGCCGCCGGAGTCGTCGACGTAGAGCCCCAGCCCGGCGATCTTGCGGCCCCCCACCTGCAGGTCGTTCTTTCCGCGGAAGCTCGCGGTGATGCCGAGCTCGGCAAGCCCCGCGGCAACCCCGGCGGAGAGCTCCGCGATGAGCTGCCTGGGCCGCTGGCGAGCCGGGGCGCGCATCGTCAGGGCGACACCGAGCTGGGCGGCGCCCATGATGATCGCCCCCCCGCCCGTGGGCCGACGGCTGACCTGGGTCCCGCTGGCCCGGCAGGCCTGCAGGTCAACCTCGGCGTCCAGGTGCTGGTAGCGCCCGATCAGGGCCGCGTGGTCGCGGTAGGTGTAGAGCCGCAACGTGGCGGGGGCGGGCGGCTGGTCGCGGTGCTGGGCAGCCATGAGCGCCTCGTCCAGCGCCAGCCCGCGGGCGGCAGTCGCGCCGTCATCGACCAGCAGCCGCCAGGCGCCGCCGAGCTGCTCACTCATGCGACCTCCACCCGGGCGAAGCCGGCCTCCCCCTCACCGGTCCAGGTCAGCGAGCAGCAGTACTCGAAGAGTCGCGGTGCCAGCCCGCGCGACTCGGCGTAGGCGATGGCGCCCTCGGCCGGGTAGGCGATGCCGTTGAGGCCGTTGTCGATGGCCGCCTGGTCCAGGTCGGTCTTCATCGGCCCGAGAGGGCGGGCGCAGCCAAGGTTCACCGGGGTGTCGGGGGCGGCCAAGCGGGTCGTGGCGAAGAAGTCCACGACGTCGCCCACCGGCGGCGGCGGGACCTTGGCCATCGGCGTGCCGACCAACGGCACGAGCACGACGAGGATGATCGTGGAGACCGGGTGGGAGGCCACGATCTCCAGGGCCCGGTGCTCGCCGAGGAAACGCCCGTAGTGCAGACCCAGCACGATATGCGGGATGATCCGCAGCCCCTGCCCGGCCAGCAGCCCGAGCGCGCGGTCGAAGTCGGCCACCGTGAGGTCGAGGTGGTAGACGTCGTGGATGGTCTCGTCGGCCCCGATGATGTCCAGCATCACCCCGTCCACACCGGAATCGGCCAACCCGGCGGCCAGCTCCGGTGAGACCACGCCGGAGTGCACGATCACCTTCATCCCGAGCTCCTCACGGATGCGCGGGACATGCTTGAGGTGGGCCAGCAGCGGAACCCCGCCGGTGCGGGTCGAGCCCCCGGAGACCAGCAGCCCCTCGCTGCCCTGCGCCCGCAACCTGCGGGCCAGCGCGAAAAGGTCCTCCTCGGCGCGCACCGAGACCATCCCTTCGAGGACCTTGGACTGGCAGTGGTCGCAGGACAGCGCGCAGGCCGAGCCGGTCACCGACACCGGCAGGAAGCGACGCGGGTTGCTCGGCTGCCACTCGCTGGTCTGCCAGCGCTTGAGCCCGGGGGCGTAGAAGTCCATGACGTCACCGAAGGCGGCCCGACGCACCTGGAACGGGCTGGCGGTGCCCGGCAGCGTCGTACTCACTCGGCGATCACCCCCTTGAGCCGGTAGTCGGCCACCTGAGCGGCGAACCACGCGAGAACCTCATGGGCGCCGTGCACCAGCTCGGCGGTGGCATCCTCGACGTCGTCGACTTCCACCTCGGCCAGCCAGCCGGCGCCGTAGGGGTCACGCTCGAGCAGGCCGGCGTCGGCCAGCACCGCGTCGTTGACCGCGGCCACGACCCCGCTGACGGGGCAGGTCAGCGGACCGACGAACTTGGCCGCCTCCACCCGACCCAACGGCTCACCCCGGTCCCGCTTCGTGCCCACCGGCTCGAGGGACAGCTGCGCCAGGGTGCCGGAGGTCTCCACCCCGAGGGCGTCCATGCCCACCCGCAGCCGACCCGGGCCGATCGGTAGCACCCAGAAGTGCGTCTCGGCGTCGTAGGACCGGTCGGTGGCGACCGGGAATCCAGCCACGTGGGCCAGCTCGAAGACCTGCTCGATATCAGACACAACCTCTCCCATCAGCCGCTGCGAACGCCGAGGCGAGCCGTTGGCCCGGGTCACCGAAGGCGGCCAGTGCCGCGCCCACCTCGGCCAGCCGCAGGCCGCGCACCGCCCGCTGGGCACTCACGGTCGACCCGTTGAGCCCGGGGTCGCTCAACCAGGCCCGGTCCAGGCGCCCGTCGCGCACACTGGCCACCACCCGGGTGTCACCCTCGGCCACGCTGAAGGCCCACACACCCGCCCGGACCTTGACCTGCCGGGCCGGGTGGGCCGGCCGGGGTGTCCCGCCCACCCAGGCCGGGTCGCAGAACTGCGCGTCGAGCTCGGCCAGGGCCGCGGTCTCCACCGCGGTGAGCTCACCGGGCTGGGGTTGGCGGCCCAAGGCGTTGGCGTAGCCGCGCACCGCCGCGGCCCGGAAGCCATCGACGTCCAGCGGGGTGGCGCGCACATGGCGACGCATCAGCCGCAGCACCTCGTCGCGCAGCCGGTCCTCGCCCAGGCTCAGGATGGCGGTGGCGCGGGCATGGTCGAAGGTCTCGATGACGTTGCCGCACACCACGACGGCCTCGCCGATCTGACCGGCACCGTGCCCGCAGACCTTGGCCCCGCCCACCGTGATCTCCAGGTGCTCGTCCAGGTTCGCCGGCACCCCGACCGCGCGGAAGGCCTCGACCGCGGGAGCCAGCAGGTCGGCCAGGGCTCGGTGCCGGGACGCAGGCACCTGCGAGACCGGCAGGGCGATCTGGAAGAACAGCTGGCCGGGGTCGAGGTAGACCGGCCCGCCTCCGACCATCCGACGCATGACCGGAAGGTCGTTCTGCCGGCAGAAGTCCAGGTCGAGCTCGCCGAGCTCACGGTGGTAGCCGATCGAGACGTAGGGCGCAGCGGGGCGGACGAAGGACAGCGTGGCAGGGGCACCCGCCGAGACGCCGTGGGCCACCGCGTGCCACAGCGTCTGGGAGCGCAGCGGGCTGACCTCGCCGAAGTCGATGACCCGCAGCGGCTCAGCTGTCGCCGCCATCGCGCATCGCCTCGTCCATCAACTCCACGATGTCGCGCACCTGAAGGTGCGCGTTCCCGGTGGACTTCGCCGCATCCTCGAAACGCGACACCTCATAGGGGCAGCACACCGCCAGGATGTCCGCGCCGCTGTCGGCCGCCTCGCGCACCCGCCGCTCGGACAGCCGCTCACTGGTGTAGTCCCGGGTGAACCCGTCCAGCCACATCCCGCCACCGCCTCCCCCGCAGCAGTAGCCGTTCTCCCGGCATCGGCCCATCTCCACCAGCTCGAGGCCGGGGATGGCTCGAAGCAGGGTGCGCGGGGCGTCGTACTCGCCGTTGTGCCGGCCCAGATAGCACGGGTCGTGGAAGGTCACCTTGGCGTCGAGGGGCCGTTTCCACTCGATCCGGTCCACCAGCGGGGACAACAGCTGGGTGTAGTGCAGGACGTCGAAGTGGTGCCCACGCTTGGGGTACTCCTTGACGAGGGCGTTGAAGCCGTGCGGGTCGGGGGTCACGATGCGGGTGAACTCGTACTTGGCCAGGGTTGCGGTCACGTCCTCGACCAGGGCGTCGAACAGCCCCTTCTCCCCGGCCAGCCGCTGAGAGTCCCCCAGGGTCTTCTCCTCGTGCCCGAGGATGCCCCAGTCGATGCCCAGCGCCGTGGCGATCCGGGCGAAGGCCTGGGCGGCCTGCTGGCCCCGCGGGTGGTAGCTCCAGTAGTCCTCAACATAGAAGAGCACATCGACCGGGCCGGGCTCGCTGGGCAGGATCCGGACCGGCACTCCGGCCCCCCGGGTCCACTGCGCCCGCCGCCGAGGGTTCTCGCCCAACGCGTTGCCGTAGCGGAAGGTCTTCTCGAAGACGTCCTGCAGCTCGCTGGGCACGTTGCCCTCGCCGACTGCCGCCTCCCGGGCGGCCGGCATGATCTGGATCATGTCGACCTCCTTCGGGCACACCCGCAGGCAGTTCATGCACGTCGTGCACAGCCACAGGTCCGGGTCGGTGAGCAGGTTGGTCCCGGTCTGCACCTTGCGGTGCAGCTTGCGCGGGCCGTACTCCCCGACGCTGTCCACCGGGCAGACCGGCACGCACTTCCCGCAGCCGTAGCACCACTCCAGCGAGGCCGCGCCGTCGAGCTCGGCCAGCCTGGCGAAACCGTCGGGGCCGGTCTCGGTGAGCACCCGCGGCTCGAACATCCGGTTCCACATCCCCGACAGCTCCACCTCGCGCCCGGAGATGGTGGAGGAGACCGCCACGGACTCCTTCTCCACGGCCTTGGGTGGGACCTTGCGCCCTCCGATCGGCATGGGCTAGCCCTCCAGGTGGTAGACGCCGAGCAACCGGCGGATCAGGTTCGGCAGGTCTGGCACGAGCCGGTTGAACTCCTGGGTCATGCGCATCCGCAGCACGGTGTTCATGTAGACGCCGTAGACGGCGGCCAGGAACACGTCCACGCCGAAGAGCCCGGGCCCGGCGTCGGTGAACCCGGCCGCCTTGCCGGTCTGGTCGACGAAGGCCACCGCCTGCCCCACCCGCAGGTAGGTCTGGCCGGGGCTGTCCCCGAAAAGGTCGACATCCTCGGTGGTGACCAGCCGCAGCGCTCCGGTCTCGATGTCCGGGTCCCACATCCAGCGGGTCCAGAGCCAGTAGCGGTCCGGGGCGGTGAAGTGCAGCAGCTCCCCCGGCAGGTCCGCGGCCGCCTCGGGCACCGGGGCGAGCAGCGCGGCGAAGCGGTCGAACCGCTCGCCCACCCCGTGCGTCGAGCCGAGCAGATCGGCCACCCCGTCGGCGAGGGCCTCCGCCCCGACCACATCGACGAGGCCTTCCGCCCGCCGCCTGGTCGAGAACACCCAGCGCAGCGCCTGACACAGCTCCTCGCGCTCGGCCCGGCGATCGACCAGGAGGGCCCGCAGGGCAGCGGACTTGCGTGCCAGGTCCCGGGCGATCTCGCCCAGCACGGCCGCCGGCACCCGGGCGAGGGTCTCGGCCATGAACTCCTGCGCGCTGGCCGTGTCGACGACCGGACCCGGCCGCATGGCCGGGTCCGGAGCCGGGTGCAGCGGCGAAACCACGGTGCCGACCGGCCTCACGCGCTCACCGCACCGGCCCGGGTGCGCAGGAACGCGGCCGCCTTCATCGCCGCGTTGGCGCCGGAGGACACGCTGTCCTCCAGGTCGGCCGGCCCCAGCGCGGCACCGCAGGCGAAGATGCCCTCGCGGGAGGTGACCACGGGGTCCAGCGGCGAGCCGACCGCGTCGATGAAGCCGTACTTGTTCTGCGCCACCCCGAGCAGCTTGGCCATCGTCCGGGTGCCCATCGAGGGCTCCATGCCCACGGAGAGCACGACGAGGTCCATCGCCAGCTCCATCGGGCGACCCATCGTGGTGTCCTCACCGCGGACCAGCAGCCGGTCACCGCGCGGCAGCACCTCGGTGATGATCCCCTTGACGTACTGCACGTGGTGCTGCTCCTGGGCCGGCCAGTAGATCTGGCTCTCCCAGTAGCCGTACATCCGCATGTCGATGTAGAAGATGTAGACCTTCGAGTTCGGCAGCAGCTGGCGGACCTCGATGGCCTCCTTCGAGGCCACCCCGCAGCAGACCTTCGAGCAGTACTCGTTGCCAATGTGCCGGTCCCGGCTGCCCACGCACTGGATGAAGCAGACCCGCTCTGGCGGCTGCCCGTTGGAGGGCCGCACCACGGTGTGGTCCTTCAACATCGACTCGAGGTCCTGCAGGGCGATGACGTCGGGGAACTCGTAGTAGCCATACATCTGGGTCTCGCGGCCGGGGTCGAAGTGCTGGAAGCCGGTGGCCACGACCACCGAGCCGCACTCGACCGTCTCCTCCCCCGCCGCGCTGCGCAGGGTCGCGCGGAACTGCCCCGGCTCGCCGTCGAAGGCCACCAGCTCGGTGCCAAGCCGCACATCGGCGGTCGGCTCCTGGCTCACCAGCTCCGCCATGTGGCGCAGCTGCGGCTCGGCCGGCTCGCCGCGCGGCGTAAGCCCGGCGTAGTTCTCCGCGATAGGTGTGCCGCCCAGGAACTCCCGCTTCTCCACCAGGATGGTGCGGATGCCCAGCTGGGCGACCCCGTGGGCGGCGCGCAGGCCGGACGGGCCACCACCGATGACGAGCACTGCGTCGGAAGCCATGGGTCCCCTTGGTCGGAGTCTGGCCGGGCCTTCCGCCCGGCCGGGTCGGTTGGGTGGTCGTTGCCGCGGTCAGGAGTCGACGTCGTCCCAGTCGAGGTAGCGCTTCTCGCCTCGCTCGAGGCGGGCGACATCGGCCTCGAACTCCGCCCAGGCCTTCTCCCAGTCGATCCCCATCTTCTCCAGCAGCGGCCGGTAGTTGGCCGAGTGCCAGTGCAGCTGGCAGACCTTGTAGGGGTGTGCACCCATGGCCAGCGCGGCGAACTGCGCTTCGCTCATGACCGCGACCCCGACGTTGCGGTCATGGGCCTGCGCGGCGAACTGGCTCTTGTCCAGGGTCGTGACGCAGCCGGTGTCGTGGGTGAGCACGACATCGGGATCGGCCTCCTCCTTCATCACCTCGATCTTGCGCAGGGTGGCGAAGGAACGGGTGAAGTCGCGCTGCACCAGGATGTGCCGGAAGCCGAAACCGCAGCAGTCGAACCAGGTGGAGTACTCCCGCACCTCGGCACCCAGCCGTTGGGCCAGCCCTGTCACCACGGCGGTTCGCTGACCGCCGTACACGTCCGGGTCATAGATCGCGTCACCCTCGACCAGCTTGTAGTAGTGGCAGGCGGGGTGAACGGTCACCTTGATGTCGGAGAAGTCGCGCACCTGAAGCGCGGCGATCTCGTGCCGCATGGCGTAGAGCCACTCCGAGTAGTGCACGATCTCCTCGGGCAGCACGAGCTGCTTGCCCAGCTTCCCCATGATCTCGCGCACCTCGGCGCGCAGCTCCGGGTGCAGGATGAGCTCCTCGCGGACCTCCTTGTAGTGCCCGTACGACGTCCCGCAGTGGATGAGCGGGAAGTAGCCGGTCTGCTCGGCCGCGGCGAAGTTGCGCACCGCCACGGCGGCCTGGGCGGCCACGTTGGAGGTGGCGCTCGCGTAGTAGTTCCACGCCGTGCAGGAGGTCTGGTCCTTGGGGTCGTGGTAGTCGTAGCCGAGCTTGCGCATGATCCAGAAGATCGAGGTCGAGTAGCCCGGGATGTGCCCGCACTGCCCGCAGGACTTGTGGTGCCACAGGTGAGCCTTCTGGATGCGCTTCTCCCGGCCGTACTTCGTCGGGACAGTGACGGCCTCACCGGAGATCTTCTGAACCACCAGCTCGCCGCGCTCCTCGAGCTCGAGCAGCTCGGCGCGCGGGTCCTCGAGCGTGCGGCGGTCCTCGGTCCGGGAGAACTCAGACTTCTTCCTCAGCAGAGCCTCGACTGGGATCGTCATATCTGTATGCCCTCTTCCTCGAGGCGCTCTTCCATGACTTCCTGCAGGATTGCGTGCAGGCCGCGGTCGACGTCCTTGATCACATCGAGGGCGCCGGTGTGGAACCAGATCAGGTACAGCTCGACGAGGGTCTTGTCGTCGACGGCCCAACCGGTCGAGGTGGTGTGCAGCGTCTCGGACGGCAGCGCGCGCCGCCAAAGGTCCAGGTGGGTGGAGACGTCACCGGTCTCTGGACCCCAGTCCGGGAAGGCGTCGGGCTGGAGCATGTCCGGCGAGACCTGGGTGCCGGTCGACATGATCTTGTAGATGATGCGCGAGTAGCCGGCCAGCGCCTCCCGTGCCGAGGCCATGCCGTTGTTCACCGCAACCTCACGCATGATCGTGATGATCCCGCCGGGGTTGTTCCCGCGCGGGCAGCGCAGGCAGGAGAAGCACTGCGAGCACTCCCAGATGTCTTCCTGCATCTGCTGGTACACCAGCTCGACGTCCTCACGTGCCGCCGCCTGGGCGATCCGGCGCGGGCTGAAGTCGTAGAAGCGCGCCGACGGACAGGCCGCGACACATATGCCGCACTCATAACAGCCGTACAGGTAGTCAGCGAACCTGATGTCGCCGCGGATCTCGTCGAACAACCGCTGCTTCTCGGCCAGCGGCACGTCCGGGTATCCGGCGACGACGGGGGCCTTGTAGTGGGCAAGTGTCTCGGTCATGCCACCTCGCGTCTTCCCCAGCGCATGTCAGAAGCTGATGACGGCATTGGCGTTGATGGCCAGGTCGTTGAACGCCGCGCCGCCGATCATGCTGACCCCGTCGATGAGGTCGTCGAGGGCGAGGTCGTTGAGCTCCAGGGAGGGCTGGCAGACCAGAAGGCGAACGCCGAGGCCGGTGGCCTGCTCGATGAAGAACCGCAGAGGCTGACCGCGATCCCCCTTCGGACCGATCTTGTCGACGACGTCCTTGCGAAGCAGGGTCGGGCCGTACATCGTGAAATAGATCATCACTTCGCAGTCCATCGCGGCCGCGGACGCGGCAAGGAAGAACGGCGTGGCGGACCGGCCCGGGTCGCTCACCCCGTGCGTCTGGACGTAGAGGATGTTGGCATCGGCCTCACCCGACCACATGGCGCCTACTTCCCGCGCCGGATCAGGACGTGGAAGACACCGGCATCCTGGCGGATCTCCACCAGCTCGTTGCCGGTCCGCCCGGTCCAGGCCCGCATGTCGGGCTCGACCCCGGGGTCGGTGGCCAGCAGCTCGAGGACCTGGCCGATCGGCACGTCAATGATGGCCTGA
>JAJZTN010000107.1 GCA_021848885.1 Actinomycetes bacterium
GACCGCCGGACCGCCCCCCCCGCTCCCCGCCGCCCGGCTCAGCCGGCGCCGCGGGCCAGGGTGAGCCGGTCGCCGGCCTCGTCGAGGTCGATGGTGACGCTGTCACCGTCGCGTACCTCCCCCGCCAGCAGCGCGCGGGAGAGCTGGTCACCGATCG
The DNA here is from genome assembly GCA_021848885.1 of Actinomycetes bacterium. Lineage (GTDB taxonomy): Bacteria > Actinomycetota > Actinomycetes > JAJZTN01 > JAJZTN01 > JAJZTN01. The sequence continues at coordinate 158 of JAJZTN010000107.1, forward strand.
CCGAGGAGATCAGCCGACGCAGCGGCCGAGCGCCGTACGCCGGGTCGTAGCCGGTCAGCGCCAGCCACTCGCGGGCCGCGTCGGTGACGTGCAGCCGCAGCCGTCGGTCGGCCAGCCGGCGGCCCAGCCGCTGCACCTGCAGGTCGACGATACGGGCCAGCTCCCCGGTGCCCAGCGGGTGGAAGACCACGATCTCGTCGAGCCGGTTGAGGAACTCCGGCTTGAAAGTAGCCCGGACGATCTCCAGCACAATGTCGCGCTTGCGCGACTCCTGGATGCTCGGGTCGACCAGCACATGCGAGCCGAGGTTGGAGGTCAGCACCAGGATGGTGTTGCGGAAGTCGACGGTGCGACCTTGCCCGTCGGTGAGCCGGCCGTCGTCGAGGACCTGCAGCAGGATGTCGAAGACCTCCGGGTGCGCCTTCTCCACCTCGTCGAGGAGTACGACGGTGTAGGGCCGACGCCGCACCGCCTCGGTGAGCTGGCCGCCCTCCTCGTAGCCGACGTAGCCCGGCGGGGCCCCGACCAGGCGGGCCACCGAGTGCTTCTCGCCGTACTCGCTCATGTCGATGCGCACCATCGCGCGCTCGTCGTCGAAGAGGAAGTCGGCCAACGCCTTGGCCAGCTCGGTCTTGCCCACCCCGGTCGGCCCGAGGAAGAGGAAGGAGCCGGTGGGTCGGTCCGGGTCGGCGATGCCGGCGCGTGCCCGGCGCACCGCGTCGGATACCGCGCGCACCGCCTCGTCCTGCCCGACCAGCCGTCGGCCCAGCTCGGCCTCCATCCGCAGCAGCTTGCTGGTCTCGCCCTCGAGCAGCCGCCCGACCGGGATGCCCGTCCAGGCGGCCACCACCTCGGCGACATCGTCGGGGCCGACCTCCTCCTTGACCATGGCCGATCCGGCCGGGCCGCCCTCGCCGAAGGCGCCGGTCGCGCCAGCCCCGCCCCCTCCCGCGCCGCCCTCGCCGGTCTGGGCGCCCTCGCCCGCGCCGCCCCCGCCGGCCTGGGCCCCCCCGCCCTCGCCCGCGCCGCCCCCGCCGGCCTGGGCGCGCTCGGTGGCGGCCAGCTCCCGCTCCAGCTCCGGGATCGTCCCGTAGAGCAGCCGTGAGGCGGCCTCGAGGTCACCGTCACGCTGAGCCCGCTCGGCCTCGGCCCGGGCGGCGTCGAGCTGCTTCTTCAGCTCCCCCACCCGGTTGAGACCGGCCTTCTCCTTCTCCCAGCGCGCGTTGAGCACCGACAGGGCCTCGACCTCGTCGGCCAGCCGCAGGCGCAGGTCGGCCAGCCGCTGCCGGGAGACCTCGTCCTCCTCCTTGGCCAGCGCCATCTCCTCCATCCGCAACCGGTCCACCGAGCGCTGCAGCTCGTCGATCTCGACCGGGCGCGAGTCGATCTCCATGCGCAGCCGGGAGGCCGCCTCGTCGATGAGGTCGATGGCCTTGTCCGGGAGGAACCGTGAGGTGATGTAGCGGTCGGACAACGTGGCCGCCGCGACCAGGGCGGCGTCGGAGATCTGCACCTGGTGGTGGGCCTCGTAACGGCCCTTGAGCCCGCGCAGGATGGCGATGGTGTCGGCAACGTTCGGCTCGCCGACCAGCACCTGCTGGAAGCGCCGCTCCAGCGCCGGGTCCTTCTCGATGTGCTCGCGGTACTCGTCCAGCGTGGTGGCCCCCACCATGCGCAGCTCGCCGCGGGCCAGCATCGGCTTGAGCATGTTGCCGGCGTCCATCGCCGAGTCCCCGGTCGCCCCGGCCCCCACGACGGTGTGCAGCTCGTCAATGAAGGTGACGACCTGCCCGTCGCTGTTCTTGATCTCCTCCAGCACCGCCTTGAGCCGCTCCTCGAACTCCCCGCGGAACTTCGCCCCGGCCACCATCGCGGCCAGGTCCAGGGCCACCAGGCGCTTGTCGCGCAGCGACTCGGGCACGTCCCCGGCCACGATGCGCTGCGCCAGCCCCTCGACCACCGCGGTCTTGCCGACACCGGGCTCGCCGATGAGCACCGGGTTGTTCTTGGTACGCCGGGACAGCACCTGCACGACCCGACGGATCTCGGTGTCCCGCCCGATGACCGGGTCGAGCCGGCCGGCCCGGGCCTCGTCGGTCAGGTCCCGCCCGTAGCGCTGCAGCGCCTGGTAGGTCGTCTCCGGGTCCGGGCTGGACACGCGGCGTCCGCCGCGCACCGTGGGCAGCGCGGCCGCAAGCTCCTGCGGGCCGGCGCCAGCGGCGCGCATGAGCTCGATGACCGGGCCCCCGGCGGTGGCCAGCCCGATGAGCAGGTGCTCGGTCGAGACGAACTCGTCACCCATCTGCTGGGCCTGCTCACCGGCGGCGCGCAGCGCCTGGTAGGTGGACCGGGCCAGCTCCGGCGCGCCCACCGTGGCGCCGCTCGCCCGCGGCAGGGCGTCGAGGCTGGCCTGCGCGCGGGCTCGCAGCGCGCCGAGGTCGGCCCCGGCCGCCGTGCCCAGTGCGGCGGCCATCCCGTCGCGCTGGTCGAGCAGCGCGACGAGCAGGTGGGCCGGCTCGACGTGCGGGTGCCCGGCGGTGGCAGCCGCACGAACCGCGGCTGTCAGCGCCTCCTGGCTCTTGGTGGTCAGCTGCGGGGTGTCCATCGGTCCGCCGTTCGTCAGGGATTCAGGTCAATGTGACGACAATTGGGTGTGGGGGGCATCGGTGCGCTCAGTGCTGCCGGGGCCGGGGCCGCCACAGCACGAGCGCCTGCTCCTGCTGCCACGGCACCAGGTCGCGTCGGTAGGAGGCGTGCGCGGCAGCCTCCCGGGCATCGGCCAGCGCGGCCAGCTCGAGCAGCCGCTCCTGCAGGGCCTGGACCTGGTGGGCAAGCCCGGCCACCTGGTCCTCCAGGTCCAGGATTCGCCGGACCCCGGCCAGGTTGATTCCCTCCTCCTGGGTCAGCCGGGCGACCTCGCGCGCCCGGGCGACATCCAACAGCGAGTAGCGCCGGCCGCGCCCGGCGGCGCGGCCCGGGCAGACCAGCCCGATCCGGTCGTACTGGCGCAGCGTCTGCGGGTGCAGGCCGGACAGCTCGGCGGCCACCGAGATGACGTAGACCGCGGCGTTCTCGTCAAAGCCGAAGCCGGCCCCGCCGCTGCCGAACGGCGTACTCATGTCGCCCTCGCCCGCTCAATCAGCCCGGCCCGCGGGTCCTGAGTGGCGGTAGCGTCCCGGAAGGCCTCCACTGCCTTGCGGGCCGCGTCGTCGAGCCGGGCCGGCACGCTCACCTCGACGGTGACCAGCAGGTCGCCGCGGGTGCCGTCGGCGCGGTTGGCTCCCTTGCCGCGCACCCGGAAGGTGCGCCCGTTGGCGGTGCCGGCGGGCAGCTTCAGCCGCACCGTGCCGCCACCGAGGGTGGGCACCGCAACCTCGGCCCCCAGTGTCGCCTCGGCGAAGGTGATCGGCAGGGCCAGGGTCAGGTTGGCCCCGCGCCGACCGAAGACCGGGTGCTCCCGCACGTGCACGGTGACGTAGAGGTCCCCGGGGGTGCCGCCCCGCTCGCCGGGGGCGCCCTTGCCCTTGAGCCGGATCCGCTGCCCGTCCTGCACCCCGGCCGGGATGCGCACGTTCATCGTCCGGCTGCTGGGTGCCCGACCGCTGCCGTGGCAGTCCGGGCAGGGGTTGTCCACGACCATGCCGCGTCCGCGGCATTCCCGGCACGGCTCGGACAGCGCGAAGCCGCCCTGCGACCGGCTGGTCAGCCCGGTGCCTGAGCATGACGGGCAGACCCGCGGGGTGCTGCCGGCGCGCGCCCCGGTGCCCGCGCACGCCGCGCAGGCGCCCTGGCTGGTCATGCGGATCGGCACGGTCGCACCGTCGACGGCGTCGCTGAAGCGCAGCGTGACCTCGCTCTCGATGTCCGCGCCGCGCCGCGGTGCGTGGCTGCGTCCCCGGCTGGCCCCGCCCCCGCCGAACAGCCCGCCGAGCAGGTCCCCCAGCCCGCCGCCCGCGCCCCCGGCGCCGCCGCCGAAGAGGTCACCGAGGTCGAAGCCGAAACCACCACCGGGGGCCTGCCCGCCCCCGCCGGGGAAGCGGAACCCGCCGGAGCCGAAGAGCGCCCGGGCCTCGTCGTACTCCTTGCGCTTGGTCGGGTCGGAGAGCACCTGGTAGGCCTCGCCGATCTCCTTGAAGCGGGACTCGGCCTCCTTGTTCCCGGTGTTGTGGTCCGGGTGGTAGGTGCGGGCCAGCTTCCGGTAGGACTTCTTGATCTCGTCAGCGGAGGCGTCCTTGGGTACGCCGAGGACCTGGTAGTAGTCCTTCTCCAGGTAGTCCTTCGTGCTCACCTGTCAGCCACCTCCTCCCGCTCCTTCTCTCGGCGCGATCTCCCTCTCATCGCGATGCTTACTCTCGGCGCGATCATGCAATCGCTGCGCGCTCCCGCCGGTGCGGCGGTCGCGTGTCCCCGCTGCCCTGCCCCAGTGGTGTGCAGAGATTGCATGATCGCGACTTACCTAATCCTTGGGGGAGGGGCTCACTCGCCCGGCTCGGCGACGGCGACGCGGGCCGGGCGCAGCACCCGGGCACCCTCCCCGTCGCCCAGCCGGTAGCCCGGCTGGAGCACCTGCATGCAGGTGGCCTCGCTGAGGGAGTCGTCGTAGGAGTGCATGAGAGCCTCGTGCACCACCGGGTCGAACGGCTCACCCGCCTCGCCGTAGCGCTGCAGCCCGAGCTTGCCGACCGTGGCCTCCAGCGCCTCGGCGACCGCCCTGAACGGCCCCTCGAGGTCACCGTGCTGACGGGCCAGGTGGATGTCGTCGAGCACCGGCAGCAGGTCGCCGAGCACCCCGGCGATGGCCTGCTCGCGCGCGGCGTCACGGTCCCGCTCGACCCGTCGGCGGTAGTTGACGTACTCCGCCTGCAGCCGCTGCAGGTCGGCGGTGCGCTCGGCCAGACTGGCCTCCAGCTCGGCGACGCGGGCCTGGCTGACCGTCTCGCCGGCACCCGGCAGGGTGGCCGAGCCGGCCCCGCCGGGCACCGCGTCTGAGGCGGTCCCCGCGCTCGTCGCCGCGGGGGCTACCCCGCTCTGCCCCCGCAGCTGACGCACCGCCCCGGTCAGCGGGTCGATGCGACGCCGGTCGTGCACGGTCGGGCCGGAGTGCTCGACCTCCTCGCCCGGGATCTCGTCGGGACGGTCGGCCATCACTTGTCCTCGTCGACGATCTCGGCCTCGACGACGTCCTCGTCCTCACCGGAGCCGGCGCTCGCCGAGGCCCCGCCGGGCGCCCCGGCCGAGCCGGCCTGCGCCCCGGTGGCGGCGTACATCGCCGCGCCCAGCTGCTGGCTGGCCTGGGCGAGCGTGTCGGCCTTGGCGCGGATCGTCGCGGTGTCGCCGGAATCCAGCGCCGTCTTCAGCTCGGCCAGGGCGGTGTCGACCGGCCCGCGGGAGTCCCCGGGCAGCTTCTCGGCGTTGTCCTTGAGGAACTTCTCGGTCTGGTAGACCAGCTGCTCGGCGGTGTTGCGGGTCTCGGCCTCCTCGCGGCGGCGCCTGTCCTCCTCGGCGTGCGCCTCGGCCTCGCGGACCATCCGGTCGATCTCCTCCTTCGGCAGCGCCGAGCCGCCGGAGATCGTCATCGACTGCTCCTTGCCGGTGCCCAGGTCCTTCGCCGAGACGTGCACGATGCCGTTGGCGTCGATGTCGAAGGTGACCTCGATCTGCGGGACCCCGCGCGGGGCCGGCGGCAGCCCGGTCAGCTCGAAGGTGCCCAGCTTCTTGTTGTGCGAGGCGATCTCGCGCTCACCCTGGAAGACCTGGATGAGCACCGAGGGCTGGTTGTCGTCGGCGGTGGTGAAGATCTCCGAGCGCTTCGTGGGGATGGCGGTGTTGCGCTCGATGAGCTTGGTCATGATCCCGCCCTTGGTCTCGATGCCCAGGGACAGCGGGGTCACGTCGATGAGCAGGACGTCCTTGCGCTCGCCCTTGAGCACCCCGGCCTGCAGGCTCGCGCCGACCGCGACGACCTCGTCGGGGTTGACGCCCTTGTTGGGCTCCTTGCCGCCCGTGAGCTCGCGGACCAGGTCGGTGACCGCGGGCATCCGGGTCGAGCCGCCCACCAGCACGACGTGGTTGATCTGGCTCAGCGATATGCCGGCGTCCTTGATGACCTGGTGGAAGGGGGCCTTGCAGCGGTCGAGCAGGTCGGCGGTCAGCTGCTGGAACTGCGCGCGGGTGAGCCGCTCGTCCAGGTGCACCGGGCCGTTGTCGGTCATCGACAGGTACTGCAGGTTGATCGAGGTCTCGCTGGCGCTGGACAGCTCGATCTTGGCGCGCTCGGAGGCCTCGCGCAGCCGCTGCATGGCGATCTTGTCGTTGCCCAGGTCGACGCCGTAGCCGTTCTTCACCTGCTTGAGCAGGTGGTCGACGACCCGCATGTCCCAGTCGTCCCCGCCGAGGTGGTTGTCCCCGCTGGTGGCCTTGACCTGGATGGTGGCGAAGCCGTCGTCGTCCTTGCCGACCTCCAGCAGGGACACGTCGAAGGTGCCACCGCCCAGGTCGAAGACCAGGATGAGCTCGTCCTCGTTGCCCTTGTCCAGCCCGTAGGCCAGTGCGGCGGCGGTCGGCTCGTTGATGATGCGCAGCACGTTGAGCCCGGCGATCTCGCCGGCCTCCTTCGTCGCCTGCCGCTGGGAGTCGTTGAAGTACGCCGGCACGGTGATCACCGCGTCGGTCACGGTCTCGCCCAGGTAGGACTCCGCGTCGCGCTTGAGCTTCTGCAGCACCCGGGCGCTGATCTCCTGCGCGGTGTAGTTCTTGCCGTCGATGTCGACCTTCCAGTCGGTGCCCATATGGCGCTTGACCGACCGGATGGTGCGCTCGACGTTCGTCACGGCCTGTCGCTTGGCGACCTCACCGACGAGCACCTCGCCGTTCTTGGCGAACGCGACGACGCTGGGGGTGGTGCGGGAGCCCTCGGCGTTGGCAATGACCGTGGGCTCGCCGCCCTCGAGGACGGCGACCACGGAGTTGGTGGTCCCGAGGTCGATACCGACCGCTCGTGCCATGGGAATGCCTTTCGATGCCGGTGCAGATGGATGCACCAGCCAGTGTCGGTCGGCTCCCAGACCTTGTCAAACCCAGCAGCAGGGAACTTGATGTGATGCGGCTCAAGTTTCCTAGGTCAGGCCCTGGAGCGTTTCCTAGGTCAGGCCCTGGAGCATGAGGGGCAGCGCGGCAAGGAGCAGCCCCGCCAGCAGCAGCACCGTGTCGGAACCGGCCCACCGGCTCGACTCGGCCCAGCTGCGCCGGTGCGCGGCGGCGAACCCGCGGGCGTCCATCGCCACGGCCATCCGGGCCGATCGGCGCAGGCTCTCCACCAGCAGGCCGAAGGTCAGCCCGGCCACGTGGCGGGCCCGCGCCACCGGTGAGCGCCCGGGGCCCAGCCCCCGTGCCCGCCGGGCCCGGTCCAGCTGCGCCCAGTCCTGCGCGAGGGACTCCAGCCGCTGCACCGCGGCGACAGCGGCCACCACCGGGCGGGCCGGCAGGTGCAGCCGCTGGGCCAGCGCGTCGCCCAGCGCGGAGGGCTCGACGTACTCGACGAGCGCCATGCCGGGCAGCACGAGCACCACGATGCGCAGCCCCGCGGTCAGCCCGACGAGCGGGTCGTGCCCGCCGAGCAGCCAGGAGGAGAAGCCGACCGAGGCGGCCGCCAGCAGCCCGGGACCCATCCGGCGCGCGAAGGTGCGCGCCCGCGTCACCACGACACCGGCCAGCACGAGCTCGGCGGCGATGGTGATCACCGCGACCGGCCAGGCCCGCACGAAGACCGAGCCGAGCACCGCGAGCATCGACACGGTCAGCGCGGACAGCGGGCCGATCCGCCGGCGGGTCACCGCTGCGCTCCCGGTGCCGGGCCAACCCGGCCGTCGACCAGGTGCACCCGATGGTCGGCCAGAGCGGTCACCAGGGTGGCGTCGTGGGTGGCCACCCCGACCCCGACCCCGCCGGCCCGGGCACCGGCCAGCACCCCGGCCACTGCGGCCCACGTCGTGCGGTCCTGCCCGACCGTCGGCTCGTCGAGCAGCAGGACGGCCGGGCCGTGCGCCAGCGCGGCAGCCAGCACCAGCCGGCGTGCCTCGCCGCCGGAGAGCCGGCGCGGGTCGGTGCCGGCCCGCCCGGACAGCCCGAGAGCCTCCAGCAGCGCATCGGCGCGGGCGGCGGCCTCACGTCGGTGCAGCACCCGTCCGGTGATGCGCACCTCCTCCCGCACGGTGCGGGCGAGCATTGCGTGCTCGGGCTGCTGCGGCACCCAGCCGACCCGGGCGGCCAGCTCCGCGGAGCGCCACTGCCAGGGCGATGAGCGTCCGCGGGCGCGCAACCACGGGGCCGCGCTGACCCGCCCGTCGCTCGGGCGGAGCAGCCCGGCGAGGACCTGCACCAGGGTGGACTTGCCGGCGCCGCTGTCCCCGGTCAAGGCGGTCAACGCCCCGGCGGGCAGCTCGGCGCTGACCCGGTCCAGGGCCAGGGTGAGCAGCCCGGCCCCGGCGATCCCGCCGGCCCGGCGGCGGACCACGACGTCCTCGGCGGCCAGCAGGGGGTCCACGGCGTACGCCGTCATGCCCCGACCGGGGCCTGAACCTGTCAGGCCGGGCGGGGCAGGTCCGGTAAGGGGCGCGACGAGGCTGGCGTCCAGCGCGAGCGGAGTGGGGGCGGGCAGGCCGGGCAGCCAGAGCCCGCCGTCGTCGAGCTCACCCGAGCGGCGGGCCAGCACCGCCCCGGGTGGGCCGTCGTCGACCAGCCGGCCGTCATGGTCGAGCACGACGAGGCGATCGACGTGCTCCAGCCAGCCCTGCAGCCGGTGGTCGACCACGACGAGGGTCGCCCCGGTGGACTCGACCGCCTCGATGAGCGCGGCGCGCACCGCGGCGGCAGCGGCGGGGTCGAGCATCGAGGTCGGCTCGTCCAGCAGCAGCAGCCCGGGCTCCAGCGCAAGGATGCCGGCCAGCGCCAGCCGCTGGGTCTGGCCGCCGGACAGCGCCACCGTCGGGTGCGAGCCCGGGTAGGGGAACCGGGTCGCTGCCAGCACCCGCTCGACCCGCCGCCATATCTGCTCACGG
>JAJZTN010000108.1 GCA_021848885.1 Actinomycetes bacterium
ACCGGTGGCCTCCCGGTCCCTGCGCCCGGCCGTGCTCGTGCTGCTGCCCTCCGGCTGCGCCTGTCAGGCGGTGGTCACTGCGGTCACCGCCGCGGCGGCGAGGCACCGGCTGCGGGTGTGGCTGCTTGTCGACACCGTCGACCTGCCGGCGGCCCGCGTGCTGGCCACCGGCGCGGGCGCGGCCGCCGGGGTCCCAGCCGGTCATGTCAGCGTGCTCAGCGGGGCCGTGGCGCCGTTCCAGCGGGACTACCGGATGAGCGGGGTCACCCTGGTGCTGGTCCGGGCCGACGGCATCGTCACCCGGACGCTGCGGGCGGTGACGGCCGCGACTCCGGTGGCCGCAGAGCTCGACGGGCTGGCGGCCGCGACGGGCCCGGGTGGCCGCTGACCCGAGCCACGGCGAGACTGGCCGGTCGCTACGCTGACCCCATAACGCATGTTGCGGCCCGGCGGGCGGACCGGCCCGGTCGGTGACCTGCCGCCGAGAACCGACGAGGAGAAGGACCCGCCGTGAGCCGCACGAGACGTCGCTTCCTGATGGTCGCCGTGGGGACCCTGTGCATCACCCCGGTGCTCAGTGCCTGCGGGGCCGGCCAGGACGCCGCGACGCTGCGGCCGATGGCCCCGGGTGACGGGATCGTGACGACGGTGGGCACCTCGCGCATCGTCAACGCCCTGGTCGTGGTCGACCCCAACGATCCCTCGATCGGGGTCATCTCGATGACGGTGGCCAACCCCGGCGCGGTCGCCGACGAGGTCGTCTCGATCACCTCGAGCCAGGGCACGGTGACCCAGACCGGGCCGAGCGCGGTGCCACCCGACGGCGCCGTGAGCTTCGGTTCCCCCGGTGGACCGTCCGCAGTGATCAACGGGCTGACCGCGCGGGTCGGCTCGGACGTGACGCTGACGGTCCGGCTGCTCAATGCCGGCGAGGTCACCTTCACTGTCGTGCTCTACCCCGCGACCGGTCCCTACGCGACGGTCACGCCGGCACCGAGCGTCTCGGCAGGCTAGGGCTCGAACTTGTAGCCGAGCCCGCGCACCGTCACCAGGTGCCTCGGGACGGAGGGCTGGACCTCGACCTTGGCGCGCAGCCGCTTGACGTGCACGTCCAGGGTCTTGGTGTCCCCGACGTAGTCCGCCCCCCAGACCCGGTCGATGAGCTGGTGGCGGGTCAGCACCCGCCCGGCGTTGCGCAGCAGCAGCTCGAGCAGCTCGAACTCCTTCAACGGCAGCGCCACACCTGCCCCGCGCACCGTGACGACGTGGCGGTCGACGTCCATCCGGACCGGACCGGACTCCAGCACGGTGCTCGCCAGGTCCTCGCTCTCCCCGCCACGACGCAGCACCGCGCGGATGCGGGCCAGCAGCTCCCGAGAGGAGTAGGGCTTGGTCACGTAGTCGTCCGCGCCGAGCTCGAGCCCGACCACCTTGTCGACCTCGGAGTCCTTGGCGGTGAGCATGATCACCGGCACCGGCGCGCTGGCGCGAAGCCGGCGGAAGACCTCGGTCCCAGCCATCCCGGGCAGCATGAGGTCGAGCAGCACCAGGTCGGCGCCGTCACGCTCGAACGTCTCCACCGCCCCCGGGCCAGTGCTGGCCACAGTGACGTCGAACCCCTCTCGCTGCAGCAGGTAGGACAGCGGGTCGGCGAAGGACTCCTCGTCCTCGACGATGAGGATCCTGGTCACCTGATGGCCTCCTGTGGAACGGTCCGCGCTGGCTCGCAGGCCAGCGGTAGGCGCACGGTGAACGTCGACCCGACGCCCTCCTGGCTCCACACCCGGACCTGCCCGCCGTGGTTGACGGCAACGTGCTTGACGATGGACAACCCCAGACCGGTCCCGCCGGTGGCGCGGGAGCGGGCCGGGTCGACCCGGTAGAACCTTTCGAAAACCCGGTCCAGGTCAGCGGTCGGGATGCCGATGCCCTCGTCGGTCACACTGACCTCGACGACGTCCTCCACCGCGCGCAGCCCGACCACCACCCGGGTGCGCTCCGGGCTGTAGGCCACCGCGTTGTCGACGAGGTTGCGCACCGCGGTGACCAGCTGGCGCTCGTCCCCGCGCACAGTCAGCCCGGAGGCGCCGCCCCGGACAAGCTCGATCTGCTTGGCCGCAGCGGCGGTCCGGCAACGGTCCACCGCCTCGTAGACCACCGCGTCCAGCTCCACCTCGGTGGCGTTGGCCAGCGGGTCCTGGCCCTGCAGCCGGGACAGGTCGATGAGGTCCTGGACCAGCCCTCCCAACCGCGCGGCCTCACGCTGCATCTGGCCGGCGAACCGGCGTACCCCCTCGGGGTCCTCCGCCGCCCCCGCCACCGCCTCGGCCAGCAGCGACAAGGCACCCACCGGGGTCTTGAGCTCGTGACTGACGTTGGCCACGAAGTCCCGGCGAACGGCCTCGACCCGCCGCGCCTCGGTGAGGTCGGCGACGGTGACCAGCACGAGCACCGGCCCTAGCGGGGCAACCCGCACGGCCACGATGGTCACTCCCGTGCCCAACGGCCCGCGCGGCAGCTCCAGCTCGGCCTCGCGAACGCTGGCATCCCGCTGCACGCCGTGCACCAGGTCGAGCACCGCGGAGTTACCAATCCGGTCACCGCGCACCAGGCCCAGGACCCGGGCCTGCTGGCTTGCCCCCACCACCGCGTCATCGCGCCCGACCAGGATGGCCGCACCCGGCAGCAGCGCCAGCACATCGGCGACGCTGAGCTCGGTGGGGGCCACGGCGGGGCGCGACGGCTTGACTGCCTCCGCCCCGACCGCGCCACGGCGGCGCAGTCGCGACCAGGCGAGCAGGGCGCCCAGGCCCAGCCCGGTGGCCCCGGCGAGGGCGACGGCGGCCGAGAAGTCCACGCGCTCGATGGTAGGGCCGCACGCGAGCCGGTCCGGCCGTCGTGCCGCCAGAGCGGGCAGGGTGTCGCGAGTGTTCACCGGGGGGTTGCCTCACGGTCGGCTCGGGGAGGCGCGACGTTCACCTGGGCTGCGGACGGTACGGTGCGTGCCGAGGCGCCGGGCACCCGGCGTCGACCGGTACGCCCCGGTCACCCGGGTCGCACCGCCCGGGCGGGCACCAGCGAGGAGCCGGAGACGATGCGCGAGACCTTCCACGAGCAGCTGGAGTCGCTGACCGATGACCTCGTCGAGATGACCCGGCTGGTCGAGTCGGCGATGGCCCGAGCCGCCACAGCGCTGCTGGATGCCGACCTCGCCCTGGCCGAGACGGTCATATCGGCCGACGAGGCAGTCGACTTGCTGCGGGAGAGCCTCGACCAGCGCGCCTTCGACCTGATGGCCCGCCAGCAGCCGGTGGCGACCGACCTGCGCGCGCTGATCGCCGCCCTACGGATGAGCGCGGACCTGGAGCGCATGGGGGACCTGGCCCGGCACGTCGCCAAGGTCGCCCGGCGCCGGCACCCGGAGTCGGCCATCCCGGCACAGCTGCGTGCCATCGTGCTGGAGATGAGCCACACCGCGGCCCGGGTGGTGACCAAGACCGGCAGCGTCATCGCCTCCCGCAACGTCGAGGCGGCCCGGGAGCTCGAGCGTGACGACGACGAGATGGACCAGCTGCACCGCCAGCTGCTGACCAGCCTGCTGGACGAACGCAACAACTTCGGGGTGGAGACGGCCGTCGACGTGGCCCTGGTGGGTCGCTACTACGAGCGTTTCGCCGACCATGCCGTCTCGGTTGCGCGACGGGTCATCTACCTGGTGACGGGGGTGTACCCGGTCACGGAGGGCTAGGGCCGAGCGTGCCGGGGCCGGGTGATCGGGCTGGACCGGCCGAGCCGTCCGCGCGGATGGACGCCTCGGGGATGGACGCCTCGGGGGTCAGCGGCCCTGGTTGGCCACCGCGGCGGCCGCCTGCGCGGCAGCCTCCGGGTCCAGGTACTCCCCACCCGGGACGCTCGGGCGCATGGCCTCGTCCAGCCGGTAGATCAGCGGGATGCCCGTCGGGATGTTGAGCGAGGCGATCGCGGCCTCGTCGATCCCATCGAGGTGCTTGACCAGGGCGCGCAGCGAGTTGCCGTGCGCGACCAGCAGCACCACGCGACCGGAGCGCAGGTCCGGGACCACCGCGTCGTACCAGTAGGGCAGGAATCGGGCCACGACATCGGCCAGGCACTCGGTGCGCGGCATGATCTCCGGCGGCAGGTGGGCGTAGCGGGCATCGCCCACCTGGCTCCACTCGTCGTCGTCGGCGATCGGTGGCGGCGGGGTGCCATAGGAACGGCGCCAGAGCATGAACTGCTCCTCGCCGAACTGGGCCAGGGTCTGCTTCTTGTCCTTGCCCTGCAACGCGCCGTAGTGCCGCTCGTTGACCCGCCAGGAGCGCCGCACCGGGATCCAGTGCCGGTCCACGGTGTCCAGCGCGATCGCCGCGGTCTGGATGGCCCGGCGCAGCACCGAGGTGTGGCACACCTCGGGCGCCAGCCCGTGCTCGGCCAGCAGCTCGCCGCCGCGTCGCGCCTCGGCGAGGCCACGCTCGGACAGGTCGACGTCGACCCAGCCGGTGAACCGGTTCTCGGCGTTCCACTGGCTCTCACCGTGGCGAAGCAGGACCAGGGTGTACGGCGCGGAGGTCATGAGCCAAGGCTAGTTGCCCGGCGGCGCCGGCCCGTCGCCGGCGTCCTCGGGGGCGGCGTCCTCGGGGGCGGCGTCCTCGAGGCCGGCCATCAGGTGTCGGAACGGCTCGAGGTTTGCCGTCGACTCGCCGCGGGCGATGCGCCAGCGCCACTCCTGGCGGATCGAGGAGGCGAACCCCATGGCGACGAGAGTGTCGAAAGCGGAGTCGGCATGCTCCAGCACGGCACCCAGCAGCCGGTCCAGCGACTCGGCATCGACGGCGGCCAGCGGCAGCCGTCCGACCAGATAGACGTCGCCTAGCCGGTCCAGGGCGAAGGCGACCCCGCGGGTGCGGGTGTTGGCGCGCAGCAGCCACCGATAGGCCTGCTCGTGGTTCTCCGCCGGTGCGCGCATCACGAAGGCGTTGACCGACAGCGAGTGCCGCCCGACCTTCAGCGAGCAGGTGATGGACAGCTTGTGCTCTCCCGGCAGCGAGACGACCAGGTGTGCGGGCGAGGGCTGCTCGGCCACCAGCCCGGCCTCGCGCAAGCTGGCCCGGACCGTCTCGAGCACGCCCGCACGGTCGGGTCCGGACCGGTCCGCACCCTGGGGGCCGCCTGTGCCGCCCGGGCTCTTCACCGGTTGACGGCCAGAGCGGTGCCGGCCCGGCGGGCCGCGATCGCATCGGTGTAGACCTCGGCCATCCCCGCCGCGGTGGCGGCCCAGCCGAACGCGGCGGCGTGCCCCACCGCGCCACGGGCCAGCTCGGCTCGGCGGGCCGGGTCGGTGAGCAGCTGGTCAAGCGCAAGGGCCCACTCGGTCGGCTCGTGACTGCCCAGCAGCACGCCGGAGCGCCCGTCGGCCACGGCGGTGGACAACCCCCCGACCCGGGCGGCCAGCACGGGCGTGCCGCAGGCCTGCGACTCCACCGCGACCAGACCGAAGGACTCGCTGTAGGAGGGCACGACGGTCAGGTCCGCGGCGCGGTACCACTCCGGCAGCAGCTGGTGGCCCACCGGCGGGGTGAAGCGCACCAGGTCGGCGATGCCCAGCCTGCCGGCCAGCTCACCAAGGGACTGCGGGGTCAGCGTGGAGCGCCCGCTCGGTCCCCCCACCACGGCCAGCACCAGCCGGGAGCGCAGCCCCGGGTTGCGCGCGGCCAGCTCGGCCACCGCGCGCAGCAGCACGTCGGGGGCCTTCAGCGGCTGGATCCGCCCGACGAACAACAGCACGAGGGCATCAGGAGCTAGACCGAGCCGGGCCCGTGCCGCGGCGACGTCCCCGGGCCGGAAGCGTTCGAGGTCCACCCCGGGGGTCACGGCGACGACCTTGTCCGGGTCGGCGTCGTAGAGCCGAACCAGCTCGCGCGCCTCGGCGGCGGTGTTGGCGACCAGCCGGTCGGCGGCCTCCACCACCTGGGTCTCCCCGATCACCCGGGCGTTGGGCTCGGGGGTGTCCCCGTCGGCCAGGGCCAGGTTCTTCACCCGCGCCATGGTGTGCATGGTGTGAACCAGCGGCACGCCCCAGCGCTCCGCGGCGACCCAGCCGACCTGCCCGGACAGCCAGTAGTGCGAGTGCACGAGGTCGTACCAGCCGGGCTCGTGGGCAGCCTCGGCGCGCATGAGCGCCGCGGTGAAGGCGCACAGCTGACCGGGCAGGTCCTCCTTGGCCAGGCCCTCGTACGGCCCGGCGCTGACGTGGCGGACCAGCACCCCCGGGGCAAGCTCGGCAGCGGGCGGCAGCCCGCCGCGCGTGGCCCGGGTGAAGACCTCGACGTCGATGTCCAGCGCGGCCAGCCGGCGGGCCAGCTCGACGACGTAGACGTTCATGCCCCCGGCGTCACCGGTGCCGGGCTGGTCCAGCGGCGAGGTGTGCACGGACAGCATCGCCACCCGCCGAGGCAGCCGCCCCCTAGCCACGCTGGCCACGCCGCTCGCTCTGGACACGCCCACCTCCGCTGCCTGCAACCCCGCCCGATCGTCCCCGATTCCCCGCCGGGTGCCGCACCGGGGTGCTGCGCGAGGATGAGCCCATGCGGACACCTATGCCAGCACGTCGACCTGACACGGACGAGCCGAGGGGCACCGCGGTGGTGACCGGGGCGAGCAGCGGCATCGGCGCGGCCACCGCCCGGCGGCTGGCCGCCGAGGGCTTCGACGTCGTCGTGGCAGCCCGGCGCACCGACCGGCTGGATGAGCTGGCCGAGCAGATCGGGGCCCGCGCCCTGGCCCTGGACGTCACCGACGACGCGTCGGTGGCCCGGCTGACCCAGTCGGTGCCGGACTGCGCGGTGCTGGTCAACAACGCCGGTGGCGCGATCGGGCTCGAGCCGGTCGAGCACGCCAACATCGAGGACTGGCGTGCGATGTACGACGTCAACGTGCTCGGCACGCTGAGGATGACCCGGGCCCTGCTTCCGGCCCTGGAGCGGTCCGGGCGGGGCCATGTGGTCAACGTGACCTCCATCGCCGCTCACCTCGTCTACGAGGGCGGTGGGGGCTACGCCGCGGCCAAGCACGCCCAGGCCGCGCTGTCCGAGACGCTGCGGCTGGAGCTGTGCGGCCGACCGGTCCGGGTGAGCGAGATCGCTCCGGGGATGGTGGCCACCGAGGAGTTCTCCCTGGTCCGCTTCCGCGGCGACGCCGAGCGCGCTGCGGCGGTCTACGCCGGGGTGGAGGCCCCACTGACCGCCGAGGACATCGCCGACGCCATCGCCTGGTGCCTGACCCGCCCGCCGCACGTCGACGTGGACCTCATGGTGATCAAGCCGCTCGCGCAGGCCGCCCCGCACAAGGTCCACCGGGTCGCCGACCGGGCGGGGTGAGCGGTCGCCGGGGCGCCGACGCCGGGGCCCGAGCCCCCGGGCGGGGTGAGCGGTCGCGCAGGCGTCCTCAGCTATGCGCCCTCGGTCCCGGCGGTCTCGACGGGCGGGGAGTCGGGCAGGGGAGCCTTGTCCTCACCCCGGAAGGTGAAGCCGGCCTCCGCGTCGGCGCCTGACACGCCCACCAGCACGATCTGACCGGGCCGGACCTCACCGAAGAGGATCTTCTCGCTGAGCACGTCCTCGATCTCGCGCTGGATGGTGCGCCGCAGGGGCCGGGCGCCCAGCACCGGGTCGAAGCCGCGGTGGGCCAGCAGCACCTTCGCCTCGTGAGTCAGCTCGACGGCCATGTCCTTGTCCTTGAGCCGCTCGTCCACCCGGGCGATCATCAGGTCGACCATCGTGACGATGTCGTCCTCGCTGAGCTGGTGGAAGACGACGATGTCGTCGATGCGGTTGAGGAACTCCGGGCGGAAGTGCTGCTTGAGCTCCTCGGTGACCTTCGCCTTCATCCGCTCGTAGCTGGTGGCCGCGTCCCCGGAGGCCGCGAAGCCCAGGTTGATCCCCTTGGAGATGTCCCGGGTGCCAAGGTTCGTGGTCATGATGATCACGGTGTTCTTGAAGTCGACCACCCGACCCTGGGCATCGGTGAGCCGGCCGTCCTCGAGGATCTGCAGCAGGGAGTTGAAGATGTCCGGGTGGGCCTTCTCCACCTCGTCGAAGAGCACGACGGAGAACGGCCGGCGGCGCACCTTCTCGGTGAGCTGGCCTCCCTCCTCGTAGCCGACGTAGCCGGGCGGGGAGCCGAAGAGCCGCGAGACGGTGTGCTTCTCGCTGAACTCGCTCATGTCCAGCTGGATGAGGGAGTCCTCGTCACCGAAGAGGAACTCGGCCAGCGCCTTGGACAGCTCGGTCTTGCCGACCCCGGTCGGGCCGGCGAAGACGAAGGAGCCTCCCGGGCGCTTGGGGTCCTTCAGCCCGGCACGGGTGCGTCGGATCGCCTGCGAGAGCGCCTTGACCGCCTGGTCCTGCCCGATGATCCGCTTGTGCAGCTCGTCCTCCATGCGGAGCAGGCGGGCGGTCTCCTCCTCGGTGAGCTTGAAGACCGGGATGCCGGTGGCGGTGGCCAGCACCTCGGCGATGAGCTCCTCGTCGACCTCGGCCACGACGTCCATGTCGCCGGCCTTCCACTCCCGTTCGCGCGTGGCCTTCTCGGCCAGCAGGGTCTTCTCCCGGTCGCGCAGGCTAGCGGCCTTCTCGAAGTCCTGCGCGTCGATCGCGGACTCCTTCTCGCGACGCACCGCGGCGATCTTCTCGTCGTACTCACGCAGGTCCGGCGGAGCCGTCATCCGACGGATCCGCATCCGCGAGCCGGCCTCGTCGATGAGGTCGATCGCCTTGTCCGGCAGGAACCGATCGCTGACGTAGCGGTCGGCCAGGGTGGCCGCGGCGACCAGCGCGCTGTCGGTTATGGAGACCCTGTGGTGTGCCTCGTAACGGTCCCGCAGCCCCTTGAGGATCTCGATGGTGTGCGCCAGAGTCGGCTCGGCGACCTGGATGGGCTGGAAGCGCCGCTCCAGCGCGGCGTCCTTCTCCAGGTGCTTGCGGTACTCGTCGAGGGTCGTGGCGCCGATGGTCTGCAGCTCGCCGCGGGCCAGCATCGGCTTGAGGATGCTCGCCGCGTCGATGGCACCCTCGGCGGCACCGGCGCCCACCAGGGTGTGCAGCTCGTCGATGAACAGGATGATGTCCCCGCGGGTGCGGATCTCCTTGAGGACCTTCTT
>JAJZTN010000109.1 GCA_021848885.1 Actinomycetes bacterium
CCCGGGCGGCGCCGAAGCGCCACTCCGCCCAGGCTGCGGCGTTGGCGTCGTTCTCCACCAGCACAGCCAGCCCGACCCGCTCCGCCACGGCGTCGCGCAGCGGTTCGCCGCGCCAGGAAAGGTGCGGGGCGAACAGGACGCTGGACCGGTCGGCGTCGACGAAGCCGGCTGCGCCGATGCCCACGGCGGTCACCGGGTGACGAGCCGCGAGCTCGATGACCACCTCGGCGATGGCGTCCTCCACGACGAGTGGCGAGCTGCCGCGCTCCGGGGTCTCCCGGCGGGCCCGGTCGATGACCCGCCCACGCTCGTCGACGACCCCGGCGGCGATCTTGGTGCCACCGATGTCGACCCCGACTGTCAGGCTCATCCCGGACCGTCGCGTACGCCGGCCCGGCTCAGCGCCTGGCCAGGTCGGCCGCGCCGATCAGTCCGGCGTCGTTGCCCAGCTCGGCCAGTCGGATCTCGGCGAGCGGTCGGTGCGCGGCGGCGGTGAGGGCCTCGGCGAAGGAGGCCCGAGTGGGGGCGAGCAGCTGCTCCCCGGCCTCCGACACCCCTCCCCCGATGACGAAGGCGGCCGGGTCCAGCACTGCCGCGACGTCGGCGAGCCCGACACCCAGCCATCGGCCCACCGCCTCGAAGGAGGCCAAGGCCACCGGGTCACCGGCACGAGCCGCCTCGCTCACGTGCGCTCCCTGCACCCCCTCGGGGGTGCCGTCGCCGAGGGAGAGCAGCAGCCCGGCCCCGGGACGGTCCTCGGCCGCCCTCCAGCGGGCCTCACGGACCAGGGCCTGCCCGCTGGCGTACTGCTCGAGACAGCCGCGGCTCCCGCAACCGCACGGGCGGCCGTTGTGCTCGACCCGCACATGCCCGATCTCCCCGGCCATCCCCCAGTGCCCGCGCAGCAGGTGCCCGTCCAGCACCACGCCACCACCGACGCCGGTCCCAATCGTCACGCAGACGACATCGTCGCCGCGCCCGCCACCGAAGCGGTACTCGCCCCAGGCGGCGGCGTTCGCGTCGTTCTCGACCGTGGCAGCCAGCCCGGTCTGCCGCTCGACCCGCTGACGCAGCGGCTCGTTGCGCCAGGAGATGTTGGGGGCGAAGAGCACGACGCTTCGGCTGGCGTCGACGAATCCGGCTGCGGCCATCCCCACGGCCTCCACCTCGTGCTGGCCGCGAAGCTCCTCGATGGCGGCCAGGATCTCCTCGACCAGTCGTGCCGCATCAGCGGCCGGGGTGCTGCGCCGCACCCGGGTGAGGATCTGGCCCCCCTCGTCCACGACACCGGCGGCCACCTTCGTGCCGCCGACGTCGACGCCGATGGTCAGCCCCATGGTCCCTCCCGCCGTGGCGACCCGGCCTCGGCGAAGGCCCGGGCCAGCTCCTGGACCGCGGCGGCGAAGGACTCGACCGCCTCACCCAGGTGCAGGTAGGCCGTCGGGCTCGCCTCGCGAAGCATGCGCAGGCCCCGGCACAGCGGGCAGACCGCGCACGTGCACAGCCCCTCGCCGCCGCTGCCGGCGTCCGCGTCGGCGGGTCCCCCGTCGACCGGGTCCTCAACCGCCTCTGCCCACGGGTCGGCGGGGCCACCGGCACGCGGTCGAGCACCCGATCCTGCCGCGGGGGCCCGCAACCACCCCAGACCCTGAAGGACCGCCAGCAGCCGGGTGGCCTCCTCGGCCAGCCCACCGACCGCCTCGGCTCCGTCCCGTCCGTACGCCGTTGACACCTTGGTCTCCTGACTGCTCCGCTCGCCCCTGCGCGGGTTCTAGCCCTCGACCCGCTTCTTCAGCTCTTTCAGCGCCGTGTCGATGATCGCCTTCTCCGCCTTCCGCTTGAGCAGGCCGATCATCGGCACCCGCACGTTCACCGCCAGCCGGTAGGTGACCTCGGTTCCACCCCCGCTTGCCGCCAGGGTGTAGGAGCCGCTCATCGCGGTGAGCAGCCCCGCGCGCACGAGGTTCCAGGAGACCGCGTCGTCCTGCCAGTCATACATGAGGACGTACTCGTCCCTGATCACCCCGGCGTCCAGACGGAAGCGGACCTGCCGGGCCCGCCCGTCGACGCCCGGCTCGAGGACCTCGGCCTCCTTCACCGCGCCGGCCCACTCCGGGTAGGCCGGGAAGTCGGCGATGACCCGCATCACCTCAGCCGGGGATGCGGCGATGACGGTGCAGGACTCGGTCTGGTCGGCCATCGGCGTGCCTCTCCCGCGGAAGATCGTCAACAGGTCATCCGCTGGGGCTGCTCCACGGCGCCTGCCGCAGCGCAGGCTATCGGGTCGCACCCATCCCAGCCCGGCGCTGGCGGCGCGGCGGCCGGCACCACGAGGGCGCGCACGGGGTCAGACGATGTGTCCGAGCAGCCACATGAGTCCGAGGAACACCCCGGTGCACAGCACGAGACCGCCCAGCATGACCCCGAGCCGGACACCCGGCGAGCTCAACGGTGCGCTCAGCGGCCCGAGCGAGCCGAGCGGTGAGCCCGCCTCGACCGCGAGCAGGGCAAGCATGGCCTCGGGCGGGTCCACCGGGTGAGTGGCATCGGGCTCAGCTTCGACGGGGGGCTCGATGTCCTCGGGGTTGGTGTCCTCGGGAGCAGAGTCCTCGACGGCGGTTTCCTCGGGGACGGTGTCCCCTGGGGCGGTGTCCTCGTCCAGCGAGGCGAAGCACAGCGAGCACCACCGCGCATGATGGGCTGCCAGAGCCCGGCAGTGCGGGCAACGGCGAGCCTCGAGCACCTCCTCCACGTCAGGGGTCTCGGCACCGCGGGGTGAGCACTTGACCCGTCGTCGCTTTCCTGCCGCAGCGTGAGGCAGCCCCCGTCGAGACGGTGAGGGGCCCCACCGCCGGGTCATCTGCCGGGTGGTCTGAGCACTTCGGCCTGCCGGGTGGTCTGAGCACTTCGGCCTTCCGGGTGGTCTGAGCACTTCGGCTGGTCCAAGGTGCGCCGACCCGCCAGACTGGGGCCATGCCGGCGCTGGTGGAGACCCGTGGCCTCAGCGTGGCCTTCGGTCCCGTCCTCGCGGTCAGCGAGGTCGATCTGACCGTGCCGGCCGGGGCGTCCCTCGCCCTGGTCGGGCGCAACGGGGCTGGCAAGTCCACGACTCTGCGGGCCCTGGCCGGGGTCCTCCCGCCCACCGGCGGGCAGGTGTGGGTGGGGGGAGTCGACGCCCGGCGGGATCCCTTCGGCGCGCGCGCCCGGGTGGGCTACTGCCCCGACGTCGGCGGCCTGATCCCTCGGGCCACACCCTGGGAGCACCTGTCGCTGAGCGCTCGGCTGCGTGACCTGCCCACCGGCTGGCAGGCCCGGGCCACCGAGCTGCTGGACCGGTTCGACCTGGCCGGGGTGGCCGACCGTGTGGTGTCGGGGTTCAGCCACGGCATGGGCCGCAGGCTCTCGGTACTGCTCGCCGCCTTCCACGAACCCGACGTGCTGCTGCTCGACGAGCCTTTCGACGGTGTCGACCCGATCGGAGTGGACGCGACCCTCTCGGTGGTGCGCGAGGCCCAGCTGGGCGGAGCCGCGGTGCTCGTGTCGACCCACCTGCTCGACCTCGCGGTGCTGGCCTGCGAGGAGGCCGTCGTACTTCGTGCCGGGCGCGTCGTGGCGGCGTCCCCGGCCGCCGAGCTGGCCGGTGAGGCCGGCGCGGCCCGTTACCGGGCCCTGCTGTCATGACGGGGTTGTCATGACAGGGTTGTCATGACCGGCCGGGTCGGCGCGGCCCGCACGGCCCCGCCGCTCTCCCAGCTGGGCACCCTGGTCTCGTTGCGCTGGCACATGGTGCGCTCGTTCGGGGTGCGCAGCCTGCTGGCCGGTCTGCTCGTGCTGCTGGTGCTGCTGGCGGTCTCGGCCCACACCTCGGGGGTGCGTGCGCACCACCTGCTCGTCGTCGACATCAGCGTGCCCTTCGCCGCCGCCTACGCCGGGTTCGTGCTGCTCGCCGTGCTGACCCCGCTAACCGCCGGGGGCGGGACCGAGATCTTCCCTGGCTCCCAGCTGGTCAGCTTCCCGCTGGCACCCCGGGCCCAGTTCCTCGCCTCGCTCCTGCTCGCCCCGCTCAACCTGGCGTGGGTGGCCCAGGCGCTCACCCTGACGATGCTCACCGGATACCTCGTCGCCGGTACGCCGCACCCTGCCCTGGCCCAGACCGTGACGTGGACCTACCTGGTGGCCGTCACCACGATCGGGCAGGCGGTGGCCTGGTGGGTCGTCGGGATCCGGGCCACCCGCCGCGGCCGGGTCACGGTGTGGGTGACCGCCGCGCTGCTGGTGGCTTTCGCCGCGCATGCGCTGCGGACATACGGTAGCGACGCCCTCGTGAACCTGCCCACGAGCACGGTCGCAGTGGCCACCATCTACGCGTCGGGCATGCGCTGGAGGCAATGGCTCGAACCGGTGGGCACCCTCGTCCTGCTCGCTGCCCTGGCGGTCTGGTTGGGCGGGCACGCCTGCGCCTGGGCGATGCGCCGACCCAGTGACAGAACCTCCCGCCGCGACGCCAAGCAGCACACCCGCCGTCCTGCGCGGTCCAGCGTGCTCGCCGAGCTCGTCGGCGTCGACCTGGCCAGCGTGTGGCGTTCCGTCCCGCTGCGCCGCGGCATGCTCGTGCTCACCGTGCTGCCCGGCGTCTTCGCCGCCCTGGCTCGCCTGCACTGGTACCAGATGGTGCTGCTGCCGGGCCTGGTCATCGCCGGCGCCGGACTGCTCTTCGGGGTCAACGCGTTCGCCCTGGACGGCAGCGGCGGCGTGTGGATCGCCTCGCTGCCGGTCGACCCCCGCTCGACGTACCTGTCCAAGGTCCTCGTGGTGCTCGGCACCTGCTTGGGCTCGGCCGCGGTCACGGTTGCCGCCGCCCTGCTTACCGTGCGCGGAGCACCGACACCGGCCAACGTGGTCGCGCTGGGTGGAGGTCTGCTCGCCGAGAGCCTGCTGGTCACGGCCGTGTGCCTGCACTGGTCCATCCACCGGCCGCACCGCGCCGACCTGCGCGACACTCGTGACACGCCCGCACCCCCGGGTTCCATGGCTCTCTACGCCGCCGCCCTGGCCGTGCGGACGACGCTGCTGGGGCTGCTGCTGGTGGCCGTGGCCATGACGCTGGGCCCGGTGCAGACGGCTCTGTTCGTGCTAGCCGTGACACTGTGGGCCCTGCGGTCGCTGCTGGTCAGCCGGCGGGCCTGGCTCGACGAAGGGGTCAGGTCACGTGTGCTGGCCGTGGTCGCGGCCGGTTAGGTCACGACCGCTGCGAGCCACGCCGGCCCCTGCAGCCGTTCCGGCCACATTCGAGGGCATGGAGTCGCTACCGTGAGCCATGCGCCTCGCCCGGGGGCGGGGGGGTACGGCGGATCAGCCCAGCGTGGGCCCGCCGGGCACGGGAGGGGATGTGTCGTCGCCAGGTCTCGGATGCATCCCGATGTGCGTCCACCCTCAACTTTGCCGACTTTTCTCCGATTGAAGGACCCATGGGACGTCGTACCGTGCTGCTCATCGCCGCGATCATCGTCGCGGCGCTCGGGACCACTCTGGTCTTCCTCTATGTCAACGGCATCAACAGCCGGGCGATGGCCGACCAGCAGCCGACCCGGGTGCTGGTGGCCAAGCAGCTGATCCCGGCCGGGACGACGGGCAGCGCCGCGGCGGCCGCCGGGTCCTTCGAGCTGAAGACCTTCCCGAAGATCGCCGTCGCGCCCGGCGCCCTCTCCGACGTCAAGCCGATCAACGACATGGTCGCCCAGTCCCCCATCTACCCGGGTGAGGAGATCCTGCTCAGCCAGTTCGGCAGTCGCGGCGCCACGCAGGCGATCCCGCTGCCGGCAGGGACCGTCGCGATCAGCGTGCAGCTGTCCGACCCGGCGCGCGTGGCCGGCTTCGTCTCCCCGGGCTCACACGTGGTCATCTTCGCCACCGTGAGCGCGGCCGCCCCGGTGCCCGGGCAGCCCACGCCGGCACCCAGCGCGAGCGCGGCCGCCAACGGCGGCAACCTCACCGCGGTGCTGCTTCCCGACGTGGAGGTCGTCGCGACCGGGGCGACCACGGTCATCCCGGTGACCCAGACCAACCCCAACGGCCAGCAGCAGACTCAGCAGATCCCGCAGACCATCCTCACGCTCGCGGTCACCCCGGCGCAGGCGCAGAAAGTCATCTGGGCCTCCCAGCAGGGGCAGCTCTACTTCGGCCTGGTCAACGACAAGTCCAACGTCAAGAAGGGCCCAGCCACCACCCTCGAGAACCTGTTCCAGTGACATGACAGCAATCTTCGATCACGACAGCTCGACCGCCGACTCGCTCCGCTCGACCGTCGGTGGCTCGGCCATCGTCGTGCCGAGCCTGGACGGTCTGCGCCGTCACCTGGAGACCAACCTGGCTGAGGACGCGGTCGTGCTCGGCCCATCAGTGGACCTGAGTGCCGCCGCGGCGCTGGCCGGCTCGATGCGGGTCACCCGCCCTAGCCTCGGGGTCATTCTCATCCGGCGCAGGCTGGACACCTCCGTGCTCGCCGAGGCGCTGCGCGCCGGTGTGCGCGAGGTGATCGAGGAGCGCGACATGTCCGGGCTCAACGCCGCGGTGGGGCGGGTGCGCGACATCGCCCGCGCCATGCGGGAGCAGGTCCTGGGCCCGGACACCCTGGAGGAGCCGACCAGCAAGGGGCGGCTCATCACCGTCTTCTCGGCCAAGGGCGGGTGTGGCAAGACCACCCTGGCAACCAACCTCGCGGCCGCACTGGCCGACCGGGGTCGCCGTGAGGTGTGCCTGGTCGACCTCGACCTGGCCTTCGGTGATGTGGCGATCGCCCTGCAGCTCTTCCCGGCGCACACCATCGCCGACGCGGTGCCGCTCGGGTCGGCGCTGGACGCCTCGGCCATCGCCTCGCTGTTGACCCCGCACTCCCCCGGGCTCACCACGCTGGTGGCGCCGTTGGAGCCCGGGGCGGCCGAGTCGATCCCGGCCGAGCTCGTGGGGCGGGTGCTCGACCTGCTCAAAGAGCGCTTCGACTACGTCGTCGTGGACACCCCGCCGGCCTTCGACGACCAGGTCCTGGTGGCCTTCGACCGCAGCGACCTCGTCGCGCTGCTGGCCACCCTGGACATCCCGGCGCTGAAGAACCTCAAGCTCACCCTCGAGACGATGGACCTGCTGAACTTCCCCAGGGACCGGTGGCGGATCGTGCTGAACCGGGCCGACTCGAAGGTGGGACTGGCCTACAGCGAGGTCGAGAAGACCCTCGGGGTGCCCATCAGCGTGCAGATCCCCAGCTCCCGTGACGTGCCGGCCTCGATCAACCGCGGGGTTCCGATCGTGCTCGACGACCCGCGCCACCCGGTCAGCCAGTCCATCCGTGACTTCGCCGAGAGCGCCGTGGCAGGGTCGGGCAGGGCGGAGATGTCCGGCACGCACGGGATCCGTTCGGACCGTCGCGGCGGTCTGCTGCGCAGGAGGGCACGCACATCATGAGCCTCGCCGACCGACTCGCCCAGGCCAAGCGCGACCGTGGAGCCGAGCCGTCGGCTCCCAGCACCGCGACCGATGGCAACCGTGGCCCATCCCGAAGGACCCTGGACCCCTTCGCCGACCTCAAGCGCACGGTGCACCAGACCCTGCTGGACAACATCGGGCCCAAGCTCTATGACGCCCGGCTCACCGCGAACGAGCTCGAGCAGCAGGTCCGGCTGACCCTGCAGGAGGTGCTCTCCCAGGAGAACACACCGCTGACCAGCCCCGACCGGGCCCGCATCGCCCAGGAGATCGCCGACGACATCCTGGGCTACGGCCCGATCGAGCCCTACCTTCGTGACCCCGACATCACCGAGGTCATGGTCAACGGCCCCGACTCGATCTACGTCGAGCGCGCCGGGCGCATCCACCCGGTCGAGGGGCAGTTCAACGACGAGGCGCACCTGCGCCGGACCATCGACAAGATCGTCGCCCGGGTCGGGCGGCGGGTCGACGAGTCCAGCCCCATGGTCGACGCCCGGCTGCCCGACGGGAGCCGGGTCAACGCGGTCATCCCGCCGCTGGCCATCGACGGCTCGCTTCTGACGGTCCGGAAGTTCTCCGTGGACCCCTTCCAGGCCGACGACCTCATCGCCTTCGGCACGCTGACCCGAGCGGTGGCGGAGTTCCTCGAGCTGTGCGTCCGCGGCAAGCTCAACATCCTGGTGTCCGGGGGCACCGGCGCCGGAAAGACCACCACGCTGAACGTGCTGTCCGGGTTCATCCCGGGCGACGAGCGGGTCATCACGATCGAGGACGCAGCCGAGCTCCAGCTGCACCAGGAGCACGTGCTGCGGCTGGAGGCGCGCCCGCCGAACATCGAGGGCAAGGGCGAGATCAAGATCCGTGACCTTGTGCGCAACTCGCTGCGCATGCGCCCTGACCGCATCGTCGTCGGCGAGATCCGTGACGCGGCAGCGCTGGACATGCTGCAGGCGATGAACACCGGCCACGACGGCTCGATCTGCACGGTGCACGCCAACTCCCCCCGCGACGTGCTGTCCCGGGTGGAGACGATGGTGCTCATGGCCGGTGTCGACCTGCCGGTGCGGGCGATCCGCGAGCAGGTGTCCAACGCCCTCGACCTCATCGTGCACCAGAGCCGGTTCAAGGACGGCACGCGTCACGTCACCCACATCACCGAGGTGGTCGGGATGGAGGGGGACATCATCACCCTGCAGGACCTTTTCGTCTTCGACCACCAGATGGGCTTCGACGAGGAGGGACACGCCCTGGGCTCGCTGAAGTCGACGGGGCTGCGCCCGAAGTTCCTGGAGAAGCTGGCCGCCTCCGGGATCAAGGTCGACCCGACGATCTTCGCCTTCGAGAGGTTCGGTAAGTGAGGTCGCTTCCCCGCCTCACCGCCGCGGCAGCCGGTCTCGCCGCGGCGCTCGTCCTCATCGGGCCAGCGGCCTGGGCCGCCCCTTCCGGGCGGATCAACGAGATGACGCCCACACCCGACGGGGGCTTGCAGATCCTCTTCTCGGCCACCGATCTGCCCGCCGGCGTCGCCATCGACCCGGCCTCGGTCAAGGTGAGCATCGGCGGGACGCCAGCCACCGCGGTGGCCAGACCGGTGACCCAGGCGCCCGAGCCCATCTCGCGCACCGCGCTGCTGGTCATCGACACCAGCGGGAGCATGAACCAGGACGGCAAGCTCGCCGCCGCCCAGGCCGCA
>JAJZTN010000110.1 GCA_021848885.1 Actinomycetes bacterium
CCCGTAGGTGTCCCCGACCACGGTCACCCGCAGCCTCGATGGGGCTGACTGGGTGGTCGACCCCGGGTATGTCTATGACCCGTCGGGGCGGACCACGACGGTCCCGGTGCGGCCAGCACCACCTGGTATGGGGAGGCCAGCGAGTACGGGGTGGCGCGTGATGCGGGCCTGGCCGGGCACACCTACGGGTGGCTGGGTGGGCGCACCCGCGCCACCGACCCCCTCGCCGGGATCGTGCTGATGGGCGCCCGGCTGTATGACCCGAGCACCGGGCGGTTCCTGTCCGTGGACCCCGTCCCCGGCGGGAACGCCAACCCCTACGACTACTGCACGGCCGGCCCGATCAACTGCTTCGATCTTGACGGCCGCGTCTGCTGGAGGTTGCTTACCGCGGTGGTGGTGCTCACCTGGTGGATCGAGCCGAGACTCGCGACCAGCTCAGTGCCGCGCCGACTGGGCCCCGGTCTGGGAGACTGCCACACGTGAGCCCGCCCGAACTCCAGCACCTGCACTCAGGCAAGGTCCGCGACCTCTACGCGCTGCCCGACGGTCGGCTGCTCATGGTGGCCAGCGACCGGATATCGGCGTACGACTGGGTTCTTCCGACGGCCATCCCAGACAAGGGTCGGATCCTGACCGCCCTGTCGATGTGGTGGTTCGAGCGGCTTGCCGACCTGGTGCCCAACCATGTCCTCGGCACCGAGCTGCCCCCCGGTGCCGAGCCGGGGTGGGCCGGGCGGTGCATGGTGTGCGAGACGCTGGCCATGGTGCCCTTCGAGTGCGTCGCGCGCGGCTACCTCACCGGGTCCGGCCTGGCTGACTACCTGGCCGGCGGCACGGTCTGCGGCATCGACCTGCCCCCCGGGCTGCTGGACGGCTCGCAGCTGCTGGAGCCGATATTCACCCCGGCCACCAAGGCCGAGGTGGGGCAGCATGACGAGAATGTCGGCTTAGCCGAGGTCGCCGAGCGGCTCGGCGCGGGCGCGGCGGCCCAGCTTCGTGAAGTAACCCTGGCCGTCTATGCCAGGGCCGAGGCCATCGCCCGGCAGCGCGGCATCATCCTGGCCGACACCAAGCTGGAGTTCGGGCGCAGGGCCGATGGCACCCTGGTGCTCGCCGACGAGGTGGGCACTCCGGACTCGTCCCGGTTCTGGCCGGTCGAGGGTTGGCGGCCGGGGCGGCCCCAGCCCTCCTTCGACAAGCAGTTCGTGCGCGACTGGCTGGTCAGCCCGGCCAGTGGGTGGCGGCGGGAGTCGGGCCAGCCGCCACCGGAACTGCCCGAGGAGATCGTGGCGCGGACCCGCAGTCGCTATGTCGAGGCCTACGAGCGGCTGACCGGGCGGACCTGGCAGTGACCTCCGGCGCCGGGCCGCCGGGCTGCCTTGCGCCGTGATCCGCCTGGCTAGGCTGGCCGGGTGACCTGGTTGCTCACCGGCGGGGCCGGCTATATCGGCGCGCACGTGCTGCGCGCGTTCGGCGCGGCCGGTTTGCCCGTCGTGGTGCTGGATGACCTGTCCACCGGTGACCCCCAGACGGTGCCCGAGGCCGTGCCCCTGGTGCGCGGCAGCGTCACGGACCCCGACGCGGTCCGTGCGGTGCTGGCCGACCACGAGATCACCGCGGTGCTGCACCTGGCCGCGAAGAAGGCCGTGGGCGAGTCCGTCGCGATGCCGCTGACCTACTGGTGGGAGAACGCCGAAGGCACCCGCTGCCTGCTGCAGGCCTGCGTCGAGGCCGGTGTCGAGACGTTCCTCTACTCCTCCTCCGCCGCGGTCTACGGCATGCCGGACGTCGACGAGGTCACCGAGGACTCCCCGACCCGGCCGATGAGCCCCTACGGGGAGACCAAGCTGGTGGGGGAGTGGATGCTGCGCGATGCGGCGCGCGCGCACGGGCTGCGCTGGATCGCGTTGCGCTACTTCAACGTGGCCGGTGCCGGGGCCCCCGAGCTGGCTGACCGCAGCGTCAGCAACCTCATCCCGCTGGCCTTGCGCGCCCTGACCGAGGGCCGTCCCCCGCAGGTGTTCGGCTCGGACTACCCCACCCGGGACGGCACCTGCATCCGCGACTACATCCACGTCCTCGACCTGGCCGAGGCGCACGTGGCCGCCGCGCGGGCGCTGGAGGGCGGAGCCACCTTCGGGGTCTACAACGTCGGGCGGGGCGAGGGCTCCTCCGTGCTCGAGGTGCTCGACGCGGTGCGCGAGCAGACCGGTCGCGACTTCACCCCCGACCTAGTGGGCCGCCGGGCCGGTGACCCCGCGCGGCTGGTGGCCAGCGCGGGCAGGATCGCCGCGGAGCTGGGCTGGTCGGCCCGGCTGAGCCTGGCCGACATGGTGGCCAGCGCCTGGGCGGCCTGGCAGAGGCACTGAGCCGGAGGCGACCGGGCCGCCGTCGTCGCGGCCTCAGGGCCCGGGCACCTGCTGCACGGTCCCGTCGGCGGCCCGAGACTGCCACACCGTGTCGCGCAGCACCGCCAGGGCCGTGTCCCCGGTCCGGGCTGCGGGCGGGGCCGTGCTTGCCGAGCCGGCCCTCGTGCCGGTGTCGCTGGGCGCCGGGGTGAGCAACGTGTGCGTTCGTGGGTCGATGAGCGCCACCGTCGGGTCGTCGCGCAGCGTGACATAGATCCGGCCGTCGAACTCCAGCAGCGTCTCCGGCCCACCACGCACCGGGATCCTGGCCAGCACGTTGCCGGTCGACTCGTCCAGCGCGAGGACGGTGTTGCCGTCCGCGCAGGCCACCCACAGCGTGCCGGTGCTCGTCGCCTCACCCAGCGGCCCGATGCACAGCCGGCTTGTCGTCGTGGAGTCGCCGTTGGCCACGTCGACCCGTGTGACGGTGCCCGCCGCATAGTCGGTGACCCACGCCGCATCGCGGCCCAGCACGACCACGCGTGGGGAGGGGCCCACCTTGATCCGGTCGGTCACCTGGTGGGTGCGGGCGTCCACCCGCACCAGCAGCCCGTCGCGGGTGGCGGTCACCCACAGCGAGTTCCAGCCGTAGGCGACCCCGGTGGGGTCCGTCCCGACCGGGATCCGGGCGGTGACCTGCCCGCTCACCGGGTCGACCTGCACCAGCAGACCGGCGTCCCCGACGGTGACCCACAGGGACCCGTTGGCCGACAGCAGCGCCTGCGGAGCACCTCCGACCGCGACGGCGCGGTCCACGGTCTTGCCGTCGGCGCTCAGCCGCAGCAGGTCCCCGCGCACGGCATCGGCCACCCACAGGTGCCCGGTGGGGTCGGCGGCGATCGCTACGGGGCGCTGCACCCCGGCGGGGCTCGGGGTGGGGGTGGCCGGTGGACCCGAGGACCCGGCCGTGCATGCGGCCAGCACCGCCAGCAGGGCCAGCACCGCCAGCACTGCCAGCAGGGCCACGAGTGCCAGCCGGGGCGGAGTCTGGGCGTGCACCGGGATGCCGGCCCCGTGTTGCGGCTGCTCGTCGTCGCACTGGCCCACGTCGGCACGTTACGGGGCGATTCGGGCTGTTCTCACCCCCACGTCGAGGCGGTGACCCATTCGTAGTCCAACCGTGACCGCACGGGCATGCCCGCGGGCACACCCCTCCCGCGGCCGGGCATGCCCGCGGGCACACCCCTCCCGCGGCCGGGCATGCCCGCGGGCACACCCCTCCCGCGGCCGGGTGCGGGCGGCCGCGCGGGTAGGCTCAGCGTGCCGCCCCGGACCGATCCGCAGGAGCCCCACGATGCCCAGACGGGCCCGCGTCGTCGTCGACGTCATGCTCAAGCCGGAGATCCTCGACCCGCAGGGCCAAGCGGTCGCCGCCGCCCTGCCCAAGCTGGGGTTCGGCGGGGTTGTCGAGGTGCGGCAGGGCAAGCGCTTCGAGCTCACCCTGGACGGGGAGGTCACCG
This sequence comes from Actinomycetes bacterium, assembly GCA_021848885.1. Taxonomy (GTDB): domain Bacteria; phylum Actinomycetota; class Actinomycetes; order JAJZTN01; family JAJZTN01; genus JAJZTN01. The sequence continues at coordinate 3,872 of JAJZTN010000110.1, forward strand.
AGGACCAGCTGGCCCAGATCCGACGGATCGCCGAGACCCTGCTGGCCAACCCGGTGATCGAGGACTTCGCGGTGCGGTTGGAGGAGCCGGCGTGAGGGTCGGCGTGGTCACCTTCCCCGGATCGCTGGACGACCGGGACGCCGCCCGGGCGGTGCGGTTGGCCGGGGGTGAGCCGGTGGCGCTATGGCACGCCGACGCGGACCTGCACGGGGTCGACGCGGTTGTGCTCCCCGGCGGCTTCTCCTACGGGGACTACCTGCGCTGCGGAGCGATCGCCCGGTTCGCCCCTGTGATGGAGCGCATCGTCACCGCCGCCGAGGCGGGGATGCCCGTGCTGGGCATCTGCAACGGGTTCCAGATCCTGTGCGAGGCCGGCCTGCTGCCCGGCGCGTTGATCCGCAACAGCTCGCGGACCTTCGTCTGCCGGGACCAGCGGCTGCGTATCGACAGCGTCGACACCCCGTGGACCAGCGGCTACTCACCCGGTGCCGAGATTGTCGTTCCGATCAAGAATGGCGAGGGCGGGTACGTCGCCGACCGGGAAACCCTCGACGAGCTCGAGGCCGAGGGGCGTGTGGTGGCCCGCTACCTGGTGGACAACCCCAACGGCAGCTACCGGGACATCGCCGGGGTGCGCAACCGGCGCGGCAACGTCGTGGGTCTCATGCCGCACCCCGAGCACGCGGTGGACCCGTTGACCGGGCCGAGCGTGGACGGGCTGGTCTTCTTCACCTCGCTGCTGGCCGCGGTGGTCGCGGCGTGACGGTCGGGCAGTCCCGGGTCAGCGGGCTCGACCTGGATCACCGCGACGCCTCGGTCCGGGTGCAGGACGACCTTTTCGGCCACGTCAACGGCGCCTGGCTGGCCAGCGCCGAGATCCCGGCGGACCGTTCGGTGTACGGCGCCTTCTATGAGCTGCGTGACCGGGCCGAGGCCGACCTGCGCCAGATCCTGGACGGGCTGGTCGAGGCCCCCGCCGAGCCGGACAGCCCGGCCTGGCTGGCCGGGCAGGTCTACGCCAGCTTCCTCGACACCGACCGGGTCGAGTCGCTGGGCGTGTCCCCGCTGCGGGGGCTGCTGGACCGGGTGGAGCGCATCGGCGAGGTGTCCGAGCTCCCGGCGGCGATCGGGGAGCTCACCCGGGTCGGGGTGCCGGGACTACTCGGCTGGGCGGTGTCCACCGACGCCGGTGCCTCAGACACCTACATCCTCTACTTCACCCAGGGCGGGCTCGGCCTGCCCGACGAGTCCTACTACCGCGAGGACGGCTTCGCAGCCATCCGGGCCGCCTACGCCGTCCACGTCGAGCGGATGCTGGCCATGGCCGGTCTGCCCGACCCGGCCGGGCTGGCCGAGCTCGTGCTCGCGGTCGAGCACCGGCTGGCCGCGCTGCACTGGACCAGGGTGGAAAGCCGCGACGCGACCCGCACCTACAACCGGCTCAGCCGCGGCGAGCTGGTCGAGCTGGCCCCGACGTTGGACTGGTCGGCCTGGATCGGCGGCCTGGGTGGCTCGGCGGAGGCGCTCGAGCAGGTCGTGGTGCGCCAGCCGAGCTTCCTCTCCGGCGCCGACGCCGCGCTAGCCGAGCTGGACCTGGCCGCGTGGCGGGCCTGGTTAGCCTGGCAGGTCGTGCGGGGTTTCTCGGCGTACCTATCCAGTCCTTTCGCCGAGGCAGACTTCGACTTCTACGGCCACACCCTGACCGGGGCCCCGGTGCAGCGGGAACGCTGGAAGCGCGCCGTCGCGCTGGTCGAGCGCACCGTGGGGGACGCGTTGGGCCAGCTCTACGTCGCCCGGCACTTCCCGCCGGCGGCCAAGGCACGCATCAGCGAGCTCGTGGACCACCTGGTGGCGGCGTACCGGGCCGACATCGCGGCGCTGGACTGGATGGGACCGCAGACTCGGCAGCGGGCGCTGGAGAAGCTGGCGAAGTTCACCCCGAAGGTGGGCTACCCGCAGCGCTGGAAGGACTACTCGGGCCTGGTCGTCGACCGCGCCGACCTGCTCGGCAACGTGATGCGGGCAAGCGCGCACGAGACCGACCGGGAGCTGGCCAAGCTCGGCACCGCCGTGGACCGTGACGAGTGGTTCATGACCCCGCAGACGGTCAACGCCTACTACAACCCGGGGATGAACGAGATCGTCTTCCCGGCCGCGATCCTGCAGCCGCCGTTCTTCGACCCCGACGTCGAGGACGCGGTGAACTACGGCGGGATCGGCGCGGTGATCGGCCACGAGATCGGGCACGGCTTCGACGACCAGGGCAGCCGCTACGACGGTGACGGAAACCTGGTGGACTGGTGGACCGCGCAGGACCGGGAACGTTTCGACGAGCGGGCCCGGGCCCTCATCGAGCAGTACGACGGCTTCCAGCCGCGCGAGCTGCCCGGCCACACCGTCAACGGGGCGTTGACCGTCGGGGAGAACATCGGTGACCTCGGTGGGGTCACGGTGGCCTACCAGGCCTACCGGCGCAGCCTCGGCGACGGGCCCTCCCCCGTCATCGACGGGTTGACCGGGGAGCAGCGCTTCTTCCTCAACTGGGCGCGGGTGTGGCGCAGCAAGTCCCGCCAGGCCGAGGCCATCCGGCGGCTGACCATCGACCCGCACTCCCCTGAGGAGTTCCGCTGCAACGTGGTGCGCAATCTCGAGGAGTTCTACGCCGCCTTCGACGTCGGCCCCGATGACGCGATGTGGCTGCCCGCCCAGGCGCGGGTCCGGATCTGGTAGGAGAGGCACGGCGTGAGCGACACCGTCCAGGCGGCCCAGGCCAGCCCCGACACCGAGCAGCCCTGGCACGAGCTTGGCCTGCGGGCCGAGGAGTACCAGCGCATCCGCGACATCCTCGGGCGCCGGCCCACCTCGGCGGAGCTGGCCATGTACTCGGTGATGTGGAGCGAGCACTGCTCCTACAAGTCGTCCAAGGTGCACCTGCGTCAGTTCGGCGAGAAGGCCCCGGCCACCGACGCTCTGCTGGTCGGGATCGGCGAGAACGCTGGGGTGGTCGACATCGGGCACGGCTGGGCGGTCACCTTCAAGATCGAGAGCCACAACCACCCGTCGTACGTCGAGCCCTACCAGGGTGCGGCCACGGGGGTGGGCGGGATCGTGCGCGACATCCTGTCCATGGGGGCCCGCCCGGTCGCGGTGATGGACCCGTTGCGCTTCGGCCCGGCCGAGGCAGCCGACACCCACCGGGTGCTGCCCGGTGTGGTGGCCGGAATCGGGGGCTACGGCAACTGCCTGGGCCTGCCCAACATCGGCGGGGAGGTTGTCTTCGACCCCAGCTACGCCGGCAACCCGCTGGTCAACGCCCTGTGCATCGGCGTGCTGCGGCACGAGGACATCCACCTGGCCAAGGCCACCGGGGTGGGCAACCTCGTGGTGCTCTACGGGGCCAAGACCGGCGGGGACGGGATCGGCGGGGTGTCGGTGCTGGCCAGCGAGACCTTCACCGACTCCGGGCCGAGCAAGCGGCCCGCCGTGCAGGTCGGCGACCCCTTCCTGGAGAAGGTGCTCATCGAGTGCACCCTCGAGCTTTTCGCCGCCGGCCTCGTGGTCGGCATCCAGGACCTCGGTGGCGCCGGGATCTCCTGCGCCACCTCGGAGCTGGCCAGCAACGGCGAGGGCGGGATGCACGTCGTGCTCGACCGGGTCCCGCTGCGCGACGCCTCGCTGGCCCCCGAGGAGATCCTGATGAGCGAGTCGCAGGAGCGGATGTGCGCGATCGTCACCCCGGGGGACCTCGAGGAGTTCATGGCGGTGTGCCGGCGCTGGGACGTCACCGCGACGGTCATCGGTGAGGTCACCGACACCGGTCGGCTGACCATCGACTGGCAGGGTCAGCGGATCTGCGACGTTCCGCCTCGCACCGTGGCGCACGACGGCCCGGTCTATCAGCGGCCCCTCTCCCGCCCGGGCGACCAGGACGCCCTGCAGTCCGACGCCCCGACCCCCCAGCGGCTGGTCCGGCCGGTCGGCGGCGACGAGCTGCGCGCCACCCTGCTGCGGATGGTCGGCTCGCCGAACCTGGCCGCCAAGACCTGGGTCACCGACCAGTACGACCGCTACGTGCTGGGCAACACGGTGCTGGCCATGCCCGAGGACGCCGGCATCGTGCGGGTTGACGAGGCCAGCGGGCTGGGTGTCGCCGTCGCCACCGACGGCAACGGCCGCTTCACCCGGCTGGACCCCTACGCGGGGGCGCAGCTGGCACTGGCCGAGGCCTACCGCAACGTCGCCACGACCGGGGCCCGCCCGCTAGCGGTGACCAACTGCCTGAACTTCGGCTCACCGGAGGACCCGGCGGTCATGTGGCAGTTCGCCGAGGCCACCCGTGGGCTGGCCGACGCCTGCCTGCGCCTGGGCGTGCCGGTCACCGGCGGCAACGTCAGCTTCTACAACCAGACCGGCGACAGCGCGATCCTGCCGACCCCCGTGGTGGGGGTGCTCGGGGTCCTCGAGGACGTCTCCCGTCGTACGCCGTTGGGCTTCGACGCCGAGGGCGATGTGCTGCTGCTGCTCGGCGAGACCCGCGACGAGCTCGGCGGGTCGGAGTGGGCCCATGTCATGCACGGCCACCTCGGGGGGATGCCGCCGCGGGTCGACCTGGCTGCCGAGCAGGCGCTGGCCGGGCTGCTCGGCGGTGCCAGCGCCGACGGGCTGCTCACCGCCGCGCACGATCTGTCCGACGGGGGGCTTGCCCAGGCCCTTGTCGAGGCCTGCCTGCGTCGCGGGCGCGGGGCCCGGGTCGAGCTGCCGGCGGGGCTGGACCCGTTCGTCGCGTTGTTCAGTGAGTCCACGGCGCGGGTGCTCGTCGCGCTGGCGCCCGCCGCGGAGCCCGACTTCACCGAGCGGTGCCGGCTCGCCGGGGTGCCGGTGCGCCGGCTCGGGCAGGTCCAGGGGGCGGGGGAGTCGGCGGAGCTGAGCGTCTCCGGTCTGTTCGCCGTGTCGGTGGCCGAGCTGCGCGAGGCGCACGAGGGCCTGCTGCCCAGCCTGTTCGGCTAGTGCTTCGGCTAGTGCTCCGGCTCGGGCTCGGGCTCGGCCGGCTGCACGGGCAACCAGCTGGCGAGGTCCGCCCGGGCGCCGCTGGCCCGGACTGATCCACTCGCCAGCGCCTCGCCCCAGCTCAGCTCGCCGATGGCCAGCCGCAACCAGGTGCTCGGGTCCGCCTCTACGACGTTGGGCGGCGTCCCGCGGGTGTGCCTCGGACCTGGCCCGCACT
>JAJZTN010000111.1 GCA_021848885.1 Actinomycetes bacterium
CGCGGCACCGGCTGGGTCGAGCCCGCGCCGCGCCGGCCGTGTCAAGGGCGCCGCGCCGGCCGTGTCGGCGTACAGACTCCACAAATGCAGGCCCTTGCTCGGCTGTACACAGCCGAGGCCCGAACGCGGTCTCGGCGTCCCGGTCGGGGTCATGGTGCGGGCATGTCGGATCTGCCCCCCGAGCTGCTCGCCAGCGCCCGGGCCCAAGGAGGGGTGTTCCTGACCGGGCAGGCCGTTGCGGCCGGGCTCAGCTACGCCGCGCTGGGTCGTGCCGTCAGGACCCGGCGCATCGTGCGCTTGCGGCGCGGCGCCTACGCTCTCGTCGAACCGGGAGAGCAGGCCCCGTCCGCCGAGGACGCGCACCGACGGCTGGCCCGGGCCTGCCTGCTGACGCTGCGCCCTCCGGTGTGGGTCAGCCACCAGTCCGCAGCCCTGCTGCATGGGTTGACGCTCTACCGAACGGACTTGTCGACGGTCCACGTCACCCGACCTGGGCGGGTCTCCTCGCGCGTCGAGGCCGGCATCGACCACCACTGCGGCGAGCTGCCCGAGACGCAGAGGGTGAGCGTGGATGGCATCCCGGTGGTGTCGGTCGCCAGGGCGGTCGTCGACGTTGCGAGGACCCATGCTTTCGACCAGGGCGTGGTCGTCGCGGACAGCGCTTTGCGGGCAGGCCTTGCGCCAGCCCGGCTCTGGGACGTGCTGGCGCTCTGCCGAGACTGGCCCGGCGCCGGGCTGGCCTCGCGGGTGGTCGCCTTCGCCGATGGCCGGGCCGAGTCCCCGGGGGAGTCGTTGGCCCGCTGCCTGCTGTCCCGGGCGGGGCTGGCCCCGGACACCCTGCAGCTGCACCTGCCGGTCGGGCCGTACGGCGTACGCGCGGACCTGGCCTGGCGCCGGCACCGGGTGGTGCTCGAGTTCGACGGGAAGGTGAAGTACGGGAGGGCCATGGCCCCGGGCGCGGACCCGGCCGAGGCCGCATGGCGAGAGCGACAGCGTGAGCTCGCCATCGAGCGGCTCGGGTGGGTGGTCGCCCGAGTGACATGGGCCGAGGTCGTCGGGTCCCCATGGGTGGTCGTCAGGCGAGTGCAAGAGGCCATGGACCTCGCGGTCCAGCGCCGGTTGGTTCCTGCGGCAGTCTGAGCCTCGCGCCGGGGCCTTCACTCGGCGTACAAACGCGATTCGGCCCCTGGAAGGCCCCAAACGGTTAGCCAGCCTGCTTCGCGTGATCGCCGTACGACGGCGGGGGCCGGGCCCCGCCGCGCCGAGCCCGCGCCGCGCCCGCCGTGCGCCCGCCATGCGCCGGACGGGGCGAAAGCGCGTGGCCGGGGCTGGTCGAGCCCCGATATCCTCGCTGCGGGCACCACCCGGGCACCACCCGTCCGGGTTCCACCCGTCCCCGGGTCCCGCCCGTCCCGCCCGTCCCGCCCGGCACGACCCCCGCCCGTCCCGCCCGGCACGATCCGGACCGACCCACCGCGAAGGAGCCCAGCCCGTGCTGCTGCGGATGTCGACGCTGTTCCTGCGGACTCTGCGGGAGGACCCGGCTGATGCCGAGGTGCCCAGCCACCGGCTGCTTGTCCGCGCCGGCTACATCCGTCGTGTGGCTCCCGGCATCTACTCCTGGCTGCCGCTCGGGAAGATCATGCTGGAGAACGTTTCGCGCATCGTTCGCGAGGAGATGGATCGCATCGGTGGCCAGGAGGTGCTCTTCCCGGCTCTGCTGCCCCGCGAGTTCTTCGAGCTCACCGGCCGCTGGACCGAGTACGGCGCCAACGTGTTCCGGCTCAAGGACCGACGGGGTGGGGACTACCTGCTCGGGCCCACCCATGAGGAGATGTTCACCGACTTGGTCAAGGGCGAGTATTCGTCGTACAAGGACCTGCCGGTGATCCTCTACCAGGTGCAGACCAAGTACCGCGACGAGGCACGTCCTCGTGCCGGCATCCTGCGCGGCCGGGAGTTCGTCATGAAAGACTCCTATTCCTTCGACTTGGACGAGGCTGGTCTGGCCAAGAGCTACGAGCTGCACCGGCAGGCCTATGTCCGGATGTTCGCCAGGCTCGGGCTCGACTACGTCATCGTCTCGGCGATGTCCGGGGCGATGGGCGGCAGCGCCAGCGAGGAGTTCCTGGCCCCCGCACCCACCGGTGAGGACAGTTACGTCGCCTGCCGGGCCTGCGGCTACGCCGCCAACGTCGAGGCGATGCGTACGTCGGTTCCCGCCGCGCCCAGCGGGGAGCACCCGTCGGTTCCCGCCGCGCCCAGCGGGGAGCACCCGCCGGTCACCGTGCTGGACACCCCAGCCACCGCCACCATCGAGACGTTGGTGGATCGGCTCAATTCGATGAGCCTCGGGAGGGTGTTCAGCGCCGCGGACACCCTGAAGAACGTCGTGCTCAAGACCCGTTTCCCCGGTCAGCGCGACTGGGAGCCCCTCGTCGTCGGCGTGCCCGGGGACCGTGAGGTGGACCTCAAACGACTCGAGGCTGCTCTCGCTCCGGCCGAGGTGGCGGTCTTCGAGGCCGAGGACTTCGCCGCTCACCCCGCTCTGGTGCGCGGCTATATCGGCCCGGCGGCCCTCGCCGAGGCCCGCATCCGCTACCTGGTGGACCCGCGGGTGGCCCCCGGCACCGCATGGGTGACCGGAGCTGACGCACCTGGCCGCCACGTCGCCAACCTCGTTGTCGGGCGCGACTTCACCCCCGACGGGGTCATCGAGGCGGCCGAGGTGCGCGCCGGTGACCCCTGCCCGGAGTGCGGGGCTGCGGTGTCGATCAACCGGGGCATCGAGATCGGGCACATCTTCCAGCTCGGCTACAAGTACGCCGACGCGGCCGGCCTGGACGTGCTGGGTCCGGACGGCAAGCCCACGCGGGTGATCATGGGCTCGTACGGCGTGGGGGTGTCGCGGGCAATCGCAGCGGTCGCCGAGCAGTCCCACGACGAGAAGGGGCTGCGCTGGCCACGGGGTATCGCCCCGCTCGACGTGCACATCGTGGCCACCGGAAAGGACGAGGCGGTCTTCAGCTCGGCCGAACAGATCGCCGTCGAGCTCGAGCGAGCCGGGCTGCGGGTGCTGCTGGATGATCGGCGTGCGACCTCGCCGGGAGTGAAGTTCAACGACTCCGAGCTGCTCGGCATGCCGACCATCCTGGTGGTCGGGCGGGGCCTGGCCACGGGCGTGGTCGAGCTGCGTGATCGGGCCAGCGGCCGGGTCACGCAAGTCGGCCTGGCCGAGGCGGTGCCCCGGGTCGTGGCGGCCTGCCGGGTCGCGGACGCGACTGGCTGAGGGCCTGCGGCTGAGGGCAGGGTCCGTCGCGACCGGGCTCAGCCGGCTGCCAGGGCGCGCAGGAAGCGCTGCACGATCGGTCCGGCCGCCCCGGCGCCGGTGGGTCCGTCGTGCACGAACACCGCGAAGGCGACCTGGCCCTGGAAGCCGACCATCCACGCGTGCGTCCTCGGCGGGTTGTCGGTGCCGTACTCGGCGGTCCCGGTCTTGGCCGAAACCGGCCCACCGGGGGTTCCATTGAGGACCTGGCCGGTTCCGGAGGTCACCACCTCGCGCATCAGAGCAGCGATGGTGGCAGCCTCGGTCGGGCGGATCCCGGGCACCGGCGAAGGCGGCGGGCCCACCGGGGTGGGTGGCGGGTCGATCACCAGCCGCGGGGTCAGTGTCCCTCCGTGCGCGACGCTGGCGGCGGCCACTGCCATGGCCAGCGGGCTCATCGTCACCTGCCCCTGCCCGAAGGAGTCCGCAGCCAGCAGCAGCCGGCTCGAGGCGGCCGGCACCTTGCCAGCGAAGGCCGGTGTGCCCAGCGCCCAGGGCACCCCGACGCCCAGGGCCGCCGCGGCTTGCGTCAGGTCGTTGCGGCCGAGCCGGGCAGAGGCGCCAATGAACGCCGTGTTGCAGGAGCGGGCGAAGTCGACGTGGAACGGGACGCTCCCGAGCACCTCGTGGTCGTAGTTGTGGAAGGTCTTCCCGTCCACCGTGGCGAACTCCGGGCAGCTCACCGGGGTGGTCACGCTCAGCCCGCGACGTAGCAGCGCGAGCGTAGTGATGATCTTGAACGTCGACCCTGGCGAGTAGGCGCCCAGCAGCGCGGTGTCGTAGCCGCCCGGGTCGGGTCCCACCGCGACGGCGCGCACGTCCCCGGTGGCCACGTCCACCGCCACCAGGGCCGCCGGGCTGGACACCCCGCTCAGCGCGGCGTCGGCGGCGGCCTGCACCCGGGCGTCCAGGGTGGTGCGCACCGGTTGTCCCGCAACCGCAGCCACCGACCACAACGTGCTGGTGGTGCTTGCCCCCGAGGTGTCGTTGTGCACCAGGTCGACCCGCATCCCCGCGGTCCCGGACAGTCGCTGGTCGTACTGCAGTGACAGCCCGGACAGCCCGGTCATGTCGGTGGCGGCCAGCCTGGCGTGCGAGGCGTCCAGCAGCTCCTTGGTGACCGGGCCGACGGTGCCCAGCAACGACCGGGCGAACGCGCGGGTCGGAGCCAGCGGGAGCTGGCCGGCATGCACGATCACCCCTGGCAGGGTCTCCAGCACGGTGCGCACCGGGGCGTAGTCGGCCTGACGCAGCGTGATGACCGGGACGAACTGGTCCGGTGGGGAGGCCTTGACACGTTGCTCGAGCCGGGTTGCGTCCACGCCGAGCAGCGCGCCGAGCCGCGCACACAACTGGTGCAGATCGGTGGCCTTGGCGGGGTGGATGCCGACGTCGAAGACCGGCCGATTGGTCACCAGCACGCTGCCGCCGCGACCCTCGATCGGTGCGCGGGTCGCCGGCTCACGCACCAGGTCGAGCTGGGCACCGGGGCCCAACCGGGGGTGGATGACGGCCGGGCTCCAGTCCAGCAGCCAACGCCCGTCGCTGAGCGTGAAGTGGGCCTGGCTCGGGTAGCTCCACCGCTGACCCCCCGGGAAGATCCAGGTGATCTGGAGTGCCGCCGTCATCCGATGCCCGGTGATGCTGCGCCCGCCCACCGTCACCTGGGGGTGGACGGCGCCAAGCCCCTTGGTGGCCGCGTCGTAGGCCGCGGACACCGCAGCGGGGGTGGTGCCGGCGACCGGCAGGGTGTGCCAGTCCCCGGCGGAGAAGGCGCGGAGCAGGGCCTGGGCCGCCGCGGTTGCCGCGCGGGCTCGTTCGGAGGCCGAGTGCACGCGCCAGGCCACGAGGCCGACTCCGACCAGCACGAGCACAGCCACGGTCATCACGACGAGCACCGCGGTGCTGGTGCCTCGCGGGGCCCTGCGCGGGCTGAGGGAGCTGGGCAGTCCGGCCACGGGGCAAGCCAATCAAACGTACGCCGGCCTCCGGCGGCTACCCACCCTGCTCGTGCTGCACTCCTGGCTCGCCGCGGTGCAGGTGAAAGGCAGGTGAAAGGCAGGTGGACGACGGCCGTCGGTGGGGTGCCTCCTGCAGATCCGGCCGGGCTAGGACGACCTTGCCGGTTGAGCAGTGGGCGTGCCGCCGGGTGTGGCCCTCGGCGTGCCGCCGGGCGTGTCGCGGGGCGTGCCGCCGGGTGTGGCCCTCGGCGTGCCCGTCCGCGCCGGCATGGCCGCAAGGCCGGGGAAAGGCACCGGCCGGCCCCGCCACTGGGCGGCTCGGACTGCGGCACCCGCCAGGCCCTCTGCCCCGAGGCCGCGCAGCGTCGCAGGGACCGCCGCCACGACGTCTGCCCACACCACCGCCGATCGTTGCTCGCCAAGCAGGGTCAGCGCGGCCGCCGCGGCGGGGGAGTCAACCGGCGCGGGCAGCTGATAGGCCGGCAGCGAGGCGACCGGCTGGCCACCCAGCCGGTTGATCAGCTCGGCGAGCCGGTCCCGCCAGGCCCGGTGCTCGGCCAGGTCGCGCCGCACCACCGCCAGGGTGGTGGGGTCGCTGTGCGCCCCGACCACCCCGTAGGCCCACACCGCGGCATGCTCGGCGGCCAGGGCCGGCTGCAGTGCGGTCACCGCGCGGCCCCGTTGCACCGGGTCGGACAGGGCGGGCTGGCTGGGGATGACGGTCGGTGGCGCCGTGGCCGCTGGCGTCGCCGGGGCCACCGGGCTCGGTCCGGTGCTGCCATGCCTCGCGGTGGCTAGCGCCGGCAGCAGCGCCGCGTGGGTCGCGTCGCAGCCGGCGATCGAGGCGAGCAGTCGGGCCAGCCCGGCCGAGACCGGGCCCAGCAGCTCGACCAGGTCGGTGCCGACCGCCGCCGCCAGGTCGGCCAGCGCAGACGGGCCCGGCGCGGCGGTCGGGCCCGGCGCGGCAGACGGGCCCGGCGCGGCGGTCGGGGTGGGCGAGGCCTCGGCTCGTCCCGGGGTCCCCGGGGCCGATGCGGGTGCAGATCCTGCAGGCGCCGACCCCGGGGTCCCCGCAGGGCTGGGGGCCGGCGCGCCGCCGAGGGCGAGCTGGTGTTCGGCCAGGTCCGCTGCGAAAACCGCCAACCGAGCGGCAAGGGCCGGCTCGGCTGCCGCGGCCGCCTGGTAGGCCCGCTGCAGGTCGGCGGTCCGCCCGCGGGCCGCTGCACGCGCCAGGGTGTCCGGGTCGGGTCCTGTCGGGGACCCCTGCGAGTGCGGTGCGCCACGGTTGGTGCATCCGGTGCCCAGCAGGACCACCCCGGCAAGCCACGTGCCGAGCAGCCTTCGCCGGGTGAGCACCCTCGGGCCCAGGATCGGTCCCGTCGGCCGGCCCATCGGCAGCTCCCCTCACCGTCGGCGGACCATCCATCGCGCACGCCCGAGGCCGGCGCGGGTCACAGGATGACATGCCGGTGGAGCCGGGTCCGCACAGCGATGTCGAGGGTGTCGAGCCGGAGGGCGCTCACCCGCTATCGTCGGCGAGCACGCACAAGAGCACACCGTGGGAGGACACCGATGTCCCGCCAGCCCAGCCGAGCGGCCGTCGAGGAGCTGCTCTCCCCGGTGGTCTCGGCCGCTGGCCTGGAGCTCGACGGGGTCGTGCTCGCCCCGGCCGGGCGGCGCCGGCTGCTGCGCGTCACGGTCGACGCCGACGGCGGGGTCAGCCTGGACGCGGTGGCCGAGGTCAGCCAGTCGATCTCGCAGGCACTGGACGGCTCCGACGTCATGGGCGATACGCCGTACGTGCTGGAGGTCAGCTCACCAGGGGTTGACCGGCCGCTGACCCAGCCGCGGCACTGGCGACGTGCCACCGGGCGGCTGGTCCGGGTGGCGCTGGAGGACGGGCGCAGCGTCACCGGCCGGGTCGTGGCCGTCGACGAGGACGGCGTGGGGCTGGACGTCGAGACCGACGGGACGGGGCACGAACCGCGCAGGCTCGCCTGGGCGGGGCTGGGCGTGGGACATGTTCAGGTGGAGTTCCGAAGCACCGGCGAGGGCTGAAGGAGGTGGTCCGGTGGACATCGACATGAGCGCCTTGCGCGCCCTGGAGCGGGAGAAGGACATCCCGCTGGACACCCTGGTGGGGGCGATCGAGAGCGCCTTGCTCGTCGCCTACCACCACACCGTCGGCATGCAGCGTCGGGCCCGGGTGCAGCTGGACCGCAAGACCGGGCATGTCACGGTCTGGGCCGCCGAGCTGGACGCCGACGAGGAGCAGGTCGGAGAGTACGACGACACCCCGGCGGGTTTCGGACGGATCGCGGCAACAACGGCCCGCCAGGTCATCCTGCAGCGACTGCGCGACGCCGAGGACGAGGCGCTCTTCGGGGAGTTCTCCGGTCGGGAGGGCGACATCGTCTCCGGAGTGGTGCAGCAGGGCAGCAACCCGCGTGACGTGCTGGTCGACGTCGGCCGGTTCGAGGCGCTGCTGCCCGCCGCCGAGCAGGTGCCAGGGGAGAGCTACCCGCACGGCGCACGGCTGCGCTGCTACGTCGTGACGGCCCGGCGTGGCCCGCGGGGCCCGCAGGTGACGCTGTCACGCACCCACCCGAACCTGGTGAAGAAGCTTTTCGCCCTTGAGGTGCCAGAGATCGCCGACGGCACCGTCGAGATCATCGCGATAGCGCGCGAGGCCGGGCACCGCAGCAAGATCGCGGTGCGTTCTCGGCGGCCCGGGGTCAACGCCAAGGGAGCCTGCATCGGTCCGATGGGCCAGCGGGTCCGCAACGTCATGTCCGAGCTGCACGGGGAGAAGATCGACATCATCGACTGGTCGGAGGACCCGGCCGAGTTCGTCGGCAACGCCTTGTCCCCGGCCCGGGTCAGCAGCGTCGAGGTTGTGGACCTGGCCGCTCGCTCCGCCCGGGTCGTCGTGCCGGACTACCAGCTGTCGCTGGCCATCGGCAAGGAGGGCCAGAACGCCCGGCTGGCCGCCCGGCTGACCGGTTGGCGGATCGACATCCGACCGGACTCCGGGGGACCAGCGCCGGTCGAGCGGGTCGAGCTGGGGCAAGCCCCTGGCCCGACCACGACGGGCGGTTGAGGGCCGCGTGCCCTCGCCGGTGCGCACCTGCGTGGGCTGCCGCACCCGGGAGCCGGCCGAGCTGCTGGTGCGGATGGTCGCCCGTGACGGGCTCGTCGTGCCCGACCCCGGCCGCAGGCTGCCTGGCCGCGGCGCGCACCTTCACCGCGACCCGGCCTGCCTGGCCCTGGCCGAGCGGCGCCATGCCCTGTCAAGGGCGCTGCGGGTGCCCGGGCCGCTGGACCTCTCCGCCCTGCGCGAGCTGGTGTTGGGTCCGGTTGCGCGCTGATGACGCGTTAGACTGCTCGCAGCGCCAGTTCCGTGCATCACGCACGGGGATGACTGGTGTCCGGGGCCGAGGGGCCCCGTCGTGGAACCGAGCCGGAAAGCGGGTCGACCAGCTGATGAGCGCCCGATGAGCACGCAGCGATGAACGCCCCCGTGCAGTAGCGACGGCCCGTGCCAGGCAGGTCCGGGCCGAGACAGGAGAGTTGTGGCCAAGGTCCGGGTCTATGAGCTCGCAAAGGAGTTCGGCGTAGAGAGCAAGGTCGTCATGGCCAAGCTCCAGGAGTTCGGCGAGTTCGTCCGATCGGCGTCCTCCACCATCGAGGCGCCCGTCGTCAAGAAGCTCAAGGAGGCGTTCCCAACCTCCAACGGTGCCGCGGCACCCGAGCCGGCC
>JAJZTN010000112.1 GCA_021848885.1 Actinomycetes bacterium
GCCGGTCAGGCCCAGCTGCTGACGTGTCGTGGCTCGGTGGCGGGCCCAACGGACCGGGTCGAGGGTGGCGGTGTCGGCTCCGTTGGGCACAACCACCGCCTCGGCCGCTCCCTGCCGGCGGGCCCAACGGACCAGCGGCTCGGACACCGCCAGGACCCGAGCCCCGGCCAGCGCCTCGCGCTCGCGAGCATGCGCGGCGCCCAGGTCGGACAGGCCGAAGTGCCGGGCCCGCTCCTCGGCCACCGGTGCGTTCACCTCGACCACACGTGGCAGTCCAGCGCCGGCGCACAGCGCCGTGCCGGCGCCGGCGAAGAGACTGAGCCGCTCGTGCACCCAGTCCGGGCGAAGCGTCTGCAACCGCGTGGCGACGGTGTCGAAGAACCGGGTGGCGGCCCGAGTGCGGCTCTTCTCGAAGTCATCCCCGCCCCGGACCGGCCCGACCGGGACCGGCACCACCTCGACGGTCTCGCTGCCGGGGGCTTGCAGCGGCCCGACAACGTTGGCGGCGAAGAGCACCACCCGGGCCCCGGCACGTGCCAGTGCCGAGGTCAGCGACTCGACGTGCACCGAGGCGCCCTTGGTGCCACCGACCGGGATGCCGGGGTCGGGCAGCAGGTAGGCCAGCACCGGCTGCACCGGGCGACTCACCCGAGCCTCCCACCGACAGGCACTCCCGCTGGTCGGGGTGCTGTGGCCAGGCGGGCCCGGAACCGGTCCACCACCGGGCGCAGGCACGCGCTGCGGGACAGCTCCCGCACCGCGTGCGCCCGGGCCTCGGTGCCCAGCTGTCGGCGCAGCGAGTCGTCACCGGCCAGCCGCTGCAGCGCTGCGGTCAGGGCGGCGCTGTCCCCCGGGGGCACCAGAAGGCCGGTGCGACCGTCTCGGACAACCTCGGGGATCCCGGCGACGCTGCTGGCCACCACGGGCAGCCCGCACGCCATCGCCTCCATCACCGAGTTGGGGATGCCGTCGCGGTCCCCGTTGGCGGTGACGACGCTGGCCTGCACGAGAACGTCGGCCGCGGCGTACTCGGCCCGGACCGCGGGCTGGGCGAGAGCACCGAGCAGCTCCACCCGGTCGGTGAGGCCGAGCTCGTCGATGCGCCGGACCAGCTCGGGGCGCAGATCCCCGCCGCCGACGATCCGAGCGCTGAACTCCACCCCGCCACGGTGCAGCCCCGCCAGGGCCTCCAGCAGCACCGGGTAGCCCTTCTTCGGCACCAGCCGCCCGACCGCCAGGATGCGCAGGGGCTGACCGGCTGGGCGGGAGGCCCCGGTCGCCTCGGCCGGGCTGAAGCGCTCGGTGTCCACCCCGTGCGGGGCGTAGACGATCTTCGCCCGCGCCGCCGGGTCCGTGAGCATCCGGGTCAACGCCGCGCTGGCGTCGGAGGAGCACACCAGCACGAACTCCGCCGCGCTCACCTTGCTCGCGAGCACCGCGGGTGTCGACAGGTGAAGGTCCTTGGCGTGCGCGGAGAAGCTGAAGCTGATCCCGGTGAGCAGGTGGACGTAGCGCGCGATGCTGGCCGGTCCATGAGCGAACGCCGCGTGCAGGTGCCCGACCCCCTGGCGCTGCAGGCGCACCGCCAACCGACCTGCCAGCCAGAAGTGCTTGAGGCTGGCACCCAGGTGCCCCAGGCGGATGTTGGCGGCCGCCCGCACCCAGCGCCCCGGCTGGGTCCTCAGCAGGTGCAGGTGCGCCGCCAGACCCTCCCGCGCACCGGCCAGCCGGGCCGGCCAGCCCGACCCGGCCAGCAGGTAGCCGACCGGGCTGGCCACCCGGGACACATCCGGCTGGACGAGCGGTTCGTGCGGGTCGGCGATGGAGAACAGCCGCAGCGGCAGGCCCGCCGCCTCCAGCCCGAGGATCTCGTCGAGGATGAACGTCTCCGACAGCCGGGGGAACCGCTTCGTCAGGTAGCCCAACGCCTCGGTTCGGGTGGCGGGCGTCGTCGTAGCCCTCATGCCGGGATCCGGTCCTGGTCGACGCTTCGCAGTTCCGGGGCCGAGCCAGCCGACGGGGCCTCGATGGCCCGGCACCGGCGCAGTGTCTGTACGACGCGGCGCGCACCGTCGAGGTCGATCATGTGCCGGGGCACCGGCGCCTCGGTCAGCACGGCTCGCACGGCCGAGCTGACCTCGGCGACGAGGGACTCCGGCGAGGCGTTGACCACCCGGACCAGGCCCCGCTCGGCGAAGGCGTGCGCCCGGAGAAGCTGCTCGACCCGAGGCCACACCCGGGGCACCACCACGGTCGGCACTCCTAGGCCGATGAGCTCGACGAGGGAGTTGTACCCACCGCGCGAGATGACCGCGCTGGCACCGGCGGCGACCGCGGCAAGATCTGGAAGGTGCTCGACGACGGTCAGGCCGGGCCCTCCGCTGGTCTGGCGGGCCAACCAGTCCCGGTCCTGCTGGGACATCAGCGGACCGGTGCACAGCACCGCCTCCACGTTGGCGGCCACGGCCGCGTGGGCGGTCGCGGCGAGCACCTCCACGCCGTCGCCTCCACCGCCGACCGTGCCGAGCAGGTAGTCCCCGGACGGGTTGAGCCCCTCGGGGCGGCGGGGTGCCACCGGTCTCGGGTTGCTCACGTAGCCGCAGTAGCTGACCTGCTCGGCCAGCGGGTGCGGGATGCCGTAGGCCTCGGCCAGGTCGAAGACGTCTCTGTCGCCGTAGACGACCACGGCGTCGTAGACCTCCTGCAGGGTCTGGTAGATCCCCCCGGCCTGCCAGCTCGCGCGCACCTGCTCGGGGTCGTCGAGGATGTCGCGCAGCCCGAGCACGACTGATGTGCGTGGGCTGCGCCTGCGCACCGTCTCGAAGACGGGAAGCAGCTCACCGCGCATCCCGTGCGGGGCGTGGTCGACGAGCAGGACATCCGGCTGCCAGCGCGCCACGACGTCGCAGAGCACCGCGCTGCGAGCCCGGGTGACAAGCGAGACGTCGATGCGTGGGTCGACCGAGCGGTACTGGTCCGGACCGGTCTTGACCACCGGGGGCAGCTTCACGCAGCTCAGCCCGGCCGGGCGGGTGACCCGGTCGAGGACCGGCGAACCACTGGCCAGCACGACGCGGGTGCCACGCCCTCCGGTGAGCAGCTCGCGAGCGATGGCGAGGTTGCGGCGCAGGTGACCCATGCCGTAGGTGTCGTGCGAGTAGAGCAGGACCCTGGCCAGTCGCGCGTCACTCATGCCGAGAGCACCTCCAGCCCGGCGAGCCGGTCCCGCACCCAGCTGACCTCGTTGGTGAAGCCGACGCGGAACGGGGTCTGTGCGGTGAACCCGAGCAGGTCGCGGGCCCGGCGCAGGTTGGCTTCGGTGACCCGGACGTCGCCTCGGGCCTGGGGGTGCACCTCGACGGTGAGCTCACCCGCGGTCATCCCGCGCAGCAGGTCCAGGACGTCGAGCAGGCTGACGCTGGCGCCGCCGCCGACGTTGATGGCCAGACCCGAGGCGGGTGCGTCGGCGGCCAGGATCGTCGCGGTGACGATGTCGTCGACGTAGGTGAAGTCGCGGCGTTGCGTGCCGTCACCGAGCAGAGTGATCGGTCGGCCCGACAGCGCCGCCTCGGCGAAGATGCGAAGCCCCATGTCGGGCCGCTGACCGGGGCCATAGACGGTGAAGTAGCGCAGCGCCACCGCCTCCAGGCCGGTCGAGGTGGCTGCCAGGCACCGCTTCTCAGCCTCGAGCTTGGTCCGACCGTACGGCGATA
This sequence comes from Actinomycetes bacterium, assembly GCA_021848885.1. Classification (GTDB taxonomy): domain Bacteria; phylum Actinomycetota; class Actinomycetes; order JAJZTN01; family JAJZTN01; genus JAJZTN01. Next base: position 3,714 of record JAJZTN010000112.1, read on the forward strand.
TCGGGGCCGGCTCGTCGTCCTCGGTGAACGGGGTCCGGCCATCGCCGTACACCGAGGAGGACGAGGCGTAGACGACGCGGCGGATCCCGGCTTGCTGACCGGCCCGCAGCAGTCGTTCGGTGGCCGTGACGTTGTCGTGGACGTAGCGGGCCTCCTGGGTGAAGCTGGCGCGCACCCCGGCCCGGCCAGCCAGATGGAAGACGACCTCGCTGCCCGCCAGCAGCCGGGGCAGGTCGAGGGTGACCAGGTCCCCGGCGACCATGCAGACCCCGGGGGTCCTGGTCAGGCGAGCCGCCCGCAGCAGCTTCTCGGCCTGGTCGTAGCTGTCGGTGTAGCCGTCGATGCCGAGCACGGTCCAGCCGTCGCGGGACAGCCGGTCGCACAGCCGCGAGCCGATGAAACCAGCGGCTCCGGTGACAACACATCGACGGCTGGTTGGTCTGGCTCCTCGAGCAGGTGACTGCATGGCCGTCCTTCCTCAGCGGTGACCCGGGTGGGCACATCGACCCGTCCCCGCTCACGATCGGTGGGCTGGACTCGGCGCAGATGAAGTGCCGATGAGACTCCTCTCATCAGCGAGCGGGGCATCGGTGGGCTCGGCGCGGATCGGCGTCCGGCACGACGCGTGACCAGCGGAGGTAAGGACTCCCGTGGTGACTCACGTCAAGGCGCGCGCGTAGCTCCACCGTCGTGCCTCCCGTCAAGATGCCCGCCAAATCTGGTCCACTTGACATCGACTGTGACCCAAGCCACTGTGGCCCGTCTGCCAGGTGTGCAGCCAGTCTGTTCACGCCACCTCTTCGTCTTCGTCGCCGGAGGAGTTGTGCGCACGAACCGGTTCCGCACGCTTGCCCTCGCCCACCGATGCCCATCGGGAGGCTCATCGACGCCCTCGTCGGCGCACCCGGGCAACCTCGGATGACCGACACCGCTTCGCTCGTCGCCGCGCTGCCCGAGGGGGCCGTGCTCACCGATCCGGGTGTCCTCGCCTCCTATCGGCACGACTGGGCGCGCGACCCGGACGCGGGGATGCCCGCCGCGGTGGTTCGCGCGACGTGCACAGCGGACGTGCAGGCGGTGTTGCGTTGGGCTTGCGAGCACAAGGTGGCGGTGGTGCCCAGAGGTGCGGGCTCATCGCTGTCGGGCGGGTCGACCGCCGTCGAGGGCGGTGTCACGCTGTCCATGGAGCGGATGCGCTCGCTGCGGATCGACCCGGCGACCCGGGTGGCGGTCACCCAGCCGGGTGCACTCAATGCCGAGGTCAAGGCGGCTGCCGCCGCGTACGGCCTGTGGTACCCGCCGGACCCGTCCTCCTTCGAGATCTGCTCGATCGGCGGCAACGCCGCCACCAACGCCGGTGGGTTGTGCTGTGTCAAGTACGGCGTCACCACCGACTACGTGCTCGGCATGGAGGTCGTGCTCGCCGACGGGACCGCGGTGCGGCTGGGCGGGCCTCGGGTGAAGGACGTCGCCGGGCTCTCCCTGACCAAGCTGTTCGTCGGCTCCGAGGGCACCCTCGGCGTCATAACCGAGCTGACCCTGCGGCTGCTGCCCGCACCGCCGCCGGCCTGCACCCTCGTCGCCACGTTCCCGTCCATCGAGACCTCGGCTGACGCGGTCGTGGCGATCACCGCGCGGCTGCGCCCGGCGATGCTCGAGCTCATGGACAACGGCAGCATCAACGCCGTCGAGGACTTCATGAAGATGGGCCTGGACCGCACGGCCGGCGCGTTGCTTGTCGCCCGCTCGGACGCACCCATGGGCGCGTCGGCCTTCGAGATCGAGCAGATGGCCGACTGCTGCAAGCTTGCCGGCGCCTCGGAGGTGTTCAGCACCACCGACCCCGACGAGGGCGAGGCCTTCGTCGCAGCCCGGCGTGCCGCCATCCCGGCGATGGAGCGGGCCGGAGTCCTGCTACTCGAAGACGTCGGTGTCCCGGTCCCGTCCCTGCCCGCGCTCGTGCACGGTGTCCGGGCGATCGCCGAGGCATGCGACACGCGCATCGTGCTGGTGGCGCACGCCGGCGACGGCAACACGCACCCGATCATCGCCTACCCGCCGGGCGATGACGCCGCAGAGGCCCGCGCCCGGCGGGCGTTCGGCGAGGTCATGGACCTGGCCATACGTCTGGGCGGGACCATCACCGGCGAGCACGGCGTCGGGCGGCTCAAGGCACCGTGGCTGCCCGCACAGCTGGGCCCGGACGTGATGGCGCTGACCCGGCGCATCAAGGATGCACTCGACCCGGACGGCATCCTCAATCCTGGCGTCCTCCTCACAGAGTCATAGGTCTCACAGAGTCGCAGGCAACCGGCGACTGGAGATCCCGTCGGTTCGACGACGCTCGAGTCCGGACGAGATCGTCCGTTCGGTGGGGATCGCGGGGCCGAGGATTCCCAGCCCAGGCCGGAAGCGCAGGCTCTTCGGTCTTGCGCGTGCCTCGGGTCGGCGTACGGTGGGTGCCGACACTGTTTGGGCGGTGGTCGTCATGACCCAGTGCTACCTCGTTGGTGAGTTCTCCGTTCAGCTGGCCGAGCTGTGCCCGCAGCGGTGTCCTTCCTTCGCCGTGGCCTTCCTCCAGTTGCGGGAGCGCGTCGAGCGATCCGCGCCGTGCGAGCTGGCTCCCCTTGTTTGTGAGGCACTCTCGATCGCTGATGCAGCCTGCTGGGCGCTCTTGGAGGCGGGGGACACCGAGTCGTTCACTCGGGAGGCCTGCGGTGCTCGTGCCCTGCGGGAGTTCGCCGCCTGCGCCGACCTTCTGCCATGAGTCGCGGTCCAGCCTGCCCGGCGGCAGTGCAGCCCCCGTGCGGCGGCTGGGCCCCGCGGCGGTGCGTAGCCGGGCAGTGTGGGGGCAGCTGCTCGGGCCCAGTGAGACGTAGTTGCAGATGACAACGGACAAGGGGAGGCAAGCGGATGGGCATCGAAGACCAGGCGCAGCTCAGTGAGGCTCAGATTGCTGTCCACTGGCGTGAGGAGGAGTTCTACTACCCGCCCGCGAAGTTCGTCGGGCAGGCAAACGCCTCGGACCCGAGCATTCGCGACCGGTTCCGAGAGGAGCGTTTTCCCGAGTGTTTCAAGGAGTACGCCGACCTGCTGAGCTGGGACCAGTACTGGCACACGACGCTGGACACGTCGAACCCACCGTTCTGGAAGTGGTTCGTGGGCGGGCGGCTGAACGCGTGCTACAACTGCGTCGACCGGCACCTGCCGACCCGGGCGAACCAGGCGGCGCTCATCTGGGTCCCCGAGCTGGAGGCGGAAGCCCCCCAGGCCATCACGTACCGGGAGCTCCACCGGCGGGTGAATGAGTTCGCGGCGCTGCTGCGTGACTTCGGGGGCGTGCGCACGGGTGACCGGGTGACCTTCCACCTTCCGATGGTGCCGGAGTTGCCGGTGGCGATGCTGGCCTGCGCTCGTCTCGGTGTGATCCACTCGCAGGTCTTCGGTGGGTTCAGCGGTGCAGCTTGCGGGGGCCGGATTGCTGACTCGCAGAGCAAGATCCTTGTCACCATGGACGGCTACTACCGCAACGGGGAGCTTGTCGACCACAAGGTGAAGGCCGATGAGGCAGTCGAGAGGGCTCGCGAGGAGGGCGTCGAGGTCGAGAAGGTGCTGGTCTGGCGTCGACACGCGGGGCAGTACGCGTCCAAGAGCCCCATGGTGGCTGGCCGGGACTTCTTCATCGACGAGCTCATGCCTGCCTACCGTGGGGCCCTCGTCGAACCGGTGTCCATGCCCGCCGAGGCGCCGCTGTTCATCATGTACTCCAGCGGGACGACCGGCCGACCCAAAGGTTGCCAGCACAGCACGGGCGGCTATCTCGCCTACGTCGCCGGCACATCGAAGTACTACCAGGACATCCATCCCGAGGACACCTACTGGTGCGCGGCTGACATCGGGTGGATCACAGGGCACTCCTACATCGTCTACGGGCCGCTCGCGCTGGGGACGACAAGCGTCATGTACGAGGGGGTCCCGACCTACCCGGACGCGGGTCGCCCGTGGCGGATAGCCGAGCGGCTGGGCGTGAACATCTTCCACACCGCACCCACGACGATCCGGATGCTGCGCAAGCTCGGTCCGGACGAGCCGGCCAAGTACGACTACCACTTCAAGCACATGACCACGGTCGGGGAGCCGATCGAGCCTGACGTGTGGCGCTGGTACTACGACGTGGTGGGCAAGGGCGAGGCCGCCATCGTCGACACCTGGTGGCAGACCGAGAACGGCGGCTTCCTCGGCAGCACTCTGCCGGCGCTCGAGCCCATGAAGCCGGGCAGCTGCGGGCCCGGGGTCCTCGGCATCTACCCGGTGATCCTTGACGAGGAGGGCAAGGAGGTCGAGGCGGGCAGCGGCAGGGCCGGGAACATCTGCATCCGGGCTCCGTGGCCAGGCATATTCCAGACGATCTGGGGCGACCCGGACCGGTTCGTGTCCACCTACTACGAGAAGTACTGCCGGGACACGTCCAGCACGGACTGGCGCGACTGGCCGTACTTCGCCAACGACGGGGCCGTGCAGGCCGCCGATGGCTACTTCAGGATCCTGGGCCGGGTCGACGACGTCATCAACGTCGCGGGGCACCGCTTGGGCACCAAGGAACTCGAGTCTGCGGCCATCATGGTCGAGGAGGTCGCAGAGGCGGCGGCGGTACCTGTGGTCGACGAGCTGCGGGGACGGGCGGTCGAGATGTACATCGCCCTCAAGCCCGGATTCGCGCCAAGCAAGGAGATCGAGGACAAGGTCACCCGGGTCATCGAGACCGAGATCGGCAAGATCGCGCGGCCGAAGAGTGTCTGGATCGTCTCGGACATGCCGAAGACCCGGTCGGGAAAGATCATGCGGCGGGTCATCGCGGGGATCTCCAACTTCACCGATGTCGGCGACATCACGACCCTGGCGAACCCTGAGGTGGTCAGCGAGATCCGCAAGCACGTCCAGACCGAGAAGGAGTCCCGCGGCGAGGCCCCCAAGGAGCTCTCCGCACAGGACCTCGAGGAGCTCAAGAAGTTCGGCCAGGCCGAGTAGCGGCTCGAGCGGAGGTGACGAGCGTCGCCGCGGGGTGTGCCTGTGGTTTGCACACCCCGCGGCCCTTCGGCGTCCTCGTCCCGCCCGGGTTCCCTGCCCACCGGGGTTCCCTGCCCGTCGGCGTCCTCGTC
>JAJZTN010000113.1 GCA_021848885.1 Actinomycetes bacterium
TGGCATCCCGCACGTGGTGACGGCTCACTCCCTCGAGCCGCTGCGGCCATGGAAGGCCGAGCAGCTCGGCGGCGGATACCGGGTGTCCTGCTGGGCCGAGCAGGTCGCCTTCACCTCCGCCGACGCCGTCATCGCGGTCAGCCGGGGCATGCGCGAGGACGTGCTGGCCTGCTACCCGCAGCTGGACCCCGACCGGGTGCACGTCGTACACAACGGCATCGACACCGAGCTCTACCGCCCTGACCCTTCCACCGCGGTGCTGGACCGGCTGGGGATCGACCACAACCGCCCGTACGTCGCCTTCGTCGGGCGGATCACCCGGCAGAAGGGCGTCACCCACCTGCTGCGAGCCGCGCTGCGCTTCGACCCCGGGGCCCAGCTCGTGCTGCTGGCCGGCGCCGCCGACACCCCGGAGCTGGCGGCCGAGACCGAGATGGCGGTGGCCCGGCTGCGCGCCGAGCGCGGCCGGGTCGTCTGGGTGAGCGAGATGCTGCCTCGTGAGGAGGTGCGCCAGGTGCTCAGCCACGCCACGGTCTTCGCCTGCCCGTCGATCTACGAGCCGCTGGGCATCGTCAACCTCGAGGCGATGGCCTGCGAGACCGCCGTTGTGGCCAGCGCGGTCGGTGGCATCCCTGAGGTGGTCAGGGACGGCGAGACCGGCGTGCTGGTGGACTACGACCCGACCGACGCCGAGCGCTTCGAGCAGGGCCTGGCCGACGCGGTGAACTCCCTGCTGGGCGACCCAGCCAGGGCCCGTGCGATGGGGGTGGCCGGCCGGTGGCGGGCGGTGCACGAGTTCGGCTGGGACGCGGTGGCGGCCCGCACCCTGGACATCTACGAGACGGCGCTGGGCCGTCGCTGAGCCGGGCCTCCCCCCACCGGCGCCGGCTGGCGCGCCGCAGACACCTCGGGGGCGCCGGCCCGAACCCTCGGGGTGGGCGTGTCGGCATCGGCGAGCAGGAACGGGTAGGGGCACTCCAGCGGCCCGCTGGCGATGCAGGCGTTGCACGCCCGAGTCCGGTCGATGACACACCTCGGGTCGGGTCGCACCGCCACGCCTCCCTCACCCGGCACCAACGGCCGGTGACCCGGTGCCCAACCCCGGGCCCCGCCCGGCGGGTGACCCGCCCGGCAGACTGACCCACCCGTGGACTCCACCGCCCAGTGTGCCTGCCCGCCTGCTCCATCGGCCGGGACCTTTGGCCCGGATCAGCCCGATATGCACGCTGGCGCACCCACGGCGGCCCCGGGCATGAAAGACTCGGGCGACCTGGCCCGACCGGAGGTGCCCGTGATGCCCGAGACGGCCGGGTCGCTGCCTCAGCAACAGATCGAGCGGGAGATCAAGCTCGACGTCGGCGACGATTTCGTCCTGCCCGGCCTGGTCGGAACCGACGGGGTAGCCCTCGTGGACGAGCCGGTCACGCACGAGCTGGCAGCGACGTACTTCGACACCCTCGACCTGCGGCTGCTGTCCCGTTCGGTGACGCTGCGACGACGCACCGGCGGGACCGACGCGGGGTGGCACCTCAAGCTGCCCGAGGCGCCCGGGGTGCGGACCGAGCTGTCCGCGCCGATCGGCCCGGGGGAGGCCGCCGACCCCCCCGAGCAGCTTCTCCAGCTGGTGCGGGGGCTCGTGCGCCGCCGGGCGCTTCGACCGGTGCTGCTGCTGCAGACCCGCCGTCAGGTACGCGTGCTGCGCGACGCGCACGGCCGCCCGCTCGCCGAGGTTGCCGACGACGAGGTGTCCGCCCACCCGCTGCAGACCGGATCGCAGCGGTGCTGGCGGGAGGTCGAGGTCGAGCTGCTGGACGAGGCCAGCCCAGACCTGCTGGAGGGGGTGGCGGCCCGGCTGCTGGCCGCTGGTGCCACACGGGCGGCACCCGGGTCCAAGGCGAGCCGGGCGCTCGGGGACGCGCTGCCGGTGCCGCCAGGAGGGCCGAGCGGAGCACGAGCCGAAGATGGGCCACGGGCCGGGGACGTCGTGCGCGGGCACCTGGCGGACCTGCTCGAGGAGCTGATGCGCCTGGACCCGAGGGTCCGGCTCGACGCCCCTGACGCGGTACACCGGATGCGCGTCGCGACGCGACGGCTGCGCAGCGTGCTGGCCAGCTTTGCTGACCTGCTGACCCCCGAGGTCGTGCCTCGGCTGCGCGCCGAGCTGGCCTGGCTCGCCACGATGCTGGGCGCCGCCCGTGACGCCGAGGTGCTGCGCGAGCGGCTGGTCGCCCTGGTGCAGGCCGAACCGCCCGAGCTGGTCCGCGGACCGGTGCGCGAACGGATCGAGGCTCTGCTGGGCGAGCGCTACCGGCTCGCCCACGCCGAGGTGGTCAGCACCCTGGACGGACCGCGCTACCTCGACCTGCTGGACGCGCTGGCCTGGCTGTGCCGTCAGCCGGTCGAGGGCCCGCCGTGGACGCCTCGCGCGGTTCGGCCCGCGCCGGGCGAGCTGGCTCGGGCGATGCGCTCGACCTGGCGGCGGGTGCGCCGGCTGGCCGAGGCAGCCGAGCGGGCCGGGCAGGACGAGCGGGCCGGGGGTGACGAGGCGGGCGGGGGTGACACCGCTCAGGTCGAGGCTGCCCTGCACGAGGTGCGCAAGGCGGCCAAGCGAGCCCGTTACGCCGCGGAGTCACTCGTCGAGGTCTTCGGCGCCCCGTCGCGCCGCTTCGCCGCCCGGATGACGCGGATCCAGGACACCCTGGGGGCGAACCAGGACAGCGTGGTCACCCGGGCAGTGCTCGCGGAGCTGGCCGAGCTCGCCGAGCGGGCCGGGGAGCCGACCTTCACCTACGGCCGGTTGCACGCCTTGGAGCAGCGGCGCGGCGCGCACACCGCGGCGGCCTTCACCCGTCAGCTGGCCCGAGCCTCGCGTGCCTCGGCGACCGACTGGATGCGCTAGCCGCTGCTCGGCCACACCTGCCGGGTGGAAGGGCGCGGCGGGGAATGCTCCGGCTCCTCGAGTCGTTGGGGCAAGAGCCTGCGGGGGTGCGGACTGTGTCCCCGGGTCCCAAAGAGATAAGCCGTCGTGGACTACCGTTCGGCTGGAGCCACGGCGAGCGTTGCGCCGTGAGGCGACCACCGACCCCCGCAGGCCCGCCCGGCACGAGGTCGCCCCCGGACCGTCCTACGGCGTACGGCGTTGGCCTCACGTCAGGGGTCTGCGTCGGCGGCGGGCGCAGTGCGCACACTCGATCAGCCGTAGCCGAGCTCGTGCAGCCGCCGGTCGTCGATGCCGAAGTGGTGCGCTACCTCGTGCACGACGGTGATGCGCACCTGCTCGACCACCTGGGCGCGGGAGCGGCAGATGCTCAGGATCGGACGGCGATAGATGGTGATCCGGTCGGGGAGCACCCCGGCGTACCAGCTGCCCCGCTCGGTCAGCGGCGTGCCGTGGTAGAGCCCGAGCAGGAAGGGCATGTCCGCGGGGGGCTCGTCCTCCACGAGGACGACGACGTTGCTCATCGCCTCCAGCAGCTTTGCCGGGATCCCGTCGAGGGCGTCGGAGACCAGCCCCTCGAACTCCTCCCGGTCCACCGCGAGCACCCGACAAGTGTGACCCGGCGGCACCACCACCGGCAGCGCACTCGCCGAGGTCGGCGGCCGTCGGGTTTCCCATCACGCGGGTAGGCGGGGCGGGCCGAGGACTCGGCCCACGCGGGCATCCACGATGAGTCAACGCGGGCTTTGGAGATGGGCGGGGCGGTCCCGTATGCTGACGGCCGTCCCCAACGGCTGAGAGCGCCGTGGGCAGCCGGCACGGCGGGAGCCCTCATCGTCTAGCGGCCCAGGACACCGCCCTTTCAAGGCGGCAGCGCGGGTTCGAATCCCGTTGGGGGCACGCGGTACGTCGCACGACCGAGCAAGGCCCCGTAGCGCAGTTGGTTAGCGCGCCGCCCTGTCACGGCGGAGGTCGCGGGTTCGAGTCCCGTCGGGGTCGCAGGTGGCCGGCAGCACATGTGGCTGTCGGCCCTTTCGTTGGGGCCGATGCCGTGAGCCCTGCGCCTGAGCCGATGCCACGACCGGGTCCGCAAGGCCGCACCGCGCGCCTGGCCGCAGACGCGCCAAGCTGCTCGCCTGCCGGACCGGGTGGACGTACCGTCGAGCCGAAAGCGGCCGAGGACGCCGACGGCGGTACCGGTCGCCAGAGCCGACCCAGGGAGGCCGAGGTGGACGACGAAGATCTGCTGCGCCTCGTGCGCGACCTGGTCCTCGAAGAGCGCGTGCTGCGTGACCGCTTGAGCCGCGGCGAGATCAGCCTCGAGCAGGAGCACCAACGGCTGGCCAGGCTAGAGGCCCAGCTCGACGAGTGCTGGGACCTGCTGCGCGAGCGTCGAGCCCACCGCGCGGCCGGCCTGGCGCCCGACGAGCCCTCGACGCGACCCGAGTGGGACGGCACGGACTTCCCGAGCTGACATGGGGCGAGGCCGGGCGTGGGGGACTGGCGGCCGGCGGCTCGGGGGGCCGGCGGCTGGAACCGCTGCGGTATCGTTGACCGCCGCCCGGGCGACCGGGTCAGCAACACCCGAGACAGCGGTCTCTCGGGCAGGTAGCTCAGTCGGTACGAGCGTCCGCCTGAAAAGCGGAAGGTCGGCGGTTCGACCCCGCCCCTGCCCACTACAGACTCCCAGCCCCCGATCAGGGCGCTGACCTGCGCAAACACCGCTGGACACCTCCTGGTGCGGCGGGTCCGCGAGCCCGCGGAAACGGTGCTGGTCGCGGATTTGCCCAGCGATTTGCCCACCACGGTGACCGGGCCTGTGCCCCGGCGCAATCGCCGCAGCCGCGGCCGAGCCCCGGCCGTGGCCGGTGCGCCACGCTCCCGTCTCACCCACCCCGGCAGTGTCGGCCCCACCGCGCTGGCCGGGACGCCGCCGGCCCGGCCACCGGCCTGCCCCTCCCCAGACGCGCACTCGAGCCTGGCCGGGCCCTCGCCGGCGCGCCGCCGGGGTCGAAGCGGCCGGGCCGGGCAGGACCGGGCCGGCGCGCCGTGGCGGCCGATTGCGGAACGTCAGTTCGGCCGGGAATCCTGGCCGTCATCGTTTGATCTGCCGAACGCTCTCGGCACCGCGATCCTATGGAACCAGATGGGCGATGTCCTCCACCGCTGTGCCGGTCTGGCTCGAGCCAACGGTGCCTGTCGGACAACTCTTGGCGTTGTACGTGGTGATCAGATAAGCGGTGTACGTCGATGCCGGGGTTCGGCTAGACGCCCCCGGCCGCCGGACACGCCCCAGCCCCACCGTTCCCAGAGCAGACGACCCGAGCACACCTCGGGGCGTGTCAGTCCTCGGTGGGAGTGTGGGGGTGTTGAGGGGGTCGGGATGAGCGAGATCGTGTGGATCCGGTCGCATGTGGAGCGGTGCCTGCAGGACATCTGGGATCGGTGCGACGTCAAGCCGGACGGTGACGGGGACTACGGCTACCGGTGGGGGACGGCGGCCTGCTACATCCGGGTCGAGGGCGGGGACCCGCCGCTGGTGCGGGTGTGGGCCCACGCCGTTGTCGGGGTGAAGCCGACGGTGAGGCTGCTGCGGGAGGTCAACGACCTCAACACCCACACCCGCACCGCCCACGTCGTCCTGGGCGGGCAGGCCGTGGTCGTCGAGCACGTGCTGCACCCGGCCGGACTGGACCGCGACACCCTGCGCCACGCATGTTCGGCGGTCGGGGCGGTCGCCGACGAGATCGGCGCGACGATCAGCGCCGTCTACGGGGGGAGCACCCCGTTCCCCGCCGACGAGGACGAGGACGCCACCGACCGGGAAGCCTCGTGAGCACCGACACGGTCGCTGCACCGAAGTCGGCGTACCGGCATCGGGCGGCGGTGTGGGCGCTCGGGTGGAAGGCCCGGGCCCTGTCGGTCGACGCGCAGGCCCGGGCGGTCTACTCCGGCCACCGCACCCGCGGCGATCCGCTGCCGCACCCCCGCGGGGCGTGTCGAGGTCGCCGTCATCGAGTGGAAGTACACCGAGGACTACCGGGATCGCGAGCTCGAACCCGCCCGAGGGATGCCGCGCCCGGACCGGTGCCGGCATCTGTGGGACGCCCCCGACAACCCGGTCCGCACCGATGTCATCCCGTACGAGGACGTGTTCGTCGAGCCGTTCTACCGGCCGGCAAGGACGGGTACGCCGCCTCCCTCAACCGGGACTCCCACCGCGCCGCCGGCGACACGGTCCTGCAGGTGTGGCGGGCGCTGTGGCGCGACCCCGACGACTTCATCTCCGTCGACGCGGCCCGGCTCGCCGACCCGACCCGGGACTGGACCGAGGTGGGCTACCGGAACCGGTGGGGACACGATTGACCCACCACGCGGCGCGGTGACCCTCACCCTCGCCGCCGACCTGACATACACGGGAAAGGAGCACACGATGGCGGCACGATGCCCGCACTGCAAGGCAGCAGGGGTCCGGATCATCTACGGGATGCCCGACCCCGACCTCGGGGCCGCCGCCGACCGCGGGGAGGTGTTCCTCGGCGGCTGCGTCCTGCCGGAGGGAGAACTCCCGACGTGGCACTGCCCCGCCTGCGGGCACGAGTGGCGCCTCCACCGGCCCCAGGCGGCGCCTGCCAAGCCTCGGCGATAGCGAAACCAAGCGGTAGCCGCGCCCCGCTACCACAGTCCGCCGCGCGGACGCCCGGCTTGGTTCGGGCGGGCTCTCGACGTACGAAAACCAGGAGAGAACTGTCCCCGGTCCCGCATAGCGTGGTCGGGCCATGACTGCGATCAGGACCGAAGCCGGCACTGCGGACCAGCAGCGCCGGGCGTCTCCGGCGGTGGACCCGATCGACGGGCGACGGTTGAAGAGCCCCGTGGCGATGGCCGCGTTGACCGCCTCCGCGGTGGGAGCGATCGGGATGACGGTCGGCACCGTCGTCGCGGGGCGGCTCGCCGCGGGCCCGACTCGCGGCCTGGTCTGGTTGCTTGCGATCTGCCTCGTCGGTGCGGCCGTGGTCGACACCGCCGGGAAGATCGCCTGGGTCGGCCACTCGGATCGCGCGGAGGGCCGGCTGCGCGAGGACGTACTCCGGGCAGCGCTGCGCCAGCCACTGTCCGCGCTGAGCGAGCAGGCAGTGGGTGAGGTCCTCGACCGGATCGACGATGACACCCACGAGGTCGGCAATCTCGTCCGGTGGCAGATCTGGTTGCTCGCCCGCACCCTCTTCGGCGCGGTGCCGATGTGGTTGGTGGCCGGGGTGACCTGGTGGCCCTCTTTCATCCTCTTTCCCGTGATCGCAGCGGCCACGTGGTTCGCCATCCGGTCGCTGCTCGGTGAGATCTCACGTCGCAAGGTCGTGGAGGAGATGGCGTGGACCGACCACGCCGCCGTCCTCGAGGAAGGGATCGCCGGTCGAGACGACCTGCGCACCAGCCTCGGTCAGGCCCACGTCCTCCGACGCGTGGCGCGACTCTCCGCCGATGTGCACGCGAAGTTCAGGGCGGTCGTCGACGTCGAGAGCCGCCTGGTCCGGCGCGCGGGCGTCCTGCTCCACGCTCTACTGGCGGGCATCGCGGTCGCCGGGATGGCGCTCGCCTCCGGCGGCCACCTCTCGGTCGCCCAAGTGGTGACCCTGTTCTTGGTCACCTCGACGTTCGTCGGCCAGATCGCGATGGTGGCCAACCATCTGCCGGACCTGCAGGCCGGCCTCGGAGCCGTCATCCGGCTGCGGCAGATGCTCGCCGTCCCGCCCGAGCCGGAGGGCGGGATTGCGCTTCCCGAGGGGCCTGTCGACCTGGAGCTGCGCGGTCTGGACTTCTCCTACGCCGAGGGAACGTTCGGGTTGCAGAGCATCGACCTGCAGGTCCCCGCGGGACAGACCGTCGCCCTGGTCGGGCGCACCGGCTCCGGCAAGTCGACGCTGGCCGCGCTGGTCTCCCGCGCGATGGAGCCGCCGCGAGGCACGGTGTTCCTGGGCGGTGTCGATGTGCGGGATCTGGATCTCCAGCGCCTTCGGCGGTCGGTCGGTGTGGTCACGCAGCGCACGGAGATTCTCGCGGGCACCCTCGCCGAGAACATCACCCTCTTCGCCGAGGTCCCGCGAAGCACGGTCGAGGCGGCAGTGGAGGAGCTGGGTCTGGACGGCTGGGTCGCCGGTCTGCCGGACGGCCTCGACACCCTCCTCGGTCCCGGTGGCACCTCGCTCTCGGCCGGGGAGGAGCAACTCGTCGCCTTCGCCCGCCTGCTGGTGCGCGACGTGCGTGTGGTCGTGCTCGACGAGGCCACCGCCCGCATGGACCCGCTCACGGAGCACCGCGTGGTGGCAGCAGCCGACCGACTGCTCGCGGCCCGGACCGGCATCCTCGTCGCCCACCGGCTGTCCACGATCGAGCGGGCCCCGTTGGTAGCCGTCCTCGACCGTGGCCGCATCGTCCAGCAGGGCACCCGCGCCGAGCTAGCCGCGGCCCCCGGACCGTTCCGTGACCTGCTGGACTCAAGCCGCACCGACCAAGGCCACGACCTGCCCACCGGGGACGGCCTCGACGCCAGGGGCATGGCCGCGGCCGAGCTCTCCGAGGCGGACCACGGCGGCGTCGGGGCGCGCCGTCGCTCCGGCCCCCGGCCGGAGGTCGACGAGGTCGGCACGGGTCCCTCGCTGGCGCGCGGGATCGCGCACGCGCTCAGGGTGCGTCCATCGTGGGGCGTGCTTGGAGCTCTCCTGTTCCTGCTCGCCTCCCTCACGGGAGCCCAAGGGGCGCTCACCGGACTGCTCTGGGGACGCGTCGTCCAGGAGCTCAAGCACGGCGGCAGCCCCGTGTGGCTGACCTGCGCGGTCGTGGTGAGCCTGCTCGCCGCACCGGTCATGTTGGCCAACGCCTTCTGGCGGTATCCCCGCTGGTGGGTCGAAGTCATGCTCCGAGCGCGGATG